>NZ_JAUOSC010000004.1:0-200881 GCF_030548285.1 Gilvimarinus sp. 1_MG-2023
TCCGCATTCCGCATTCCGCATTCCGCATTCCGCATTCCGCATTCCGCATTCCGCATTCCGCATTCCGCATTCCGCATTCCGCGTTCAGCGTTCACTTCCCCCTGTGCTATTTAAACGCTGAGTTTGCCCGGGGGTTTCGCCAAAAAATGCACGGTAGGCTTTACTAAAATTACTGACATGGACGTAACCCACAGCGTAAGCGGCGGATTTTACCGGCATGTCAGTTTGCTCCAGCAATGCACGCGCTCGGTTTAAGCGTTCGCGACGCAAGAACTCTCTTGGTGAGCACTGCTGCATGGTTTGGAACAGTTGGTGCAGTTGCCGTTTGGAGACTCCAAACCTTTGGCAGATGTCATCTCCTTTGAGTGGCCGCTCTAGGTTCTCGCGCAGGTATACCGTTATATTATTAAATACCTGCTCGCCCCACAGTGGCGCTTGGCTTGAGCTGTTGTCTTGGCAGGTAATCGTAAGGCGAACGGACTCGGCGAAAATAGACCAAGCCACCGCTTCTAGTTGTAGCTCCTGCGTTGGGGAGCCACCAGCGCAGGTGACTGGAGAAAACACATCAGTCAGCAGGCCGCGCAAACGGCTCTGTACGGGCAGGCGCCGATTTACAGTGCCACCCTCCGGCACCGTGGCAAAATTGGCCAACCCCTCAGGCAGTTGATCTCCTAAACGTTTATGCAAGATCGACATTGGGTTGGCAACGCCTATGTGTCGTACGGTTTGCCCGCCGGGAATAATAAAGCGCGATCCAATGTCTTGCACGCGAAAAAGCAAACCGCTTTGTGGGGTTATCAAGTGTTGTTGGCGATCCGGAGTTTCTAGAGTGATTGTGCCGGTCAGCAGAAAAATACTGCACAGCAGCTCGGCTAATTCTTTTTGATCTGAATGACAGTCAATAACGCAATCTTTGGTTACCCGAAATTCAGATCGGTACAGCGCCAACTCGCTACCGAAATCAAACCGTTGCACTCGGCCAATACCCGCGCTCTCGGGTAGCGGAAAATCATCGGCCACAAAGTCCCAGAGAACCTGATAAGGGGGTGAAAAATCACAGTGATGATCGTCGTGAGTCATGGCGGGCATTTTAACATAAGCCTAAGTGGCGAGTTTAATTTATTGAGCGATACTGTGCCAAACGCATAAAAGTGATGCAAAACAATAAATCAGACAACTTGCTGCTTAGCGTTCCCGCCGTTATCGTTTTGTGAAATAAACGCTGGATTTTCTTAGGGAAAATCTACCGGTACAGTAACCCCCAACAGAGTTAATGATCCGTGATAATACCGTGCAGCAAAGCTATGCCTGTAGCCGTTAAAGAGCTCCCTGCGACTTTCTCCTCCCTGTTATTGCTTTCATCTCCACAGCAAGGGTTGCCATTCAGGGCTTTAGCGATGGCAGTGTCGTTGTCAGCGGCACCCGCATGGGCACAAAGCGTCAACGGTACGGGCGAGGTTATTCCAGCAGCTGGGCCCCACCCTTGGTCTATCGCCGGTGACCTTAATGTGGCGCAGGATGCGGCAGGCACACTGGCCATTGAAAGTGGCGCTACGGTGAATAACTCGGAAGGCTATATAGGACGCAACGCGGCCGGCTTGGGCGAGGTCAGCGTTACGGGGGCGGGCTCCATTTGGGCGAATGCCGGCCGGTTGCAAGTCGGCGGTGAGGGCAGTGGTGATTTGAGAATTGAAGACGGTGCCGCCGTTAGCAGTACCCTAGGCCATATTGGTTATGGTGGTCCGAGTGATAGTTCTGCCACTGTGACTGGGGCCAGCTCTTCGTGGACTAACAGTGATGATCTACACGTCGGCCTGTGGGGCAGTGCTGCACTTACGGCTGAGCAAGGTGCCACGGTCCTCAGCAGAAAAGGCACGTTGGGTTATTTCTACACGGGTAATGGGACGGCTACCGTGACCGGTGGTGGTCGCTGGGAAAATCAGGGGACACTTCATATCGGTGTCGATGGTACGGGTACGCTTAATATTGGCGTTTCTGATTTGAGCGACACGGCAGGCACTGTCATCGCAACCGAGGTGACTACCGGCGTTGGTAGTGGCACGGTCAACTTTAACCAAACCGACGATATTACGTTTGCTATTAATATCAACCAGAATATCCGTTTGCATCAGCGTGGTACTGGCAGCACGACCCTAACCGAGGACAATACTTACAATAGAGGCACTATCGTCAATGGCGGCACCTTGGTTGTGAATGGCGGCAGTATTGACCACGCTAGTGCCGATATCATTGTGGGTGAACTCACGGGCGATAGTGCGACCTTGCTTATGCAGAGCGGTGCCAGTATCAATAGCAACAATCATTATATTGGTAGGAATACGGGTAGTAATGGCGCCGTAACGGTAACGAGTGGCGCAAATTGGACGGGCGAGGGATTGCATGTCGGTAGTGAGGGCAGTGGCGCGTTGATCGTTGAAGACGGCTCCACGCTTAGCAATACATTGTCTTATATTGGCTATGGCGGGTTGAGTAACAGTACTGCTACTGTGACTGGGGCCGACTCTTCATGGATTAACAGCGATGATTTGCATGTAGGGCTGTGGGGCAATGGTGCGCTTACGATTGAGCAAGGTGCCACGGTCCAGAGTAAAAGAAGCACACTGGGTTATTATTCAACGGCTAGTGCGACGGCTACGGTAACCGGTGGCGGTCGCTGGGAAAGTCAGGAGACGCTTCATATCGGTAACACTGGTACGGGCACGCTTAATATTGGCGCTTCTGATTTGAGCGATACCGCAGGCACTGTCATCGCAACCAAGTTGATTACCGGCATTGGTAGTGGCACGGTCAACTTTAACCAAACCGACGATATTACGTTTACGGTACCTATCGAAGGAAACATTGTTCTGAATCAGCGTGGCTCTGGCAGCACGACCCTAACCGGGGCCAATACGTACAATAGAGGCACTACCGTCAATGATGGCACCTTGATCATAGATGGAGGCAGTATTACTCACGCCACTGCCAATGTTGTGGTGGGTGATGTCTCCGGCGATACAGCAACGCTGCTGATGCAAAACGGTGCCAATGTCAGTGGTGATGACGACTATATTGGTAAAGACTCAGGCAGCATCGGTGCTGTGAGCTTAACGGGTGGCGCCAGTTGGGCCAATAGGCGCAGCCTGACGGTGGGGCGAGGCGGCAATGGCACGCTGGATATTAATGCGGGCAGTACGGTTAGCAGTGAGGCTGGTCAAATAGCCTGGGTGTTGGGCACCACAGGAAGCGTTACGGTCACAGGGGCTGGCAGCCGCTGGGATAATAACGATGTGTTATCGGTTGGCAGAAGTGGAGCCGGGTCGCTAAGCATTGCTGAGGAGGCGGTCGTCACCAGTGAAACCGCTTACATCGGTCGCAACTCTGACGGTGTCGGTGAGGTCACTCTCACAGATAACGCCATTTGGACCAATAGCGGTGAGTTGCATGTTGGTATGTGGGGCAATGGCACACTTAGCATCGCCAGTGGCAGTGCGGTGAGCAGTACCGTTAGCCACCTAGGTTGGGATAATGGCACCGAGGGGACAGTAACAGTGGCCGGCGGTGCCACCTGGACTATGACCGATGAGCTGTACCTTGGCGGCATCGGTACCGGAACGCTTAACATTGGCCCGTTTGATCTTAGTGGTACCGCCGGTACGGTAATCGCCGAGGAGATTAAGACCGACATATGGTTTCCCTTTAGGGGGACTGGAGTCTTAAACTTTAACCAAACTGACAACGCCCTTTTTGCTACGCCGATTCAGGGAAATATCAGCCTCAATCAGCGTGGCAGTGGCACCACAACCCTAACGGGTACGCATACCTACCAAGGCGATACCATCATCAGCGGCGGTACGCTGTTGGTCAATGGCAGTATTGCATCGGAGGTAACGGTGCAAGCTGGCGGAACCTTAGGTGGCAGCGGCAGTGTGGGTGGGGTTACCAGCGCGGGCACTTTGACGCCTGGTAATTCGCCGGAAACCCTGAACGTCATGGGCGACCTGGTGCTTAACGCGGCTTCAGTGCAAGAGTTTGAGTTGGATGCCCCCGGCACAGTCGGCGCTGGTGTGAACGATTTGATCGAGGTCGATGGCAACCTCACTCTGGACGGCACACTCAACATTATTGATTGGGGTAATTATGAAGCAGGCACTTACCGGCTGATTAACTTCACAGGTGCGCTGACCGACAATGGCTTAAATATTGGCACCCAGCCTGCGGGCTATACGGCGGTATTGGATCTCTCTGTGGCGAATCAGGTAAATTTAATCGTTAGCGCCGATCCTGATCCTGATCCTGATCCTGATCCTGATCCCGATCCCGATCCCGATCCCGATCCCGATCCCGATCCCGATCCCGATCCCGATTCAACGGTGCATGCATTGCCTATTTTTAATCTACCAGGGGTGTTGTGTATGGCACTGCTGCTGACAGTTAGTGGCGTGGTGCGATTGAGAAAACGCGGACGGGTTTAGTTTCAAAGTCTGACGTCGGAGGTCTGACGTCTGATGCAAAAGAAAAAAGTCGTCAGACGTCCGGCCTCAGACGTCTGACTATTATTAGTTACACATTAAACAAAAAGTGCAGTACATCGCCATCTTTTACGACATACTCTTTGCCTTCTTTACGCGCTTTACCCGCGGTTTTTGCACCTTGCTCACCTTGGTACTCAATAAAGTCATTGTAGGCGATGGTTTCGGCGCGAATAAACCCTTTTTCAAAGTCGGTGTGAATAACACCTGCTGCTTGTGGCGCTGTGGCACCAATAGGGATGGTCCAGGCGCGCACTTCTTTGACGCCTGCGGTAAAGTAAGTGTGGAGACCGAGTAGTTCATAGCCGCCGCGAATAACGCGGTTTAACCCTGGCTCTTCCATGCCCAGTGCTTCCAGAAATTCTGCTTTTTCATCGTCGTCCAGTTCGCTGATTTCCGCTTCAATTTTATTGCAGATAGGCACCACGACGGCGTTCTCGGTAGCGGCAATTTCGCGTACTTGGTCTAAATGTGGGTTGTCGTCAAAGCCGTCTTCCGCCACGTTGGCAATGTACATGGTGGGCTTTAACGTCATTAGGCTCAGTTCGCGCAGCAGGCTGCGTTCATCATCGGTAAGATCATACGAGCGCAGTGGTTTGGCTTCATCGAGGTGTGGTTGCACTTTTTCCAGCAACGCCTTCATAGCGATGGCGTGCTTGTCCTGGCCTTTGGCGGCTTTGGCAAAGCGCAGAATGGCTTTTTCTACCGTTTCTAAATCGGCCAGCGCCAGCTCGGTGTTGATTACGTCGATATCGGAGGCGGGGTTAATTTTACCGTCAACGTGGATGACGTTTTCATCCTCAAAGCAGCGTACAACATGGGCGATGGCATCCGTCTCGCGAATATTGGCGAGGAACTTATTGCCGAGGCCTTCACCCTTAGAGGCGCCAGCCACAAGACCTGCAATATCGACAAATTCCATGGTGGTGGCAATCACCTTCTCGGGTTTGACGATCTCGGCAATTTTGTCTTGGCGGGGGTCGGGTACCGCAACCACACCGGCGTTGGGCTCAATGGTGCAGAACGGGAAATTCTCCGCGCCAATGCCCGCCTTGGTCAGTGCGTTAAACAACGTGGATTTGCCTACATTCGGAAGACCAACGATACCGCAATTAAAGCCCATGGAACTGTCTCTTGATTGGATGATTGTGCAAACGGCGAATTATACATGAATTGGATGGTGGAGAGGGAGCTTGCTAGCGGTACGCAGAACGCCAGGTGCACAATGCAACAAGCGCTAAGCAAGATTTGACGCAGGCTAAGCTCAGCGCAAAATTTCAGCATTCAGCATTCATTTCTGTCCCAATAGCTTCCGTTTCACTTTCGAAGCTAAATTCAGCCCCATGCGGGCGATCCAGAACGCCTTATGGCTGGTAAGTTTGTCGAGCTTATCCTGCAGGCGGTGGTTGTCCCGGTATAGGCGCTGTAGATGTTGGTCGCGCCGCGTCAAAAGTACTTGAATGCGCTGATAGTCTGCAGTGCTCAATACTTGGCCGGGCTGAATGTGTTCGGGCAGTGGGCGTTCAACGTAGATGGTTGAGTGGCGGCCCTTGTATTCATGAGCTGGACGGGTTTTGCTGTAAAAATATAGGGCAATAGATTTGCGTGAATGCGGGTCTTGATCGCCATTTGGTAGGTTGATGCGCTCAAAGCCGTGCCACGAGTGATCGTGAGTGGCAAAAATCACGCAGCGATTAAACAGCGGTGCCACTTTAGTAATTTTATTTTCTGCAGGTGGCTTGCGCGGGTCTTGATGAAATTCGATCAGCCCGCCCCAGTCGTCTTGCCACTCTTTGTTGAGATAGATAATTAAGTTAAGCCGGCGGTGATAATTGGTAACCGGGTGGCGGTTGAAGTCGACGTGTGGATCTAAATCCTGGCCGTGACAGTTTTCGTGTGTACCGCCGCCAAAGTAATCTGGGTCGTAAATTAAGTCAGGTATGCCTGTGGCCTGACTTACCCAGTTTAAAAATTTCTCGGATCGAATCAGCTTATCCAGTTTTTGGTACTGGGTGCCAATATCGCGCAGTTCAGTGTACACCGCTTTGCGGCCGATGATGCCATTCTCGTTGCGCGCTTTTTCGTCATCGAATACAGGAAACTCGTCCAACAGAGTCTGACAAAAGTCGGAGTCAAAAAACTCGTCAATAACGAGGTGGGAAAAAGGTTCGGCTGACTCAAAAGCTCTGGATAAATGTGCGGTGGCCTTTAAGGTGGATGGGCTGAGGCAGTCCTGTAGGGTATTGGCCATAGGTATCTCCGGGACGGTTTATTATAGTATTTCCGATAGTATAAACAGAGGTCGTGGTTGGGGCTAGATGCTTGAGGTCGGAAGCTTAATGGGAAGGGGGCGGTTTAAAGCGAGGGGGGGGATTTCGTCTTAGGCTTTATTTCGTATGCAACTGATGCATCGCCTGATTCCATTCACCTTTTACCGCTAGGGGTAGGGCTTTGATGGCTTTGTCGATGCTGTCGTCGATCAGTTGTTGCTCGTCGCGTCCGGCGCGTTTGAGTACATGGCCCGTGACTTTTGAGGCGTGGCCGGGGTGGCCGATGCCAATACGCAAGCGGGCAAAGTTTTTGTTGTTGCCAAGGCAGGCAATAGTGTCGCGCAGGCCGTTGTGGCCGCCGTGACCGCCGCCAATTTTTAAACGGGCGATACCGGGCTCGAGGTCGAGCTCGTCGTGAGCGACTAAAATGGCTTCAGGGTCAATTTTATAAAACTGCGCTAGGGCACCAATGGCCTGGCCGCTGCGGTTCATAAAAGTGGTTGGTATTAGCAGGTGAACCTGGCGGTTGCCGAGCAAAATGCGTGCAGTATCGCCAAAGAACTTTTTTTCCGGAGAGAGGCTGGTGCCCGCCTGGCGAGCCAGTTCGGACACCAAGTCGGCGCCGGCGTTATGGCGGGTTCGGTCGTACTCGGCTCCGGGGTTGCCGAGGCCTACGATAAGTTGAACCGGTGTATCCATAACGCCGCGCCTACAGGGTCAGGGCCAGCAGCTTATTCGCTGTCGCCTTCGCCTTCTGCTTCGCTAGATTCAGCGTCGTCTTCGCTCATGCCTTTAGGCTTGTTCACGGTAACAACTGGCTGGTCGTGATCTGAACCGTGTGACAGTTCAACCGAGACAACACCTTTGGGCAGGTTCAGGTCAGAGATGTGAACAACCTGACCCAGCTCAACGTCGGTCAGGTCCACTTCAATGAACTCTGGCAGGTCAGCAGGTAGACAGCTAATTTCTAACTGAACCATATTGTGAACGATTTTACCGCCTTGCATCTTAACGCCTTTACACGCTTCTTCGTTTAAGAAGTGCAGAGGTACGCTGGTGTTCAGCTTTTTGGTTTTTGATACACGCATAAAATCAACGTGGAACAAAATTGGCTTGGCGGGGTGACGCTGCAAGTCTTTCAGGATAACGTCTTCGGCTTTATCATCAATTTCCAAAGAGATGATGTGCGAGTAAAACGCTTCGTTTTCCAGCTGCTTGAGCAGGTCTTTTTGGTTCAGGGTAATGCTAACAGGCTTTTTCTTACCACCGTAAACGATAGCAGGTACTTCGCCAGCCAGACGACGCAGGCGGCGGCTCGCACCTTTCCCTTTGTCTTCGCGGCTCTTTGCAATAATGACAAAATCTTCACTCATTGTGAATTTCCTCTGTGTAAACCATACAGGTCCGCGACCAGAACACTGCATGGGGTTGTTAACACTGCAACCCTATGTTGCAGCGGTAATCTGAGCCTCCGCTTAGCGGAACATCGCGCTCAGTGATTCCTCATTGCTTAGGCGGCGCACCGCTTCGGCTAACATTCTCGACAGGGTCAACACGCGCACGCGGCCGCAGTTTGACGCCTCTTGGCTCAGGGGGATGGAGTCGGTAATCACCAGCTCATCCAACACTGAGTTGTTTAAATTTTCAATTGCTTTGCCGGACAACACAGGGTGGGTGGCGTAGGCCACAACCTTTTTTGCACCTTGTTTTTTCAGTGCAGCGGCGGCATTGCACAGTGTGCCTGCGGTATCGACCATGTCGTCCACCAGCAAGCAGGTGCGTCCGTCAATCTCACCGATGATGTTCATCACCTCGGCGACGTTGGCCGAAGGGCGGCGCTTATCGATAATCGCTAAATCGGCGCCTAGTTGCTTGGCCACCGCACGGGCGCGAACAACGCCGCCGATGTCGGGTGATACCACCACCAAGTCTTCAAATTTTTGCGCTTCGATGTCTTCCAGTAACACCGGAGAGCCGTAGACGTTGTCTACCGGTACATCGAAGAAACCCTGAATTTGCTCTGCGTGCAAATCGACCGTCAGTAAGCGGTCGATGCCGGCGCCTACCATCATGTCGGCCACAACTTTGGCGGTAATGGGTACGCGGGCCGAGCGCACACGGCGATCTTGGCGGGCGTAACCGAAGTAGGGCACCACAGCGGTAATACGGCCGGCCGAGGCGCGTCGCAGCGCATCAACCATTACGATCAACTCAATCAAGTTGTCGTTGGTGGGGGCGCAAGTGGGTTGAACCACAAATACGTCGCGACCACGAACATTAACATTGAGCTCTACCGCGACCTCGCCGTCGCTGAACTGGGAGACGGAAACGTCGCCCAGCGTCATGCCCAGATGATCGACAACTTTTTGCGCGAGCGCTGGGTTGGCATTGCCGGTAAAGACCATTAAGTCCGTCACGTCAGGTACCCTTCTGTTTGTTAGTGTTCTTTTTTATCTGCAATAGGCAAATAAAACAACAGCACTGTGCCTGCGCACAGTGCTGCTATGATAACCCGGCGCTTAGGCCAGAGCGAAATCGTGGAGGGGAGTCCTCTGTTCGGAGGAGGGCCCTCAACGCGGAGGTTAATCCTTAAGCTCTAGCGGAGCAAGCTAATCGTCGGGGTACCGAGGAATATGGCTGGGGTGGAAGGATTCGAACCTTCGCATGACGGGATCAAAACCCGCTGCCTTACCGCTTGGCTACACCCCAGTAGTGCTTAATCAGGAATGAGTTCGTTCAGTGGTGAGTGCGAAATGCCTTGGGCGACAAATCCGGGCAAGGTGTCCGGTGCTTGTGCCAAGACCGCTCGGGCCTCTTTCTCACTGTCGAACGGAGCAAACACACAAGCTCCTGTTCCTGTCATTCTCGCATCTTCGTTGAATTTCTTCAACCAAATCAGTGCGTTATCCACGTTGGGATACAGCTTTCTGACGAGAGGTTCACAGTCGTTTCGTGTGGCCCTCTGCGAGAAGGCCGCTACTTTAATGGGGCGGGTGTCTCTTGTCAAATCTTTATGTGAAAAAATTGTGGCAGTGCTTACATGACAGTCAGGTTGGATAACGGTAAACCATTTTGGCGGCAAATCCACCGCCATCAGTTGCTCACCGATGCCTTCGGCCCAAGCGGTGCGGCCATTAATAAACACGGGTACGTCGGCACCAAGCTTGAGCCCCAGTTGCATTAAGACGTTTTTGCTCAGTCCCAAGCCCCATAAATGGTTGAGGCCAACTAAAGTGGTGGCAGCATCACTACTGCCGCCGCCAATACCGCCGCCCATGGGCAGTACTTTGTTTAACTCGATATGAGCCCCTAAGTTTAACGGAGGGGAGGTTGAATTTTGCGCGGCTTCTTGCAGGGCGAGGGCGGCGCGCAAAATTAAATTGTCGCTGTCGGCCACGCCTTTGAGGTTGCTCTTAAGGTTTACCCTGTTCTGGTCGGTGCGGGTAAACGTTAAGGTGTCGCCGACATCCAATAACTGAAACAGCGTTTGCAGCTGGTGGTAGCCATCGGCTCGCTGTCCGGTTATATGTAAAAACACATTGAGTTTAGCCGGAGCCAGCAAAGTGAGGGAATCAATCAAGGCCGGGATTCCACTGGTGAATGGATAGCACTAGCCGAACATCCATTTGAGTGTCGGCCGAGTCGTTGCCGATGGGGGCTTGCTCGGTTTGAATCTTGTCCGCTCGCACATAGCCCGGCAGTACAAAGCCGTCGACCCATTGGTGGCGCTTGAAACTTAAACGCCAGCCCGACTGTTCAAAACTGCTCAATAAGCCTTCGGGGGTGTAGGTTAATTCTGTGCGGGGAGTGTCGGGCGCTGGAATACCTTTTACCCAATCACTGAGCAAAGATACCGGTAGCTGCCAGCCGGTGGCTTGATAAAGCAAAGACTCAACGTCGCGGGCTACCAACTCGGGCTCACCGGCTTGCTTTAGGCTGACTTGCTGGGCGTTGCCCTCAATAACGATTCGGCCGCGCCCCAGGGGGCCGGACAGCGAGAGATTGACATCGGTCTTCGATTGGCGCCAGCTGAGCCGTGCCGAGCCATTGTCGTCGGGCAGGCGGATGCCAAGTTTGCCCTGCAGTTGCCAGTCGTGCAGTTGAGCGAGGCGCTGGCGCTGATGTTCGGCGTCGTCCACCTGCGGCTTGGGGGGCGTCGGAGCGCAGTGCGTTAAACACAATAAGAACGCGATGATCAGTGTCAGCCGCCCCAGCTTTGAGTTGGGGCTCACGCCACAAGCGGGAGTAAACTTCATGGACTATTTATTCCGCCGTCAGGGGGCTTAGCGCTTCAAGCGGCACTTGCAAGCGCTTGAGTGTGTCCAGAACATATGAGCTATCGGGGTTAAGGTTTAGCCCACGGCTCCAAACACTTTTGGCCTCTTCTTGTTGGTTATTGGCCCACAGTGCCTCACCTAAATGAGCCGCTATCTCTGGGTCGGGAAAGATATTCATCGCTTTGCGCAGGTAGCGAATGGCGATGTCGAGATTGCCTAAGCGAAAGTGTACCCAGCCTAGGCTGTCGATGGTGGCAGCGTCGTTGGGCTGCAGCACCAGCGCCTGTTTAATCAGCTCGTAAGCTTCGCTGTAGCGATCGGTGTTTTCGGTCAAGATATAACCCAAGGCATTGAGCGCCATGGCGTTGTTGGGGTCGTAATCAATGATGGTCCGTAGATCTTGCTCGGCCATGGGCATATTGCCCAGTTGCTGGTGCAACATAGAGCGAGAGTACAACAGCGAAGCGTTTTCCGGCTCGGCTGCCAGCGCGGTATTGAGTACCTCTAGCGCTTGCTCGGGCTGCTCGGCGCCCACTAGGCGCTGGCTATAAACCAGAGTGAGTTGGTCGCGCTCCTCGCCGGATAGGTAATTCAAGGTGCGCTCATAATAGTTGGAGGCGCTGGCGGCTTGCTCTTGAGTTAAGTAAATCGCAAAAATTTGGGCATTGGCCGCCAAGTATTCTTCACCCGGTGCAATCTTTTGGTAGTGCTTGAGCGCGTCTTCAGGCTTATCGCGTGATTCGGCCAGTTTGCCCAGAAAAAAGTGGGCGGCATCGGTGTTATGATTCAACTCAATCAGAGTGTGGTAGTTGTGCTCGGCGGTGAGTAGGTCGCCGCGTTGCTCGGCCACCAGTGCCAGCGCCCGTACCATATCGGCATCTCGCGGGTTGTCGTCCACCAAATGCTGAAATTCCCGCTGGGCCGCTTCGATATCGCTCATGGTCAGGAGGCGTGCGAACTGCAAGCGCAAACGCGTGCTGTCGGGCTCTTCTGTTAGTTTGTTTTCCACTAGGGTTAAGGCTTTGTCGGTTTGCTCTAGCTGGTGCAGTAATCCCGTGACCAGAACCAAGGCGTGGGTGTTGTCGGGCTCCAGCGTTAGGGCTTGTTGGGCTAGCTCCAGGGCTTGTTCGGGTTGGTCTTGCTGCTGCAATAACAGGCCGGTGCCAATCAGTAGGGGCGCGTTTTCGGGTTGTTGTGTCAGCAGGTTTTGATACTGCTCCAGCAATTGTTCGCGCTGGGTGTCGGTTACTTGCTGGGCGTTGGCGGCAATGCTCTGGTAGAGGCTGCCACTGTCGCGTGTTGTGCCAAGCTTGGTGCTGTTAAAGGCTTCCATCAACCGGTCGGCTTCAATCAGCGATATAATGGCCGAGGCCTGAGCGTCTTGGTTGTCGGGTGAGGAGTCGGCCCAAATCTGCGCGGTGCGCAAAGTGGCTTCTTTTTCCCCTAGGTAGCGAGCAATGCGGTAGGCGCGTTCGGCCACCTGCGGGTCGCCGGTTTGTTCGGCCTGCTGGGCGTAATTGGCCAGTGCCACATCGAGGCGGCCGCGGCTGCCGGCGATTTCGGCACTCAGCAGTGCGTAGAAGGTATCACTGGTGAAAGGGCGCGCGGGTAATTCGGGTGGAGCCACGGGCTCCACCTCGGCAACGACAGGCGTGGCCTGGGGCTCTATGGGCTGCTGGGCACAGCTAATTAAAGTGGCCGCGAATATAACAACGCCAGCCTGTAAAAGTGCTTTCATTTTGCCATCCTAAATCGGGTACCGAGCAAAGAACCTGTTATTGCCGGGCGGACACTGTAAAATGCCACTTGTCAGCGGCCTTGGCTAGCTGGACAATGGCGCCCCTATTTCGGTACAAGTACTTTCTTGCATGACATTATTGGCTTTTGGGATCAATCATACAACCGCTCCTCTCGCAATTCGAGAGCGGGTGGCGTTTGCCCCCAATGTCATGATCGATGCCCTGCGCGGCGCGCAAGGCCAAACCGGTGCCCGTGAAGCGGCCATATTATCTACTTGTAATCGCACCGAAATCTATCTGGAGTCCGAGCAGCAAGCCGAAGCGATTCTGACCTGGCTGCAGGAACACTCAGCAGTCTGCCAAGATGAGCTAAACCGCTGCCACTATCTTTACCGGGGAGATGAAGCGCTGCGCCACATGATGAAAGTTGCCGGCGGGCTTGATTCGCTGGTGTTGGGCGAGCCGCAAATATTGGGGCAAATGAAATCCGCTTATGCCATGGCACGAGAAGCCGGTACCGTCGGGGCATCTCTGCACGGGGCTTTTCAGCAGGTCTTTGCCGTGGCCAAGCAGGTGCGCAGCCAGACCGGCATTGGCGAGAACCCTGTCTCGGTGGCCTATACTGCGGTGACCTTAGCCCAGCAAATATTTTCCGATTTAAAGCAAGATACCGCGCTTTTGATCGGTGCCGGCGAAACCATAGAGCTAGTGGCCCAGCATCTCAGTGAACAGGGTATTGATCACCTGATTGTTGCCAACCGTACTCTGGATCGCGCACAAGCGTTGGCCGGTCGCTATGGTGGTGAGGCTATCTTGTTGTCGGAAATCCCTGAGTATTTGCAGCGGGCCGATATAGTGATTTCTTCCACTGCCAGCCAATTACCGCTACTGGGCAAAGGCGCGGTAGAGTCGGCGCTGAAAGTGCGCAAGCACAAGCCCATGTTTATGCTGGATATTGCGGTACCGCGCGATATTGAGGCCGAGGTCGGCGATTTAGCCGATGTTTATTTGTACACGGTGGACGATTTACAGGTCGTAATTGATCAAAACCGCAAAAGCCGCGAAGAGGCGGCCGACCGGGCCCTCGGTATTATCGAAAAAGGTGTGCAAAGTTATAAACGCGAGCAGCGCGCTCTCGATGCGGTGGATACCATACGTGCCTATCGCAATAAGGCAGAGCAATTGCGCGAACAAGAGTTGCAAAAAGCACTCAATCAGTTGCATGCCGGAGCCGATCCCGACAAAGTGGCCAGCCAGTTGGCTCGCAACTTAACCAATAAATTATTACATGCACCGACCACCGCATTGCGCGAGGCCAGTGCAAAAGGCGAATACGACACTCTGCGTTTGGCGCACGATCTGTTTGCCATCACCCAAGATGATATTGAACGCAGCGAGAAAGAATGAAAGCTTCTATTGTAGAAAAACTCGACAAACTCAGTGAGCGCAACGAAGAAGTTAGCGCTCTGTTGTCCGACGGCGATGTGATAAGCAATCAAGACAAATTCCGCGAACTGTCGAAAGAGTACGCCGAACTGGAGCCTGTGATGGTTGCGTTCAATCGCTATCGCACGGTACTAGAAGATATAGAAGAAGCGCGCTCCATGCTCGATGAGGGCGACGCCGATCTGCGCGAAATGGCGCGCGAAGAAATAGACAGCGGCGAAGAAGAAAAAGCAACACTGGAAACCGAGCTGCAAAAGCTGTTACTACCCAAAGACCCCAACGACGATAAAAACGTCTTTTTGGAAATTCGGGCAGGTACCGGTGGCGATGAGGCGGCTATTTTCTCTGGCGATTTATTCCGTATGTACTCGCGTTACTGTGAACAGGTTGGCTGGAAAATTGAAGTGCTGAGTGAAAATGCCGGTGAACACGGTGGGTACAAAGAATTGATTACCCGTATTAGCGGCACCAACGTGTACTCACAGCTTAAATTTGAATCTGGTGCACACCGGGTGCAGCGCGTGCCCGAGACCGAATCCCAGGGGCGGATTCATACCTCCGCCTGCACCGTCGCGGTTATGCCAGAGGCCGACGAGCTGGAAGAGGTGAATATCAATAAAAACGATATTCGTGTCGATACCTTTCGCGCCTCGGGCGCCGGTGGTCAGCACGTCAACAAAACCGACTCGGCCATTCGCATTACCCATATTCCCAGTGGCGTGGTGGTGGAGTGTCAAGATGAGCGCTCGCAACACAAAAACCGCGCCCGCGCCATGTCTTTGCTAGCGGCCAAATTAAAAAGCTCACAGGAAGAGTCGGCCGCCGCCAGTATTGCCGAAGAGCGCCGCTCGCTGGTGGGCAGTGGCGATCGCTCCGAGCGTATTCGTACGTACAATTACCCGCAGGGCCGGGTGACCGATCACCGTATTAACTTAACCCTCTATAAGCTGGATGAGGTTATGCAAGGCGCACTGGGCGAAGTGGTCGGGCCGCTCACCCAAGAGTATCAAGCTGACCAGCTGGCAGCTCTGGCCGACTGATTCGTGCGCATTGATCAAGCACTGCAACAAGCCACACAAGCGCTTACCAACAGCGACAGTGCGCGGCTCGATGCCGAGGTTTTATTGAGTGCGGTGCTCGATAAAAGCCGCACATATTTTTATACTTGGCCCGAGCGCACACTGAACGATTCGGAACAACAAACCTTTAACGCTTTAATTAAACGTCGCGCCCTAGGTGAGCCAGTGGCTTTTCTTACCGGCACGCAAGAATTTTGGTCGCTGCCGCTTAAAACCCATTCGCAAACGTTAATCCCTCGGCCCGAAACGGAACTGCTGGTAGAGCAGGCGCTGGCATTAGGCATTGATGATGCCGCGCAGGTTCTCGACCTCGGCACCGGTACCGGTGCCATTGCCTTAGCGCTGGCCTCCGAGCGACCCAGCTGGCAAATCAGCGCGGTGGATCGCATTGCCGACTCCGTTAATTTGGCGCGCGCCAATGCCCAGCATTTAAAACTGAACGTTACTATTTATCAGAGCAATTGGTTTGCCGCCGTGCCAAAACACGAACGTTTTGCGTTGATTGTCAGTAACCCGCCTTACATCGATGCGGAGGATGAGCATTTACAGCAGGGAGATGTACGCTTTGAGCCGGCCTCGGCACTAGTGGCTGATGAAGCGGGCTTGGCCGACATTCGTCGCATCAGCGAGCAGGCTCTGGACTATTTAACACCGGCAGGCTATTTATTATTTGAGCACGGCTGGCAGCAAGCCGCCCTTGTGCGCAACTTAATGAACGATCTGGGTTACCAGCATGTACACAGTGTGCGCGACTTGGCGGGCATTGAGCGGGTAACGATCGGACAGCGAGAGGCGGTAACACCGTGACAGAGTTAAACGATCAACAACTACTGCGCTACTCGCGGCAAATTATGCTGCCGCAAATGGATATTGCCGGCCAGCAGGCTTTGCTTGCCGCCACGGTGTTGGTTATGGGAGTGGGCGGCCTGGGTTCACCGGTGGCTTTGTATTTGGCCAGTGCCGGGGTAGGCCGTTTACTGTTGGTGGATGACGACAAAGTCGAGCTGTCTAACCTGCAACGTCAAATTGCCCATTCAACGGATGCCATTGATCAAACCAAGGTGGCATCGGCCGCTGAGAGTGTGCATAGACTCAACCCCGATACGCAACTTGAGCTTATCGACCAGCGGCCCGATCGCGAACCATTAACAGCGTTGGTTGCGCGTGCGGATGTGGTGGTCGATTGCACCGATAACTTCACCACTCGCTTTTTGTTGAATGAATGCTGCGTTGCACAGGCAACGCCGCTGGTATCCGGGGCGGCCATTCGTTTAGAAGGGCAGGTCAGTGTGTTTGACTCTCGCCAAAGTGATGCCCCCTGTTACCGCTGTCTGTACCCACCGCAAGCCGATGAAAATCTGAGTTGCTCGGCCAGCGGTGTACTGGCTCCTCTGGTGGGGGTGATTGGTTCGGTGCAAGCGGTCGAGACCATCAAATTGCTTACCGGTATCGGGGAAACACTCGCCGGGCGAGTGCAGTTTTACGACGCATTAACCGGGCGCTGGCGCGAGATGCGTTTGCCGCGAGACCCCGAGTGCCCGGTTTGCTCTGAGCAATCGGGGCGATAGCGTCAGGTGCGGGCAGATTGAACACGAGTGAAAGCACGCTTGGCCGTTGGCTTTAAAAAAATATAAAAAGTTGAGAAAAGGAAAAGGAATATTTATGCCGCAGGAACCAACCTATAAAATCATACTGTTGGGCGCGAGTGCTGGTGTGGTGGATGTGCAAGCCCAAGCCGGCTTTGCCAAATTGTTTAATCTGTCGGTAGACAAGGTCGAAAAGATTTTTGCCCAAGGGCAGCGCACCTTGAAAACCGGATTGAGTGCAGAGCAAGCGCAAAAGTATATCGACCGACTAGCGGAGGTCGGGGTGGCTTGCGAGATGGCGCAAGAGGTAGCTGAATCCACAGCCACTGTCGATGAGCCTGCACCAGCATCCCCGCCAGAGCAAGGCGCGCACGAGCCCGTCGCCGCTGGCACTCCTCCGCCTACAGGGGTAGGGAAAAGCACCGATAGCTATGCCGCTGACGATAAGCGTGAAGTCCCTTTTGTGTTTACCGGCAATGGTTTTGAATATTTTAAAATTTGGATCGTTAATATTCTCTTGTCGATTGTTACCTTGGGTATTTATTCGGCCTGGGCCAAGGTGCGTAATAAACAGTATTTTTACGGCAACACTCACTTGGATGAGGCCAGCTTTGAGTACACCGCGGACCCGGTTAAAATTTTAATCGGCCGGGTTATTGCCTTGGTGTTTTTGGTTTTATATACATTGAGTGGGAAAATATCACTTATCATCGGCACGGTTATGGGGATTGCGTTAATCGTGGCGCTGCCATGGATAATCTGTCAGTCCATGCGCTTTAATGCACGCTATTCAAGCTACCGTAATGTGCGCTTTGCGTTTAACGGTCGATTGGGGGAGGCGGCCTTAGTATTGCTGCTTTGGCCATTGTTAGGGGCGATTACTCTCGGCATTCTAATGCCCTACGCTATTTTCCAGCAGAAAAAGTTTATTTACGCTAACCATGGTTATGGCACTCAGAGCTTTGTCTTCAGTGCCACCGTGAGCCAGTACTATGTCGCGTTTTTGTTGACCCTTGCCATCTATGTGGGGGCAATCGCTTGCACCTTCATCCCTTATGTGGGCCCGCTGCTGGCCCTGGTGGGGTATCTATACGGCTTCGCCTACTTCACCACAGCGTTGGCTAACATTAATTACAATGCAATCACGCTCAAAAGTCATGCGCTTAAAGCCAATTGGAATGCGAAGGACTATTTGATTTTAATGGCCGTTAATACACTTTTAATTGTATTAACGTTAGGGCTGTTTATTCCTTGGGCCAAGGTGCGCACGGCGCACTTTAAAGCGCGCTACACCCAAGCGGTTCTGGCGGGCAATTTCGATACCCTGGTTGAACAGGAAAAAGAGTCGGTTAACGCGCTGGCTGAATCTGTTGGTGACTTGTTCGATATTGATATCGGTTTTTAAGAGGAGCCAGACGTGGCGATTTGCGGCAGATGGTATAGCGGGTCAAGTGCACAGCCAACCGAGGCGCTGCTCGACGTGTCAGAGGACGGCCACCTGCAGATTCTCGCGCAAGCAAATGGGCGCGTGCTGGCCGAAGAGCTGGCGGCCACGGTTGCCATTTCATCGCGTTTGGGCAATACCGCTCGCTTTGTAAAGTTTGACAGTGGCGCCGCCTTTGAAACTCGCGACAACGATCAAGTGGATCAGATGCAACGACAGTGGCAAGGTGCGCGTAAAGGCTTGCTGCATACACTGGAGTCGCACTTGGGCTTGGTGGCAGTAGCCACTGTTGTTGTCGCCGTACTGGTATGGGGCGGTGCCGTGTGGGGTGTACCCGCCGCCTCGAATGCTATTGCCCATCAGCTGCCGCAAAACTCGCTCGATACTGTCGCTCGGGAAACTCTCGCGATTTTGGATAAAACGTATTTTGCACCGAGTGAGCTGAGTGAAACACGGCGCGCCGAATTGCAAGCGCATTTCGCCCCGGTGCTAGCCGAGTTCCCGGAGCTGCCTTTAAAGGTTACTTTCAGGCAGGGAGGCGACATTGGCGCCAATGCGTTTGCCTTGCCCGATGGCACTGTGATTTTTACCGACGAAATGGTCGAGCTGGCGCAATCCGATCGTGAGTTGGTTGCCGTGCTCGCCCATGAAATTGGCCATGTGGCCTTGCGTCATAGTATGCGAGCGGCCATTTCTAATGCGACTCTCGGTTTTATTTATGTCACCGTGGTGGGCGATAGTACCGCACTCAGTGATTTGCTGATTGGCCTACCGGTGGCGCTGACAACCTTCTCCTATTCGCGCGATCACGAGACCGAAGCCGACGCGTTTTCTGCCGCTTATCTCGACCGTGCCGGAATTGATCGGCAGCGGTTTATTGATTTGATGCAAAGGCTAGGCGAGAGTGCTGCATGCACACGGTTGATAGAACAGACTGAGACCTACGACCCGCAGCTGCTGAGCGACGAAGAGCGGTTGCAAGTGTGTGAAGCGCTGGCCGAACAACACTCAGACGAACATGAGAATAAGTGGTTAGGTTATCTCTCGACCCACCCTGAACTGGAAGAGCGCCTGGAGGCATTCCAGATTTTGTAAGCCCAAGCTAAACATTAACCTTTGCGCTTGGCATTAGCGCAAAGGTTAATTGTGGTTGCTGCAAGTATTTAAAAGCTGCCGTTAACTCAACCAAAAAATGCGGTTTTTAACTCTTGATGCTGCTCGGCCTTTAAGCGAGGGCCATATTGCGTCACTACTTTGGTGGCGGCGAGGTTGGCAAAGCGCCCAGCGCGCTCGTAACCTTCACCCTGACTGAGGGCGTAGAGGAAGGCACCTGCGTACATATCACCGGCACCATTGGTATCAATGGCTTTTGCTTTGGCGGTGGGAATGCTCATTAAGTCTGTGCCATCAAACACCAGCGAGCCTTCGGCGCCTAAGGTAATGGCGAAGGTTTTGGCGCAGCGCTGCAGCTCAATAATCGCGTCGTCAATATTTTCGGTTTGGGTAAAGCCGAGCGCCTCATCGCGGTTACAGAACAGTAAGTCGACGCCGCCGCCGATCATCTCGGTCAAGCCATCTTTAAAGAACTGCACCATGGCCGGGTCCGACAGGCTGAGTGCGACTTTGGTGTTGTGCTGCTCGGACAATTGGCGCAGTTTAATCGCCGCTTCGCGGCCGGTATCTGAGCTGACCAAGTAACCTTCAATATACGACCACTGCGAGGCGCTAATGGCGTCTTCATCCAACTCCGTGGTGGAGACGGTAGCACTGAGACCTAAAAAGGTATTCATGGTGCGTTCGGCATCGGGGGTAATCATCACCAAACATTTACCGGTAATGCCTTCATCCTGACCGACGTGGGTGGGGTAGCTGACCTTGGCATCTTTAATATCTTGCAGGTAGAAGCTGCCATTGTCGTCGTTGGCGACCTTACAGGAGTAAAAGTTGTGGCAGCCGAAGTAGCCTGCGGCAATAATGGTGTTGGCGCCGGAGCCGCCACTGGCACGCTGCGAGGCCACCAAGTGATCTTGCAAATAGCCAATAATCTCGTGCTGGCGCTCTTCGTCCACCAGCGTCATCACGCCTTTGTCTACGCCCATGGCTGTTAAATCGTCATCGGTTACCGTGATTTCGGTGTCTACCAGAGCGGCGCCGATGCCGTAAATATCGTATTGCTTTGCCATTGTTTGCCTCTAGCGCTGAAGGGGTGAGCCGGCCGGTGCCGCACTCATAAGTTAAGGGGCATTTCACACCGACTCGACACTTCGGTGGCAGCTCCCTTGTATTTGGGCGCACATTATGCAAAATAACCGCGCCCTAATCAAAGCTGGTATTCTGCACCCTATGACCAAACGCCGTACTCGTACCACCAAACGCACTCGAAAAAAGGCCTCTGGCCGCGCCGGGCACGGCCGCTCACTGTTTAAGCTGCTTTTCTTTTACGGTTTATGCATCGCGCTGGTGGCTGTTGGCCTGTGGATGCTCTACCTCGATCAGATTGTACGCGAGAAGTTTGAGGGTAAAAAATGGGCGCTGCCAGCCCGGGTTTACGCGCGCCCTCTAGAGTTATACGAGGGGCTGTCGGTCACACCTAATTTGCTGGAGCGCGAGCTTGGGGCTCTCGGGTACCGCTGGGTGGATTCGGTGACAAAACCCGGCCAGGCCAGTCGACACAGTGCCGGCGAGTACACCCGCTATCAAATTTACACTCGCGGTTTTAACTTTTGGGATGGCCAAGACCGGCCCCAAAATTTTGAAGTATTACTGGGGCCGGTTGGGGTGGCGCGCCTTACGCTCGATGCTCGCGAATTACCCTTAGTAAGGCTGGAGCCAGAGCAAATTGGAGGCATTTACCCTGCGCAAAAAGAAGACCGGCTGTTAGTACAGCTAAAAGACCTGCCGCCGCTTTTGGGTGAAACTCTGCTGGCGGTAGAAGATAAAAACTTTATTAATCACTGGGGCGTATCGCCGGTGGCCATTGCTCGCGCCGCCTGGGTAAATGTCCGTTCTGGTCGGGTAGTGCAGGGCGGTAGCACCTTAACCCAGCAGCTCGTTAAAAACTTTTATTTAACACAGGAGCGCAGCCTCACCCGCAAAGCCCAAGAGGCGGCTATGTCGGTCTTGCTGGAGTTGCACTACAGCAAAGCCGAAATTCTAGAAACTTATATCAACGAAGTCTTTTTGGGGCAGAGCGGCGCGCGCGCTATTCACGGTTTTGGTTTGGCCGCGCAGCATTATTTTCAGTTGCCCGTCTCCGAACTGGATGCCCCCAAGGTGGCACTGTTGGTGGGTTTGGTTAAAGGCGCCTCATATTACAACCCGTGGCGCAACCCCGAGCGCGCCCGCAAGCGCCGCAATCTGGTGCTGGATGTTATGCACCGCGAAGGCCTGATTAATAAGGCGCAGCTAAGCCGTGCTCAGGCCGCATCGCTTGGGGTAGTTAAGGCGGGCAGCCGTTCGCAAACCACCTATCCGGCGTTTGTCGATCTGGTGAAGCGGCAGCTGGCTCGCGATTACAAACCCGAAGATCTACAAAGCGATGGCCTGCGTATCTTTACCACGCTCTCGCCCATGGTGCAGCGTCAAGCCGAAGAGGCCATGAGCAAACGCTTAACGACACTAGAGCGCGACTACAAAACCGAGCAACTACAAGGCGCCATGGTGGTGACCTCGGTGGGGGCTGCCGAAGTGCTGGCGGTAGTGGGGGATCGCAACCCGCGCTACGCCGGTTTTAACCGGGCATTGGATGCCAAACGCCCGGTGGGCTCATTGATGAAACCCTTGGTGTACTTGGCCGCACTGGAGCAACCTGCGCGCTATCATCTAGGCAGTATTATTTCCGATGCGCCGGTTACGGTGCAAAGTGATGATGGCGAGCTGTGGCAGCCGCAAAACTATTCCCGCCAAAGCCACGGCGATGTGCCTTTACTGCAAGCGCTGGTGCGTTCTTACAACCAAGCCACGGCCCGGCTGGGAATGCAAGTCGGGCTGGATAAGGTCGCCCACACCTTAAAGCGCGCCGGATTCGACGGGCGGGTGCCGCCCGTACCGGCGATGACTTTGGGGGCTATTGAAATGTCACCCATTGAGGTGGCGGGTATTTACCATACCCTGGCGGCCGAGGGCACCTATACGCCCCTGCGGGTGATTCGCGATGTACTGACCGCCACCGGCGAGCCGCTCAAGCGCTATCCGCTGACCATAGAGCAGCGCTTTAGCGAGGCGGCAGCTTTTCAGTTGCAGTACGCCATGCAGGCGGTGTTGCGCGAAGGCACCGGTCGGGCGGTATACCATCGCTTTCCGGCCGACTTACCGCTGGCAGGCAAAACCGGCACCACCAATGATCAGCGCGATAGCTGGTTTGCCGGTTTCAGCGGCGAGCATTTAGCGGTGAGCTGGGTGGGGCGCGATGACAACAGCCCCATGCCCCTGACCGGCAGCGGCGGCGCTTTAAAAGTGTGGGCCGACTTAATGAGTGAACTGCCGACATTGGGGGTTAACTTAGAGCCACCGGAGTCGGTCAATTTTGACTGGGTTGATGCCTCCAGCGGTATGCTCAGCGCCGAGGGCTGCGAGGATGCCCTGTGGTTGCCCATGGTAACGCGCTACGCCCCCACCCAAGCGGTGGATTGCCGATTGCAGCAGCAAAAACAGGAGCGCAGTTGGTGGCAGCGGTTTTGGAATTAATTGCCGAGTGTTGTTTCAGTATTGCACCTAACACTCGCGGACAAATCAGCAGGTGATATGAAAGAGTTAAAGCAAGGTTTTGCCGCGCGTTGTTACGGCGGTTGGATAATCAGTGCCGTTTTACTGGCCAGTTGTGCCAGCCATACCCCGGCCCCGGTCAGTGAGGCCGGTGGCGGGCAAACCCTTGACCCCAGTGTGAGCCAACCCAGCCCCGATGCCACTGAGCCTCAACAACCGGCAGAGTCAAACGAGCCCAGCGCCCCGGCCCCCGTTCAGCCCTCGATGGGCAATCGTGACTCGGCAGTGGCGGCATTGCTGGAGCGATCATTGAGTGAGTACCGGCGCGGCCGCTACCCCCAGTCGGTGGCCACCGCAGAGCGGGCGCTGCGCATCGACCGGCGCAATGCCGACATCTATTTACTGCTGGCGAAAAACTACTATCGGTTGGAAGACAACCAGCAAGCCGCCCAGTTTGCCCAGCGCGGCTTGCGCTACTGTGGCGACGACCGCTCGCTCAAGTGGGAGTTGGAGCGTATACTGAATAAAACTTTGGATTAAAACGCGCAGATTTATCGATGTTGCTACGGTGTTTGATGATTACGGTGTTCGTCTTACAGGGCCTGTTAGGCTCTGTTTTAGCGACACCTGCGCCCGAAAAAAATGCAGCACCGGAGCGCGTGGCGGTTGTGACGGATCAACTGGTGGCAACCCCCTGTCATGGTCACGGCGACATGACAGCCGAGCACACTAAGCAGGCTGAAAATTCGCACGCCCTGGCTCCGGAGCCGGAACACTGTTCCGGTGTTTGTTGCTGCCCGGGAATGTGTACAGCGGCAACTTTATTACCCTCCTCCTGGATTCTTCTTGCGGTGCCTCAGCAGACTGTAACGGCCCGTTTGGTCGTGCCGCTGCTGATTGCCCATCCCTCTCGTTTATATCGTCCCCCCACATTGGTCTGACACAGCTTCAGTGCGCCTAAAATTTGGTGCACCCGAATAAAGTTTGCCCTGATCAGGGTGTCTTTTTTATTGTGAGCAGACAATTATGTACGGAAAAATAATGATAGCGTTGCTGGTTGCAGTCGCGCTTGGATTGGTGGGCGGCTATTATTTAGCTTCTCCCGTATCGAATACCCTATTGGCGGTGGGCGAGGCTCCCCCGCAGAGTGCCGAGGCCTCATTCGAGCCCCTGTACTGGGTGGCCCCTATGGATGCCTCCTATCGGCGCGATAGGCCGGGTAAATCGCCGATGGGGATGGACTTGGTTCCCGTTTACGCTGAAGCGGATACTTCTCACCCAGCGGATGTGACCATATCCTCCGCCGTTGAACAGCACTTGGGTTTAACAACCAGCGTAGTGACCCGGCGCACTTTAAGTCCCACGATTAAAGCCGCCGGCTTTGTCAGTTTTAACGAGCAGGCATTAACGCACTTTCATTTGCGTGCTACCGGGTGGATCTCCAATCTGTCGGTCAATGCAGTAGGCGATTCGGTGCAAGCGGGGCAAAAGTTATTTGATTTTTACTCGCCCGATATTCGCAATACACAGCAAGAGTTTTTGCAGGCACTGAGCAGTGGCAATGACAGTTTAATACGCGCCTCGCGAGCCAAGTTAATCGCCCAGGGTGTGCCGGCACAAGAGATTAACTCTGTTGCAAAAAACCGGGAAATTAAATCGGAGATCGGGTTCTATGCGCAAAGCTCCGGGGTGGTCGCGGAACTCAATGTTGCCAATGGTGCTTACGTCTCTCTGGAGCAAAATACATTATCGGTAGGGCCTTTGGATACGATTTGGGTTATTGCTGAGGTGTTTGAGCGCCAGGCCGGTCTTTTGGTTGAAGGTTTAGCGGTGGAAATTCGCTCGCGCGCCTATCCTGGCCGTCGCTGGCACGGGCAAATCGACTACGTCTATCCGGTGGTTAATCCTGCTAATCGCACCACCCGTGCGCGTATTGTGGTGAACAATGCCGATGCCAGTCTGCGGCCCAATATGCTGACTGAAATTTCTATCAGTGCTCGACAGAAAGCGCGCACACTTGCAGTGCCCAGCTCATCGGTAATACGCATAGGGCAGGGTGAGAGAGTGGTGCGCGAGGTATCCCCCGGCGTATTTCGCAGCACCGTGGTGGAAACAGGCTTGCGCGCAGAGAGCTTTACCGAAATAACGAAAGGATTGGCAAAGGGTGACAAGGTTGTTACTAATGCTCACTTCTTAATTGACTCCGAGTCGAGTATTCACCTTGAGTTGGACAGGTTATCTCAACCCGATTCGAGCACATCCCCGAGCATGGATTACAGCCAAATAAATCACAGCCAGTCGGAGCACTCGGGCATGAGCCACGGTGCGGCTGTGTCAAACACCGAGCACCCGGCTTCTCATCAAGGGCATGGGGGTGCACCATGATTCGGCGCATTATTGTCTGGTCGATTGAAAATCGCCTGCTGGTTTTATTAGCAGGGGTAGTCTTGGCGTTGGCTGGCGTGTACAGCCTGAATAAAACACCGGTGGATGCGATTCCCGATTTATCCGATGTGCAGGTGATTGTAAAAACCCACTACCCGGGGCAGGCGCCGCAAGTGGTGCAGGATCAGGTGACCTACCCATTAACCACGGCAATGCTGGCGGTACCCGGTGCGAAAACCGTTCGCGGTTTTTCCTTTTTTGGGGACTCTTTCGTTTACATTTTGTTTGACGAGGGCACAGACCTTTATTGGGCGAGGTCACGAGTATTGGAGTATCTCAACCAAGTTAGCGGTCAACTGCCTGACAGCGTGCAACCCGAGCTTGGCCCGGATGCTACCGGGGTGGGCTGGGTGTTTAACTACGCGCTGGTTGACCGTACAGGCGGCCAGGACATAGAGGCACTGACTCGGCTACAGAACTGGTTTTTGCGATACGAATTGCAAGCGGTCAGCGGCGTTGCCGAGGTGGCAACCATCGGCGGGATGGATCGCCAGTATCAGGTTGAAGTCGACCCCAACCGCCTGCGCGCTTACGGCGTACCTCCCGCCCAAGTGGTGACGGCAATACGCAGGGCCAATGCCGAGGCCGGTGCGTCGGTGATTGAAATGGCCGAAGCAGAGTATATGGTGCGAACCACCGGTTACATAGAAACGCTGGAAGATTTAAAACAAGTGCCACTGGGGGTGAGCCATCAGGGAACGGCACTGACCTTGGACGCTCTGGCGGATATTAAACTGATGCCCACAATGCGTCGCGGTATTGCCGAGCTCAACGGTGAAGGTGAGGTGGTCGGCGGGATTATCGTTATGCGCAGCGGTGAGAATGCCGCAGCCGTGATTGAGCGCGTAAAAGAGAAAATCACAGCCCTTGAGGGCAGCTTGCCGCCGGGGGTGGAAATTGTGACCACTTATGATCGCTCCAAGTTAATTTACGCAGCGGTCAGTAATCTATACCAAAAGTTGGGCGAAGAGTTTTTCGTCGTCGTCTTAGTGTGTGCGCTGTTTTTGTTTCACTTGCGCTCGGCTTTAGTGGTGTTAGTCAGCTTGCCACTGGGTATTCTCGCCAGTTTTATCATTATGCAGTGGCAGGGCATTAACGCCAATATTATGTCTCTGGGAGGCGTTGCCATTGCCATTGGGGCGATGGTTGATGGTGCCGTGGTGATGATTGAAAACCTGCACAGTCATCTTGAGCGTCATAAAAATAAAACACTGACCGCACAAGAGCGCTGGCAAGTGGTGACAGAATCTGCAGCGGAGGTGGGCCCTGCTTTGTTCTTTTCGCTGTTAATTATTACCGCCAGTTTTCTACCTGTGTTTGCGCTCGGTGCGCAAGAGGGCAAGTTGTTTAGCCCATTGGCCTACACCAAAACCTACGCCATGGCTTGCGCCGCTGGCTTGGCGGTCACCCTGGTGCCGGTACTTTTGGGTTATTGTGTGCGCGGCCGGATTGTGCCCGAGAGTAAAAACCCGGTTAACCGTTTGCTGGTGGCAGGCTACCGGCCGCTACTTAACGCGGCCTTGCGTTTTCCCAAAAGCACCATTGTTTTAGCCGCTGTGGCGATGATTGTAGGGCTCTATCCGGCGGGCAAATTGGGCAGTGAATTTATGCCGCCGCTGGATGAGGGCGACCTCATGTTCATGCCCACGACTTACGCGGGGCTGTCTATAGGCGAAGCGCGGCAAATATTGCAGCAAACAGACAAACTTATCAAAACCCTGCCAGAAGTGGAGTCGGTCTTTGGCAAAATAGGCCGGGCCGATACCGCGACCGACCCGGCACCGCTTACCATGATTGAAACGGTGATTCAGTTTAAACCGCGCAGTGAATGGCGCCCGGGGGTTGATATGGCGAGGATCAAGCGCGAACTAAATCAGCGTATTGATTTTCCAGGTCTGACCAATGCCTGGGTAATGCCAATTAAAACCCGCATTGATATGTTGTCCACCGGGATTAAAACACCGGTGGGTATTAAAATCGCCGGGCCGGATTTGAGCGTCATTAACCAGATAGGTGCTGAGCTTGAGTCACTGTTGATGCAGGTGCTGGGCACGGCCTCAGCATACGCTGAGCGGGTGTCGGGTGGACGCTATATTACTATTGATATTCAGCGCGATCAGGCCGCCCGCTACGGTTTAAATATTGCCGACATACAGACTGTGGTTCGCTCCGCCATTGGAGGCGAAAAGATCACTCAAACGGTGCAAGGTGAGGCGCGTTACCCAGTGAGTATGCGTTTCCCGCAAAGTTATCGCGACTCGCCGGAGAAAATTGCCGGTCTACCTCTGGTGACTGCAAGCGGCGTTACCCTGACGCTGGCAGATGTGGCCAATGTAACCATAGAAGATGGCCCACCGATGATTAAAAGTGAAAATGCGCGGCTGAATGGTTGGGTGTTTGTCGATATTGAGTCGAGCGATATTGGCGGCTATGTTAGCCGGGCCAAACAACACCTTGCCGGTACACTGCAGTTGCCCGCCGGTTACTCTGTGACTTGGGGCGGACAGTTTGAGTATATGCAGCGAGCGGCAGAGCGACTGACCTTAGTCGTTCCTATTACCTTGGCTATTATCGTTCTTTTGCTTTATATAAATTTTAGGCGGGTGATCCCGGTGATAATCATTTTGGTCACTTTGCCGTTTTCACTGATTGGCGCAATTGCACTGATGAGTATTTTAAACTTTCACTGGTCGGTTGCCGTGGCCATGGGGTTTATCGCACTGGCAGGTGTGGCGATTGAAATCGGGGTGTTAATGCTGGTGTATTTAGAGCTGTCGTATCAGAAGTTGTGCCAGAGCAATCAAAGCTTCAACCGGGCCCAGCTGGTGGCTGCCGTGCGCGACGGTGCGCTGCAACGTTTGCGGCCCATTGTGATGACAGCCGCGACTCTATTCGCTGGCCTGCTGCCGATTCTCATGAGCAGCGGCTCCGGTGCGCAAATTATGCAGCGAATTGCAGCGCCGATGATTGGCGGTACTGTCAGTACATTATTGCTGACGTTGTTGGTTTTGCCGGCGGTGTATCTGTTGTGGCGGCGGGGAGCCGCGAATGTTTGATGCCAGGCATCGGACATTTAGTTGTTTTCTTTTGCCCTTATTTGCAGGGCGGGCAAGTCATTCCTTCCCCTTATGATTGTGCTGAGTGTAGGTCAATGGTAGTGGTTGAGCGCACAGACAGGACGTGCCCGAAAGGCATAAACGCGCATGTGCCGGAATTCGCCCGGCAGGCGAGCTACTTCTTTGGTGAGCAAAGAAGTAGCCAAGAAACTCACCCCGCACATCTCAGCCCTTCGGGTTCCCGAATTGGAGCCAATTTTGAGGGTCGGAAAAGATCGCCCAGCCTAGGCTGCCCTCTCTGCTTTCAGCATTCACCTTGTTCCCAGCGCTTTTCCTTAATTGCACTTCCGTGTGCAATTAACCCACAAAATTAGCTCGAATTCGGCTGGATGTGATGGGGGGAGGGGACTTCGTAGCGAGTTTGGTTTTTGCGTCAGACATCAGACGTCCGACCTCAGACACTCACACCATCCATGTGCAATTAACCCACAAAATTAGCTCGAATTCGGCTGGATGAGATGGGGAGTGGGGGCTTCGTAGCGGGTTTTGTTTTTGCGTCAGACATCAGACGTCCGACCTCAGACACTCACATCATCCATGTGCAATTAACCCACAAAATTAGCTCGAATTCGGCTGGATGAGAAGGGGGAGGGGACTTTGTAGCAGGTTATGTCTTTGCGTCAGACATCAGACATTAGGCGTCAGACTTTCATTTCCCGTCAGGCATCTAAGTTTAATGTTTCGACTTCTTCGGGGGAATAAATTTTCTGCAAAAAAAGTACCGGCCGCTCCTGAGCATGTGCCGGATTTCGCCCGGCGGGCGAGGCACTTTTTACTCCAAAAAGTACCCAAAAAGCCGCCCCCGGCAACTGGCCCCTGTGGGGTGCCCTCATTCCGATTGATTTTAGTGGGCCGCATCTACTCGCCGTCCTTGGCGAGAAGATGCTTGCGCAAACCTCCTGTTTGCTTACCCACTAAAATCAACCTCCACTCGGCTCAGTGGCATGGGGGAGGGCGCTTCGTAGCAAGTTTTGTTTTTGCGTCAGACATCAGACCTCAGACTGTCTTACCCACTAAAATCAACCTCCACTCGGCGCAGTGGCATGGAGGAGGGTGGCTTCGTAGTCTATGTTTGTGTGGCAACAGACATCAGACATCCGTCTTCAGGCTGCAACTACGCCAAATTCAATGGTGTACATGAGACGGCTTACTTTCTGATCCTCGATTTCTAACCATATTTTCGATTTTTCACTGCTTTTTCATGGGTTTAAGAGTCTAAGTTCACGAGACTTAATAAACATGATACATTGCCGATTGCTGTTAAAATTGGCTTCTTTACCTTTCTGTAAAAATGCGCCAATTTAAAGGAAATAATATAAAATACAGTGAGTTTTGGCGAATTTCTAAAAGCAATCTAGGCGTGATACATTGCCAGGCGCATTTTTCAACTCGCACATTAATAAGCTGTTAAGTTTCAAGGAGGATTAGGTGGATATTTTTAATAATGCATGGGTTGTCGGTATCGGTGGAGGAATCCTTAGTGGTTTAGTTGTCACCCTAATAACTCGGTATTTATTTTCCAAAAAAGACAACAAAGAATACGCTCAAAAAATAGCAGCAGTAAACAAAGAAGTTGTGTATGCGCTAAGACCTGGGATTTCTGAAGGACATATTCCTGATATGGAAGTTCTTCATTCTTTAATTAATGCCACAGCTAGAAAATATAAGATAAATAGAGAAGATGCATATCAGGCTAAGCAAATAGCAGAAGAACTTATAAAAGAAATTATGGACTCTAGCTTTATATCGTCCGATACCAAGAAAAATTATTGTGAAACTTTAGCACATTTAGTTAACGAACAAAAAGAAGTTAGTGTGCCACTGGAAATCGAAAATGAGAGAAAACTCGTTGATGCTGAGTATCGGCAAAAACAAACTGAACGCGTAAGTAGTGTTTTGGGTTTAACTGCGGCCATGAGTACAATGGTTGTAGTTGCAACTAAAGTGCTTGATACCGATAAAGTATCCTCTCCACTTAAAAGTATTTTGGATATAACACTCCCTACATTAACAGTTCTTGTCGCCGTTATGGTGGCGACAGCAGCTATGCTCACCAGTGTTAGACTAAAAAAATTAAAAGCTGATCGTAATGAGAAAAATGAAACTTAACAAGTTGCTTAAACGGACAAAAAACAGTTGGCTTTTGCTCGTTCCTCACTATTTTAGCCAACCATTTTTAGCCGCTTAGCAAAGCGTTAAATGCCCGAAATCGCAAAATCGAGCGAACCGATAATCTCACTTCTAAAATGGGATAAGGTACCAATAGGATTTTTTAAAATTGAAGCTGGAACTGAAGACATCTGAGGCGTTAGGATTAAAAGTTGCGCGTCCTCAAAAGACACTTCGGGGGTTAATCTATCTAAGGCTTTATTTTTAAACGCCGTCTTGAGGCCTAGAGGAATTACGATCCTGCTCAAGAGATCACTCAGAAAAGGGTTTTGAATATCAAGCAAGTAAGGCAAATACTTTTTTGTAGTCTTGCTGGGGTTCGGGTATACATCAAACTGAGCCATTAGAATGGCCTAAATTCGTCGGCAAATAAGCCGTTCTCTTCTACAAAGCTATTGTAAGCTTTTATGGCCGCGGCATTTTCCCGTCTCCAGATTTCCGCCCCCTTCTCGGCTAGCTTTTGCTTAAGGGCCTGCTCTAAAGTGGCGGATAGATTCACATTAAGGTTACGTGACTTGGCGAGTAAGTCACTGTTTATGCTCAGGTTTGTTGGTTTTTTGGGAGCATTTAGGTCATATAAAGATTGCATCAAAGTGTACTCATGCGTATAGGTATGCGCACAGATTACAATATAGCATTTAACAAAGCAATCTACTGGACTTTCACGGCGTTGCTCGTTTTGCGGTTTCGGAATTCCGGGAACAGTTAACTTAATTCTCTAGGTGTTTGGTGCTGATAAACCATGAATAACGAAAAACGGAGAACAGGGTCAACCCCCATTCTCCGTTTTCCGTAAACCGTTACCCGTCTTTAGAAGTCGTAGCGGAATCCGATGCGCATTTGCCAAAGAGATGCATCGCCCACCCGTGTTGTGCCAGCGGGGTCGATGAACTCCTCGTAAACATAGCGCCCCTGTTCATCAGCGCTCATATTTACGGCGGCTTGCGAGCGTGGGAAACTGGCTTCGTATTGTACGCCCCAGTCGTCATTCATCAGGTTACCCAAGTTCTCCACAACCATATACAGCGAAGATTTGTGGCCTTCCATAATGCCAGGTAATTCCTGCTCGATTTTCAAATCGAACTTTATCCACCAGTCGCTGTAAGTTTCATTGCGATCCATAATGTCTCCGCGTGTTAAACCTTCGCTATCAACCCAGCTATAGAAGGCATCGACATCAAAATCTTCACCGTAGACAACATTCGGATCATCGGTGCCCGTAGGTATGTACAGCAGGTGACGAGAGGATCCTGAAGCGTCGCCATAATAATCTGCATCGTCAGTGTTATACGGTCTGTTGAACGTATAGCTATAAGGGCGACCTTCATTGGCGCTGCCAAATAGGGTGATGCGAGTGTTGTAATCACCAAAGAAGGCATGCTCATAGCCAACCTTTAAGGTGAAACGATGCGGGATATTATAGTTAGAGGTGAAAGCTCCTGGATTTTCGGGGTCGCTGGTCGCCAGGTTAGAGTAGTTAGAGCCCGCGGTTGAGCTGGTCATAGGGTTAATGTCTTCAGCATCAGAGTATGCATAACCGAAGGCGACTTCTAGACCGTTATCCCAAAATTTACTTACGCCTAAAGACAAAGATAGTGACTCGTGGGTGTCGTCGGCGTTTGTCAGCATATAGTCTTGGCGGCGACCATCGATGCTGTCGTAAATCGGACGACCGTCGAAGGCAGTGCCCACAGGAACTCTTGAAATGTCAGAGATGATGGCGGCGTTCTCATACTGACTATAAAGTAAGTCGGCAGATAGGGTTAATGCGTTGGGGAATGAGTAGCTGCCGCCCAAAGCGTATTTCCAGGATGCAGGAATTTCAAAGTTTGGATCAAGTATATTAACACCATAGCTTGAGCCTTGACCGTTGGCCACTGAGTCGTACAAATCCTGCGGAATATCCCAAATCGGGCGACCTTCGCCGGTGAAATCCATTTCCAGAATGGAGTTGCCGCTGCGATCTTGTACTTCAATCTGAGTTACGCCGTCGTTGGAGTAATTGTTTGACAGCCAAACATTGGGATTGCCGCCGGAATACAAACCGATACCACCGTGAATTTCCAGCGCATCGTTCAAGTTCCAGTTAAAACCTAAGCGAGGCTGAAATAAGTCAGCACCATCTAGATTTTGTGCGGAGTCGATATTGTAGGTTGTTAAGATGTCGCTGTTTGTTTTGGGAGCATCATCGCTTTCATACCAGTCGTAGCGTGCGCCAGCAATAATGGTTAGATCGCCACCTCGCAAAGAGATTTCATCTTGAAAGTACAAGGTGTTGATGGCGTACTCAAACGAAGCTGCAGCATCGGCGGATACATTGGTGCCCGCGGCATTTTCATAGGTGATGCGGAAGGGCGTTCCAGCTTCGAACTCTTCAACTGAGCCAAAGCGGTATTCACCCTGCGCTTCCTGGATAAACATATTGAAAACATCGAAGGTTTCACGCTCGTAACCAATCAAGAAGGTCTGATGATCCAAGCGATAATTGGCCGATAGTTTAAAGTTCAGATTTTCATAGCTCAGCTCATTGGCGTGGCGAGAATCATCTGCACCCAAATACACGGTCGCTTCTGAGTCGCTCCCGTCATTGTCATGGTCATTAAGAGTAGTGATTTGTACTTCGCCAAACTCAATTCCACCTAGTGGTAGCGCTCGATTTTGTACATCTTGATAGCCTACTTTTACTTCGGTTGACAAGTTGTCATTCCAGTTGGAAAAAAGTTGCAAAACGTAAGCGTTTAGTTCGGTACCGCGTTCGTAAAGATGATTTAGAAATTCCAACTCATTTGAATCACCATCTGATTCGGCAATTGAGAAGCCGTCATTGTAGTTATAGGTAAAAGCTGCGCGTTGCGAGTCTGATATATTCCAGTCAACTTTTACCAGAAGTTTTTCATCTTCAATAGGCTGGCTTGAAGGGGGTAGGCCTCCTGTCTCGTAGCCATAAATATCCCGAGCGATACGATCGATTTCGGCAAACTGTTCCTCTGAAACGCCCTCAACTGGTGTGGCTACACTCGCATCAGCTGTGCCGCGGCCAAAAGAGTCAACGCCTTCCAGCATTTCGTAAGCGGTAAAGAAATAGAGCTTATCCTTAATGATTGGACCGCCGACAGTGAAACCATAACGTTGTTCATCAAAAGCGGCTATATCCAGACTGTCACCCTCTAAGCTATCACCTAACATAGAATCATCGGTGTAATCATAAAAGAAAGAGCCGTGAAATTCGTTGTCACCGGACTTGGTTACCGCATTGATATTACAAGCACTGAAGCCCCCGTACTGGACATCAAAAGGAGCCAGCTCTACGGCAACCTGATCGATAGCGTCATACGAGAACGGCATGCGTTGCGTTGGGTAGCCGTTAGTGTTCAGACCAAACGCATCGTTCATGCGAACGCCATCTACCGTAAGGCTGTTAAATCGAGGGTTAGCGCCAGCGCATTGAATAGAATCATTATAGGCCTCATCCACATAGACTCTGGGGTCAATGCGAATGACGTCTTTAATATCACGGTTGATGGCGGGCGCAGTTGCCAGGTCTTGCAAGCTAAATTCCGCATTAGGGCCAACAACCGCATAATTTTGCTCTTGCAGGCTACCTAGCACCAAGGTTTCTTCTACTCTGGTTTCTCCTACTATCACTTCCAGTCGATAAGCGTCTCCGAGTGTTAAGTAAACGTCTTGAATAGTTCGGTTACCATTGTCTGAGCTTATCGTCACAGTGTAGGGGCCGCCAACACGAAGACCACGAGCACTGAAATGGCCGCTCTCACCTGCCATTAGTTTGCTGCGACTGTTGGATGGCTCGTGAACAACGGTGATCTTGGCATCGTTAACTGGTTGACCGTTAGCGTCTGTGACAATCCCTTGAATGGCCGAGCTGGTTTCCTGTGCAATACTTGGTAGCGCAATACCCATCGTAGCGGCAATGGCGATTGGTAATGCGTTTTTTAAAAATCTTTTTTTCATGGCAGTTTTATCCCGTTTGGTTGCTCCATGGTCGTTTGGCCAATGCGCGCACATAAAAGCCCGCCGATGCTTCGTTGGCATCAGTATTCGTGTTTGTATGGCGGGAAATTATTAGTATTGTTTGCGTGTTGGCTGGTTGACACTAACCTACGAATGCGAACATTCAGTGACTGTACTGTGACGATACCTTGACAAAACAGTGACAGAAACTTTCATGTTTATGTCATTAGCGGTCGTTACTCTAGCCATTCTTATGAGTTGGGGTGAGAACAATGAAAACGGCTAAGGGCGAGTGTCGCGGGAAAGGAAAGTTTATAGGCTTGGCGTTGGTTGCTGTTTGGGGCATGCTGTTGGTGAGTGCTTGTCAAAGTAATAACCCAACAGAGGTTTCTATGCCCATACGTGTGGCCACTTTTAATGTGAGTATGGAGGCGCGCAATTATCAATCTGACTCCGCACTGTTAAGTGATCAGGTGCTGCCCCAGGCGCTTGACGCCCGGGCTGAACAAATTATGAACATTGCCAAGGTGATTCAAACAGTTCGGCCCGATATTGTGTTGCTCAATGAGTTTGATTACAGCGCAACACCCTATGCAACCATTGAGCACTTTAAACAGCAGTTTTTGAATGTGGGGGACCAACCGGTAGATTACCCCTATGTGTACACCTCGCCGGTGAATACCGGCGAACTGTTTCCCGTCGACTTAGATGGGGACGGCGAGATCCGTCAACCCGCCGATACCTACGGTTTTGGTTATTTTCCCGGTCATTACGGTATGGTATTGCTCAGCCGCTACCCGATAGTTCACCAAGCGGTGCGCACCTTTCAAACTTTTCGCTGGCAAGATATGCCCGACGCTTTAGCGCCTGAGATTGATGGCCAGCCCTACTACCAGCCAGAGCAGTGGCAAGCGATGCGTCTCTCGTCCAAATCTCACTGGGATGTGCCGGTTAAGGTGGGTGATACTGAGGTGCATATTCTAGCCAGCCATCCCACCCCACCTGTGTTTGATGGGCCGGAAGATCGCAACGGCCGTCGCAACCACGATGAAATTAGACTTTGGTTGGATTATGTAGCGGGCAATGCCGACTATTTGTACGACGATCATGGCGCGTATGGAGGTTTGGCGCAGGGGGCTCATTTTGTGATTGTCGGGGACCTGAACGCCTCGGCAACCGAGGGAGATGGCCGCCGGGTTATGATGCAGCGCCTGTTAAACCATCCCAGAGTTTACGACCCAAAACCTGCAAGCCCCGGGGCTAGTGCGGCTCGCCCTGATCAGCCCGGCAGTGAATACCATACTGCCGCCTGGGGGATGAGGGCCGATTATGTGTTGCCATCGCAATCACTCACAGCTCAAGCCTCCGGCGTTTTTTGGCCCACGCCAGAAGAGCCGTTGCACTATTTAGTGAAAGATCGTCAATCGAGCTCTGACCATCGGTTGGTTTGGGTCGACCTTTTACTGCCTGAATGATGTTCTGAAAGCCGTAGAGTTTATGTTATGCACTAAAACACTTAAGTTGTTGGTCATTGTGCGTGAAATTCAGGGAAAATTCGCAATATTGTCGATTTTACGGACTGAGTCCGCGGCGAGGCCTGACGAGGTAAGTATAAGCTTTGGGTACTGGCGGCCTAATATATAGCCATATCATCTGTTTAATCTTTCGGCTATCTCTATTTCGTTTAATAGAAATGTTGGGTTTGGGTGGAAGTTTACGCTATCTGGTCAATACTTAAGTGACTGAAGGTTGCAAAGTTTCCCTGTTTCGCCTTCGGTGGGCCCAGTGGCTCGGCAGGATCTTTCCTTTAAGTTACTCCTAGAATGGTCTTTTTTACCGACGCTTCCCCCAAAGCGTCGGTTTTTTTATATTTGAGCTTTGGTCTAGCAGCTTGAGCGCCATTTACAGTGTTTTTTCCCTTAAGCTATAATCCCAGCGGCTCTTTGAGAGGCTGTTAGGGTTCCGACTGATTCCGCAGCGTACTTCGTTCGGGATGAGGGGCGGAGGTTCAAATGCTCTCCGCCGCATGCCGCATATACCAATAAATGATCAGCAAAAGGATTTAAAGCAAAGAGCTATGGCGCAGCAAAAATGTGATTATGTGAAGGGGGCCAGAGCCGCATGGCACTGTGAGCTTTGCAATGTAAACTTCAGTGAGCAATGCATACCCGATGGCTACAACCCCCAGTGGGGCAAACAGGGTCCAATCTGTGTTAAGTGCCACTCTCCCCTAAAAGACTTAGATGATCCCAGTGCTTACCTGCCTTTTTGGCAAGTGGTTCCTTATTTGTTTATATACCCACTGCATTTTAATGCGCTTTTATTGATGCTAATTGGCGCCGGAGGCGTCTGGTTGGTGGGCGGTGGAGCCCCTGGGTACATTTACAGCTTTATATTTTCTATCGTGTCAATTAAGTACTTTCTGACCGTAATTTCCAAGCGGGCTGAGGGGCGGCGCTGGGCACCGAGCTTGATTGAGCTTGCCAAGCCGGACCCCCATATGCTGTTTCTACAGCTGATCGGCGTGTATGTGCTGTTCTCGGCCGGCACTTTGGCCGCAACACTGCTGGCGGGCGTATGGTTGGGGTTGGCGAGTTTGGTTTTTATTACCGCAGCGCTGCCGGCCTGTGTGATGATATTGGCCATCGACAGAAATATGTTCTCGGCGGTCAATCCGGCACGGCTGTTTCCCCTGATATTGGAAGTCGGTATCGGCCCTTATTTTGCCCTATGGCTAATGACTGCGGCGATCGGGGGAATGTCGTCGGCGCTGAGTTATTGGCTCGAACCCCAGTTGAGTGAGGTGTGGTTATTGCCCGTACTGACTGCCATTGGGCTGTATTTTTCGTTAGTTTTACATGCGTTACTGGGTTATGTCTTATTTCAATATCGCGATACGATTGCCGGCGCTTCCTTGTCCCACAATGAGCCTAAACTGGAAGGGGATGAATTTCGCAAAGCGCGGCTCTTGGGGGCCATGGCGGTCTTTGAAAAAATGGGTGACATCGAGCGTTTGCGCCAGCCGATGCGCGACCTATTGGATGTCTGTCGCGACGACCTTGAAGTGCACCGGCGCTATCAAGGTCTGTTGATGCGGTTGAATAACGATCCAGACGCACTTGCCAAGCATACCGATTACTTACTGGGGCTCTTGCTCGATGCCAAGAAAAACACCGAGGCACTGGCATTGGTGAAAGATGTGTATGCGTTATTTGCAGGTTACCGTTTGCGTCATGCGCCGACGGCATTAAAACTGGCCCGATTGCTGACTAAGAAAAAGGAGCCGCGCTTGTTGGTGCAAGTCACCGCTAATTTACATAAGCGTGTTACTGCTACACCAGAGGTGGCGGCGGTGTATCTACTCGTGGCACAAGCGCTGGCAGGGCCTTTGGCGGAGCCTGCTAAGGCTAAGGCTGTTGTAGCTTATACGTTAAAGGTTTATCCCACCGCACCCGAGAGCAAGGCGCTAGCAAAGCTTAGCCGCTCTCTATAGTGTGGGAAGCCAAAGCCGAGTTGTTACTCAGTTGAATTGATGCTCAATGCTGGGAAATTCACCGCTTTTGACATGGTCGCGATAGAGCTTTAGGGCGCTGGGAATATCGCCGGCTTGTCGCAAGAAATTTTTGGAAAATTTCGGCGGCTGCGGCGTCAGGCCCAGAATATCGTTAATCACCAGTACTTGGGCGTCGGTTTGATCACCGGCGCCGATACCGATCACTGGAATGTCCGATTGCTGGGTAATCTCGGTGCCTAGGGCCGAGGGGACGCACTCCACCAACAGTAAATCGGCACCGGCTTGATTGAGTATTTTGGTATCTTCTAAAAGCGTTTGAGCGCGCGCGTCTTGCCGCCCTTGCACCCGAAAACCACCAAATTTATGCACTGATTGCGGGGTAAGGCCTATGTGGGCGCAAACCGGAATGCCTCGGTCGGACAGCATACGAACGGTGTCGGCCAGCCAGGCACCACCTTCAATCTTCACCATATGCGCACCGGCCTGCATAATACGAGCGGCGTTGGTTAGCGCTTGCTCTGGCGTGGCATAGGTCATAAACGGCAAGTCGCCGATGATTAGAGATTTATCGTTGCCGCGTGCCACTGCCTCAACGTGGTAAATCATCTGCTCCATGGTGACGGGAATCACGGAGTCGTAACCCAGCACCGTCATGCCCAGTGAGTCGCCAATCAGTACCACTTCAACCGAACACTTTTGTGCCATAGCGGCCATGGGGGCATCGTACAGCGATACCATGACGAATTTTTCTTGGCCGCGCATCTTGTGCAGGGTTTGCAAGGTGACTTGTTTCTCCAGACCGCCTGAGTTGTCTGCTTGAACGTAAGGCATGGTGTGGTTTCCTGTATTAAAGCGCGGGGGTGGGGTTGTAGTAGTGACGGCCATTTTTAATCGTCACAATGTATTCCACCAGCTGTTGAAAGTGCTCTCGGTTATCGGCCAAGTTTAAATCCTGAGCGTTGACGATTAGCAGCGGCGCCTGATCGTAATAGTGGAAAAACTCAGTATAGGCGTTGTTGAGAATTTTTAAATAATCATCACTAATGGATTGCTCAAACTTTACTCCGCGTTGGCGCACGCGTGACTGCAGTACATCCAGCGGGGCTTGTAGATAAATCACGAGATCCGGTTGGGGCGCATCTAAGGTTAACTTATTGTACACCTGCTGGTAGATGGCCAGTTCATCGTCATCGAGAGTCACTTGAGCAAACAGTTGATCCTTCTCAATCATAAAATCGGCAATGCGGGTCGGGCTAAACATATCGTCTTGACGCAATTGCTGAATTTGTCCGGCGCGCTGGAATAGAAAGAACAGTTGCGTTTGTAGGGCTACGGATTTGGGGTCGAGATAAAACCGCTCCAGAAACGGGTTTTCCTGCGGAGCCTCTTGCAGTAGGTCATAATTGAATAGCTGGGCCAAATTGCGGCTAAGAGTGGTTTTCCCCACACCGATGGGCCCTTCTACGGCAATATAGCCTGGCAATTCGACGCCACTTAAATCCAGCGCTAATTTCTCGAACACATCCGACACAGAGATCTCCTATTGCATGGGTGTTTATTTTAACGAGTCACCGATACCAGTGCCAGTTGGCGGGTCGAGAGGGGTGATGTCTGCACGGTTACACTGCTCAGCCAGCGCTTGTAGGTTTTGGCCGTCAGGCAGTTGAATGCCTGGGGCGATATCCGCCAAGGGGAGCAAGACAAAACTGCGCTGGGTAAGAAAGGGGTGGGGAACCTGCAAGCGCTCGGTATCAATATGCGCATCGCCGTAGAGCAGGATGTCCAGATCCAGTGTGCGTGGCCCCCAGTGCTGCAATCGTTCGCGACCGTGTTGTTGCTCTATGGCTTGCAGATGATCGAGCAGGGTGAGGGCCTCGAGCTGAGTTTCTAAGCAGGCCGCCGCGTTGATAAAGTCTGGCTGATTTTGGGGGCCAACAGGTTTGCTGCGATAGTAGCTTGATACATTGATCAGGCGCGATTGGGGAAGCTCTGCCAGAGCTTCAATCGCGCGCGATAATTGCTGCCGCGGGTCTTCTAAGTTACTGCCCAAGCCTAGGTAGGCATAGACCGCTGCACTCACTCCGGGCTCCGCTTCTTGCGCGGTGGGCGTCGGCTATTGCGTTTTTTGGTCGGCCCTTTAATGGCTTTCACCATGGACTGTTGTTCGGTTTCATCGGCCGCTTGAAACTGGGTCCACCAGTTGCCTAAGCCATCCATATCTTCGCCGGCGTCTTCGCGCAACAGCAGAAAATCATAAGCGGCACGAAAGCGGGGGTGATCTAGCATTTTAAAGGCGCGACCGCCGCCGCGCAGTGTTAAGCGGTGCTGTAAATCCCAAATTTCGCGCATAGGAATTAAAAACCGCTTGGGAATTGAGATACGAGCCAGTTGGTGGCCTACCGCATCTGAGGCGGCTTGAGCAAAGGCCTGACCTTTTGGCATGCCCCGGTTTTGAGCCATAAGTGCTTGTTGTGACGGCCACAGTAGGGCGGCAAAGATAAACGCAGGGGTGATGGATTTACCGGCCCGGATGCGCTTATCGGTATTGCTCATGCAAAGCTCGGCCATGGCCAGTGCTTTTTCATCGCCAGCGGCGATCAGTGCACCACTGTCGGGAAATAGCTGATCGTACAAGCCGTATTCGCGCAACAAGCCAAATGTGGCGGTGGCCGAACCGTTGAGAAAAAGCTTCAATATCTCTTCAAACAATCGCGCCGGAGGAATATTGGCTAGCAGCGGTGCCATGGATTTGATGGGCGCGGCTGTGTTCTTCTCAATATTAAAACCGAGCTTGGCGGCAAAACGCGCTGCGCGCAGCATGCGTACGGGGTCTTCTTCGTAGCGTTCTTTAGGGTTGCCAATCATGCGCAGAGTGCGCTTTTGCAAGTCTTTTAGGCCGCCGGTGTAATCGTGTACCGCAAAGCCGTCCAGCGAGTAATACAGTGCGTTGACGGTGAAGTCGCGGCGCACGGCGTCGGAGTGGACGTTGCCATAGACATTGTCGCGCAGCACCATGCCGTGTTCGTTGCGGGCCGCCTCGTGATGGCCGCGAAAGGTGGTCACTTCGATCATTTCCCGGCCGAAGCGCACATGAACAATTCTAAAGCGCCGACCGATAATACGGGCGCTGCGAAACAGGCTTTTGACCTGCTCGGGCTTGGCATTGGTGGCAACGTCAAAATCCTTGGGGTGGCCGCCTAGCAGGAGGTCTCGAACGCCACCGCCCACCAAATAGGCTTCGTAGCCGTGCTGGTTGAGCTGCTTCATTACCCTAATAGCCGCCTGACTAAGCAGCTTGCGTGAGACGCTGTGCTGATCGCGGGGGATAATAAGGGGCTGTTGGCGTTCAGTGTCGTTGCGTGTAGAGATCAGTTTAAACAGCCGTTTTAACATGGAGGGTACTGTGTTGGTGAAATCATTTTGATTAAGTTATTGGGGTAGGTTGAATCGGTATGGCCGAATTCACCTATTTGACCCATCGAAACCAGATTCTAGCATGGCAAGCCTCACGACGGTAGTTAGTGCCAGTTGCTCAGTGTACAGATAGCAAAACGGGAAAGCGTAAGCTTTCCCGTTAGAATGGGCGGCACTTCTTGTTGTGAGGTCAGTCGTGCACCGATTGCCATAAACAGGGCATTCGGCCGATTTACGCTGCGGTAAGGCAGCCAATGGATTAGTCACAATCCTGCATCCCTGCCCATTCCTTTCAATTGCGATCCTTCGGTGCCTAGTCAGTCTTAAGCTTAGTCTTCTTCTTATTATCTTTATTCTTATTTGTAGTGTTACGTTTATTATTGTTTGTTGTTTTTGTCGTTGTGTTTCGTTTCTTATTGTCTATTGTAATTATTATGTTGTTTCAAATTTTTTAATTATTTGTTGTTGTTATTAGTTTTGAACTTTTTTAATTATTTGTTGTTGTTATTAGTAAGACTACGTTTTTATTGTTTGTTGTTGTTATGTTCGCCCTATAAAGCATTTGCTGTGCCAACAATGAAAACTCCTTATATTTCAATCACATAGTATTTTCTCTAACCATTATATTCGATTTGGTTATTTCTAACGGTTACACCCGAGCGGCCTTGTTGTTACGTTACAGCGAGTGGGGTAACAGATTCTTGGGGTGACAGTGTGGGTGGTGGGGTAACGACATGGCACCTAATCACGCATTGGTGGTTTGAAAATCTGAAAAGGTAGTCGGTTTGCTGCTACTAGACGTAGCGGTGCAGTTGAAAAAGCGAGAAAAGTGTGTGCGGGAGGAGCCCCGCACCGGATTCAAGAAAGGCTATTTGCTGGTGGATTTCTGGCGCGGAATGCCAAAGCGCTGGCGACGTTCCCACAAACATTTTCGACTGACGCCTAGCTTTTTCGCCAGCTCAGTTTCGCTCATAGTGTCTTGGTGCTCTAAGACAAAGCGTTGAAAGTACTCTTCTAGCGACAGGTCTTCGCTAGGGTCTTGGTGTCTGGGAACTGATGTTAAACGTCTGCCGCCCAGCGCATAAGGGTCTTCGCCCTCAGGCTGATCATCTAAATGAACTAAATCCAAATCAATATCGAGCAGCTCATGGCTGATTTCTCGTTCATCTTCACAGAGGATTACAGCCCGCTGTATGGCATTTTCCAGTTCACGCACATTGCCTGGCCAAGTGTAGGTGGTAATGGCTTGAATAGCTTCTGGCGACAGCTTGAGGCTGTTTTTGTTGAATTGCTGGCAATAGCGAATCAGCAGCGCTTCGGCGAGGCTGAGAATATCCCGACCCCGGTCGCGCAGCGGTGGTACTTCCAGCTGTACAACGTTGATTCTAAAGTAGAGGTCTTCGCGAAACTGCCCTTCTTTGGCCAGAGCGCGCAGGTCGCGGTGCGTGGCGGCTACCAGTCGGACATCCACCTTGCGTGACTCCACGGACCCCAGTGGTCGTACTTCACCCTCTTGCAACACACGTAATAAGCGCGCTTGTGCTTCGAGGGGCAGCTCGCCAATTTCGTCCAAAAATAGAGTGCCTCCATCGGCGGCGGCTACCAGCCCTTCTCGAGTGCTGGCCGCACCGGTAAAGGCGCCCTTTTCGTGACCGAACAGCTCGGATTCAATCAAGGTTTCAGGGATCGCGGCGCAGTTGACCGAAATCATGAGCTCTTTATGGCGTTTGCTCTGTTCGTGCAGGGAGCGGGCCACTAGCTCTTTACCTGTGCCGGTTTCGCCGTGGATTAACACGGTGGCATCGGTAGGGGAGACCTTGGCGATACGTGAGTAGAGGCTTTTCATGATCTCAGAAGAGCCAATCATGCCGCTGACTTTGCTGTCACCCGTCGCGGCGCCCTGGTGGGCCTTGAGGTTGGCCTTGGCTTTGCCAATCACACGCTTAACGGCACTGACCATTTCGTCGTGGTCAAAGGGTTTGGCGATGTAATCAACGGCTCCCATGCGCATGGAATCTACCGCCGAGCGCAGGCTGGCGTAACTGGTCATGATGAGTACAGGCACATCGCCGGCTAATTTGATGAGGTCGGTGCCCGGTGCGCCGGGTAGGCGCAAATCGCTAATAATCAGTTCGAAATCCGTTAAGTTGAATTTCGAGGTTGCCTCTCGCACAGAGGGCGCTTCACTGACCACGTATTTATTGCGTTCCAGCAGCTTGCGCAGTGCTGTACGGATAATAGCTTCGTCTTCTACTACCAGAATCTTAGTCATAGTACGTCTCGACTCTATTGCTCATGCCTGTATTAGGCCTCGCTGCGGGGGATGGTCTGCACCCCTGTGATCAGCGAGTTTAAGTGTCGGGGCAGCTTGATCAGGATCTGTGCCCCGCGGTTGGTGTCGCGATTTACCGGGCTGATGATATCCAGAGTCCCACCGTGATCCTCCACGATGCTGTAAACCAAAGCGAGCCCCAGGCCGGTACCTTCTCCGGGGTCTTTGGTGGTGAAAAACGGTTCCAGAATTTGGTCGATATGCTCTTCAGGTATTCCTTCGCCGTCGTCTGTAACGGTAATGGATATATCGTCATCGTCCTCAGAGCTTGCAAGGATAACATGTCCTTCCTCTTCACTGGCATCCCGGGCGTTGGCCAGCAGGTTAATAAAGACCTGAATCATCTTCTGTTGATCGCCGGCAATAATGGCATTTTCCGCTAAATCATTGTCAAAGTGCACATATTGCTTGTCTTTTTGCAGTGACAGCAGTGCAATGGCTTCAGCCGCGCATTCGCGCAGCACCACGGCCTCAAAGGCACTCTTTTTATTTTGTCCGCTGTGGGAGTAGCTTACCAGCGACTGCACAATGCGGGTTACCCGGTCGGTTTGGCTGAGAATTTGATCCGCCGTTTCCAGTACATCGGGGTTGTCGGTGTCGTAGCGTAAATTTTGGCAAAGGCAGGCAATACCGGTGATTGGGTTGCCGATTTCATGGGCGACCCCGGCCGCCAGACGACCCACCGAGGCCAGGCGCTCGGAGTGGATAAGCTCTTGCTCGAGCAGCTGAGTTTCGGTGACATCTTCCAGCAAGATAACCTGATCATCTTCGACCTTGGTAAAGCCCGATTGCGAGGCTGTGCGCCGGGTGGTCGAGGGCCCTTCAATGGCCGCTTTGTGGAGGCTAATCCAGTGCGGGCGATCACTGAGATTAATTTCGTGGCGATACAGATGGGCATCTTCCCCCTGGCTGAAATTGACCAGTAACTCGCACCAAGGTTGAGCCAGGTCGTCCAGATGGGAGCCAAGAACATCTTCCGAAGCAATGCCTGTCAGATTTGCCATGGCTCGATTCCACATCAGAATTTCTTTATCGCGCCCCAGTGAGCAGACCGCCATAGGCAGCTCTTGTAGGGTTTTGCGGTGGTAGAGACGCAAATTGTTCAGCTCAGCCGCCATACCTGTTAAGTGGTTGCGGTATTGGGATAGCCGATTTTCAATTAGGTTAATATCGACGGTATCACGCGCCTCAGCCAGCTTGTAGGGCAGTTGATTGTCCATAATCTCGCCGGCGACATGAATCCCCATCAGGCCAGAGAGGTTGGCTTCCAGCTGGTCGCGCAGACGACGTAGGGCGTAGGGGCGGCGCTCGGAAATGGCCAGCCCCAGCTGGCGCAGGGCAATATCCACTTCGCGACTGGCGGTTACTTTGCCCAGCGGTTTGGCGAGGCGGGTTTTAAAATCCGCCGCGCTGTGGGCGTCCAGCGCCTGGCGCACAGGGTGTGAGAGCTCATCGGCTGCGCATAATTCTGCACTGTAAGCCTCTTCTTCCGTTTGCTGGGTTAGCAATGAGATGCTGATAAATATTAATGTGTTCAGGCCCAGCGAAATGACGGTGATCTCACTCCAATGACTCATGCCTACGCTTAAAGTGCCATCGCCAAAAGGTACGGCAATCTCTTCCAGCCCACTGAGCATAGGCACTAACATGCCAATGGCCCAGACAATAGTGCCGGCGGTTAGGCCCGCGATGACACCGCGCCGGTTGCCGCGCGCCCAGAACACAATGGCAAAGATTCCGGGCAGAAATTGCAGCGTTTCAATAAAGGCGACGAGCGCTAAATGAAACAAGCTTTGTTGGTTGTCCAGAAGCCAATAAAACAGGTAGCCACCGATAAACAGTGAAGTGATGACCGTTCGGCGCAACCAGACCAACTGGCTGTAGATATCTTGGCGGCGGCGCAAGCGTAAAAATGGCAGTATCCAGTGGTTCATGACCATGGTGGACAAGGCCAGGGTAATGACCACCACAGCGCCTGTGGCGGCGGATAAGCCACCGATAAAAGCGAGCATGGTCAGCCCGGGGGACTCGGCCATAATCGGGACACCCAAGGTAAAATATTGGGCAGGAAGTGGTACCGATAATTCAAAGCCGGCCCAGAGTATGGGAAAGATGGGCAGCGCTAAGAACAATAGAAATAACGGAAAAGCCCAGGTAACGGCGCGGGTATTGCGCAAAATTGGGTTCTCCGCCACGCCCATATGGAAAATATGAGGCATGGTGACGGCGGTGGCGACAAATACCAATAGTAGGGTATGGGAGGCACCTTCGCGGATGGGTGAGTGCAGTAGTGCCAGATTTTCGGGGTTGCGTTCCAGCCAGTTATCCAGCCCGGTAAAACCGTCAAATACACCGTAAACGGCAAACAAACCAATGGCTGTTAAGGCGAACACTTTAATCAGAGACTCAAAGGCCATCGCGGTAATCAAGCCGCGATGGTGCTCTCGGTTGGAGCCAAACAGAACGGTAAACAGGGCCAAAATCCCGCAATAGGTAAGGGCCATTAAGTCTTTAAAGGTCAGGCCGGTACCGGCGGCGGGAATGGCCGGTGCGCGACTGACAGTCAGGATATGCATGGTGTCGGCGGTCGCCTGAATTTGCAGTGCCATTAGAGGCAAAATGCCCAACAGCATGCACAGTGTCGTCAAGGCGCCAATACCGTGGCTGTGGTAACGAAAAACCAATAAATCAGCCAGTGAGTGTACCTGGTGACGCCGAGCCAGCTCGGTAATGGGCTCCAGTGCCACCGGGGCAAATAAAAATAGGGCGCCAGTACCTAAGTAATAGGCCAGTGCGCCATAGCCAAACTGGAAGGCCAGATCGATTACGCCGTAAAAGGCCCAGGCGCTGGCAAATATCCCCAGCGACAGCACATAGGTGATTGGGTGCTCGGTAATTTTACGTGGAATCCAGTCGCGCTCGGTGAGGGTAGCAATACCGAAAATGACCAGTAAGTAAAACAGGCACAGAAGGGCGACGTGGATCAGTTCAAAAGTCATGAGGGCTTTTTACGGGCCTGTACGGCGTAAGCAATAATAATCACGATAATCCACATGATGTAGGGACGGTACCAGGCGCCTTCGGGGTTCACAATCCACGTAAATAAGGTGGGTGAAAAAATATAGGCGATCAGCAGTAAGAGTATGACCAGTCGTTGATTGTTCATGGTTCCGCTATCGATAAAGTGTGTCCGGTGCCTTCTAGTTGTTCAGGCGCCCAGTGTTGGCAGCCCCATTGTAACAGTGTCTCGACCGTTTCTCCTCGCAGTTCTAACGGCGGGGCTTGCCGGAGAAAACGCAGGGCTTGCCATATATTGTCCGCCGCGAGGGAATTGTCCAGCGCCGGGGCTTGGTTTTGTTTGCTGAGTTTGCGTCCATCCAACGCGGCGACCGGCACATGAGCATAATGCGGGGCCGGTTGTTGCAGCATTTGAAAAAAGCGAATCTGGCGGGCGGTGACGGGCAGCAAATCGGCGCCGCGCACGACATGGGTAATACCTTGATACAGGTCATCGGCCACCACAGCCAATTGATAGCCGAATAGTCCATCTTTGCGCTGGACAATGGCGTCACCCACCTCGCGCGCCAAATCTTGTCTTTGATGCCCCTGAATTTGATCGACAAAAACCAATTCATTCGGCAATTGTTGCAAAGGCGGAGGCAAATCGTAGAGCTTGAGTCGCAGTGCGGCTTTTGGCTCGGCAGAGGCGGGCGTTTGCTGGCGGCAGTGGCCATTGTACACGCCACCCATGGCTTTCACCGCTTGCCGGGTGCAGGTGCAGGAATAAATAAGCCCCTGCTTAGTGAGAGTGTGTAGGAGGTGCTGGTAGGCTTGATGGCGCTGGCTTTGCCAAAGGGCGGTGCCATCCCACTGCAGGCCATGCTGCTCTAAGGTATGTAATATTAAGTCGCCGGCGCCTGACATCTCTCGAGGCGGGTCAATATCGTCGATGCGAACCAGCCAGTGCCCATTGGCCTGCCGGGCATCGAGAAAACTGGCAAGTGCGGCGATAAGCGAGCCGAAATGTAACGGCCCGGACGGGGAGGGAGCAAAGCGTCCGATGTAAGCGGTGGGCTGTTCAGGCACGGGGCATCTCGGGCGCAAGCGCCCGGTCGCAGGGGGCGATTAGCCGCCTATTTGCTTTTCTTTGATCTCGTCCAAAGTTTTACAGTCGACACATAAGGTCGCTGTGGGGCGAGCTTCCAAACGACGAATACCGATTTCTACGCCGCAGGCGTCGCAGAATCCATAGTCTTCGTTTTCGATAAGCTCTAACGTGGAGTCGATTTTTTTAATCAACTTGCGTTCGCGATCACGGGTACGCAATTCCAGACTGAACTCTTCTTCCTGACTGGCGCGATCGGCCGGGTCGGGAAAGTTAGCCGCTTCGTCTTTCATATGGCTCATGGTGCGGTCGACTTCTTCCATCAACTCTCTGCGCCAGGCTAGAAGCAAGTTTTGGAAGTGTTCCAACTGCTTCTCGTTCATATATTCTTCGCCTTTCTTCTCCTTGTAAGGCGAAAAAGTACGCAGCGTGTAACTTTCTGCTTGAGCTGAATTATTGGGCATAGTGCAACGCCTCTTGATCTCCTGTAGCTGGTGCGCCTAAAGGCTACCAGTGCTTGGTTACTTGTTGTGCCACTCGGCATTTCGCCAATTTCCACCCTCCCAGGTTGGGAGTCCTGCGGAAGGAGAGCGAAGCTACCAGATTCACCGTTACTGCGCCAGCATTTTTTGCATTTGCGCTGCTCGAAGCCTGCTCTGAGCAACTACCATTTTACCGTATAATAATGTGTTTGGATGGGTAAGATAGGTATGCAAGACACAAAACTCTGGGAAAAAGGGCAATTGATCAAGCGCTATAAGCGTTTTCTGGCCGATGTGGAAACTCCCCAGGGCGAACAGATCACGATTCATTGCCCCAATACCGGGTCGATGCGCAATTGCATCGCCGAGGGCAGTGACTGTTGGTACTCCCGTTCGGACAGTAAAACCCGCAAATACCCGCATACTTGGGAAGTCGCCACCACCCCGGATGGGGACTGGGCGGGCATTAATACCGGGCGGGCCAATCATTTGGTGCGCGAGGCGCTGGAGACTGGCATTATTGCGCCACTACAAGAATTTGATCAGTGGCGGGCCGAGGTGAAATACGGCGAGGAAAACTCGCGGATTGATTTTTTGCTCACGGGCGTCAGCGGCGATTGTTATCTGGAAGTGAAAAACGTCACTTTAAAAGAAGGCGAGAGCGGGTATTTCCCTGACGCGGTTAGCACCCGGGGCGCAAAACATCTGCGCGAGCTGATGCAGATGAAGTCGCAGGGCCATCGTGCGGTTTTGCTGTTTTGTGTGCAGCACAGCGGCATTGACGAGGTGAGGCCCGCTGATCATATTGATACTGCTTACGGTAGGACGCTGCGTCAAGCGGCGAGCGCCGGGGTCGAGCTACTGGCTTATAAGGCGGAAATTCAGCCCCAGCAAAGTCGTATTACCTTAACGAAGGCGCTGCCGGTACTCCTTTAAGCCAGTTCGAGTTTACCCCCAGTGCTAGGTTAAACCCGCAACATTAAAAATCCCGCGTGCTATAGGTTGGCAGTCTGTAAATACACGGTGCCATCAGATTCAGAAATCTCAACCGCTTGCAGCGATTGCCCCGGGCAGGGGCCGGCCACACACTCACCCGTATCGAGGGTAAATAAAGCGCCGTGGTTGGCACACTGAATCAGGCTTTTGTCGGAGGTTAAAAACTCATCGGGCACCCACTCAAGCGGTATATAGGCGTGCGGACAGAGATTGCGATAGGCCACCAACTGGCCATTTTTTCGCACCGCAAACACAGGGTAGGGCGAACCGTTTATCGACGGGGTAAAGCCTCGGCTTTCGTTTTCGCCGATCTCGCCGCTGGGGCACAGGGCAATGGGTTCTGTCATGGTTCAGTCCAGTTGGGGTTCGGCGAGAGTGAGCGTTGTTTGCCGTAAGCGACCATCGCGCACGAAGTGGACTTGAAGCTTATCACCGGGCGAGCTGGCCTCCAATACCGTCAGAAACTCATCTTGATTGCGGGTTGGGGTGTCGTCTAGGGCAATAATAATATCCCCCAGCTCCACTCGTCCCCAGCGGCCGCGTTTTGCGCCCTGCAGGCCCGCTTTGGCAGCCGGGTAGCCCGGCGCGACATGAAGTAAGGCCACGCCCTCAACGCCGGCTTGGCGCGACCAATAAGCCGGGGCAAACTCCACCCCGAATACCGGTCGTACCAAGCGCCCAAACTCAATTAATTGCGGCACAATTTCTTTGACGATATTGACCGGAATGGCAAAGCCAATACCGGCGGAGGCACCACTGGGACTGTAGATCATGGTGTTGACCCCGATCAGCTCGCCTTTGGAGTTCAGCAGTGGTCCGCCCGAATTGCCGGGGTTAATAGCGGCGTCAGTTTGAATGACATTGCGAATTTTGCGCTGATTGGGCGCTTCAATTTCACGCCCCAGAGCGCTGACCACACCGGTGGTTAAAGTGGCGTCCAGCCCGAATGGGTTACCGATGGCAAGCACTTTACGGCCCACCACCAGTTCACTGGAGTCGCCCACCGGTAGCGCTCGCAGTTTCTCTTTAGGGGCATCAATTTTAAGTACGGCTAAATCCTTGTCGGGCGCCAAGCCTGCCACCTTGGCAGGCCAGCTGGTCTGGTCGGGCAGAGTGATTGAGACCTGTTGCGCGCCTTCTACCACGTGATAGTTGGTGACGATATAACCCTGCTCACTCCAAATAAAACCGGTGCCAGCACCGCGCGGAATAGAGAGTAAATCGTAGGAGCGACGGTCGCGCACCACCTGCAGTCGGTTGACGTACACCACTGAGGGGCTGGCGTACTCGAAAATCTCAATGGTATTGCGCTCATCATTGGTGGCAAATTCTGGCGCAGCACAGGCATGGCTGGCGGCAAAAAGAGCCACCAGCCAAACGATCACTTGCCAGATTCGGCCGTAATGCATGGCGATCGACCGTTTAGCCGCCTTGCTGCAAAGCACGGATGCGCTCCTCCAGAGGCGGGTGGCTGGCAAATAGCTTCGCCATGTTTTGGCCAAAGCCACTGGAAATGCCAAAGGCCTTCATACTTGAGGGCATCGAGCTTTGTGCTCCCGCCTGTGTCTCTGCCTGCAGGCGTTGCAGAGCGCGAATCATTCCGGCGCGACTGGCTAGGGTTGCCCCGGCGTGGTCGGCGCGGAATTCGCGGTAGCGGGAAAAGGCCATCACGATCATTGAGGCCAAGAAGGCGAGCACAATTTCCGCCACAAAGGTCACAATGTAATAACCAATACCGAGGCCGCGCTCGGTTTTAAAGATCACGCGATCGACGGTGTGGCCAATAATGCGAGCGAAGAACATGACAAACGTATTGACCACGCCCTGTATTAGGCTGAGTGTGACCATATCGCCATTAGCGACATGGCCAATTTCGTGGGCTAGCACGGCCCGAGCTTCTTCGCGATCAAAACGCTGTAGCAAACCTGCACTAACGGCCACCAGCGAATTGTTACGGTTCCAGCCGGTGGCAAAGGCATTCGCCTCAGGGGCGGGGAAAATACCGACTTCAGGCATACCAATGCCGGCTTTTTGAGCCAGCTCTGTGACGGTGTCGAGTAGCCACTTTTGTTCTGCTGTGCGCGGGGTATCGATCAGCTGTACGCCGGTGGTTTTTTTAGCGATAAATTTGGACAGAAACAGAGAAATAAATGAGCCGCTGAAGCCAAAGACTGCACAGAAAATAAGCAGTGAGGTGAGGTTGAGCCCACTGCCGGACTCGTCCAATATGTGACCTACTCCCAGTAGATTTAACGTGATACTGGCAACAACCAGTACGCCTATATTTGTTAATAAAAATAAGCCAACTCGCAACACGGTAAGTACTCCTCGAAAACCGTTGGTTATTGGGTATATGCCGTCGAGTTGTGGATTTTCAATGGGGGGCGGGAAGAAAATGGCCACCCGTAGGTGGCCCAAGCAACCGTGATTAGCCTAGACACAGACGTGTCTATCGGTTTACCGCCAATGGGGTAAACCAGAGGAGAAGATCAGACAATAGACTTGCAGGAACATTGACCGATCACCGACGCTTGCTAAGCGCCAGTGATGTAACGATAATCATTATCATTACTGTTGTCAACAACTTTGTGCAATTGATTCGGCAGACTGCCTGTGTAGACAGCCGCTAGGGGATTGTAAAAGTGGTTAGGCTTCTTGCAGGTTGGAGATTTGGTGATTGAGCTGTTTGATCTTTTCGGCCATTTCTTCAATCAGACCGATGCAAATATGCGGCTGGTGTTCGACCAGTTCAATAAACTCTTCTTTGCGTACTGTCAGTACGGTGCAGGCCGTGCTGGCAATTACGCTGGCAATACGTTTCTGCCCGGTAAATACTGCTAGGGCGCCGAAAATCTCATCGCTTAAAATATGCCCCACTTTAATACCGTCGCAGTAGGCGTCGGCGCTACCTTCTAGCAAGGTGTAAACCAGATCGGCCTCATCGCCTTGGTGGATGATTGTTTCCCCTGCGGAGAAGTGCAAAAAGCCGGCGCTGGGTTGGAATTCTTTGCGAATTTCCTGGCTGAGTGCCAGTTGATACCAGCCACTGAGAGCGACAAGGTAATAACTCCAGAGTTTTTGCAGACTGTCGCTGGAGTTGACGTGATTGATGAGTTCTTCTCGCTCAATGGGAAGTACAGTCACGGTATCGGTAGTGGTGAGTTGGCCGGCCGGCAAATTTAGCATTCTGTGCAAGCCGACCAAATCGCCCTTCTCGAAGACAACTACGCGCTTGCCGTTCAGTTCGCTATTAATTTGCCCGTCTTGAATAAGATAGACGGTCGCAGGACTGGCATTGGCAAACAACTGATTCGAAGCCGGTACGGCAACTGGGGTAGATGCCGGCTGTAGATCTTCCATCAAGCTGCGCGTGATGCTGTGCAGCTTTTGTCCGAGGTCAGTTAGGGCTTCAAGTTCATGTGTTGGTAATTGCATGGTGTGGCCGTCTGTCTCTGTTCTTATCCGCAGGATTGATCATAGCAGGTCGGGTAAGGACCTTGGCAACTAAAATTCAACGTTTTCTAAACTTTGGTTTTCGGCGTCTTCGACCAGTTGTTTTTTCATGCCGGGGGGAAGGTCGTTCCAGTGAATATCCATCAAGGCTCCTTGAAGGGCGTAGAGCATGACTTTTGAAACACTAATGTCACGTTCTTTGATTTTTAGGTAGGCTTTTACGGCGCCAACTTCTTGTAGGTCCTCATAGCTTGCGATGCCAATGGCGCGGAGGATGTTTACTGACGCCATACCTAGGTTTTTCAGTTTAAGCAGTTCACTTTGCTCAGTTGCCATAACTACAGGGCTCCATTTTTGTCGTTATATTTCCACTTATGCGCTATTCCCATATATAGCTCTAGGTTATATTACATACTTATCTACCGTCTGCAAGCGACCGTCTCGCTATCGTAGAAAAGACACGATAAAGTTGGCGCATTAATTGATCAAGGCCACAGAAATGACCCAGACTCTTCTAGAGCGACAAGCATTGGGGCTAGATGACACTCATCTGGTTGAATATGACGATCGCGTTAAAGTCCATCGTCAGCTGCTGGCGCCCTTGTTGGATTTGAGCGGACGGTTGCAAAATACTGGCTGCCAGCTGGCCGTGGCCAGTGGATATCGAAGTTTTGACCAGCAGCTGACCATATTTAACGCCAAGGCGACCGGTGAGCGGCCGATATTGGATGATAAGGGGCGGCCGGTTGAGATCAATGGTTTGTCCGATCGTGAAGTGTTGTTTGCGATTTTGCGCTTCAGTGCCTTGCCCGGCGCATCGCGTCATCATTGGGGGACGGATATCGATGTGTTTGACCCAGCGGCGCTGCCGACGGGGTATCGCTTGCAATTAGTACCGTCTGAGTATGCCAGTGATGGCATCTTTCATGCGTTGTGTGAAGCGTTGCCCAATGCCATAGCGCCTGCGGGCTTCTTTCGCCCTTATCAGCAGGACTTGGGCGGTATAGCGCCCGAACCCTGGCATTTGAGCTGTGCCGCGATCGCTCAACCCTATGCCGAGGTGCTGTCAAAAGATATACTGCGTCAACAATTGGCGCAAACAGACATAAAATTAAAACACGCGATATTAGATAATATCGATAGTATTTATCGGCGTTTTATTGCCGTGGGGGAATGTTAAATGTCACTTGAGCCGGCCGTTCAGGCCAGTCAATTTTCACTGTTTAAAGAAAAAAAATTCTACCCCCTATTTTGGGCTCAATTTGGTGGCGCTTTTAACGATAATTTTTATAAAAGTGCGTTGATGATGCTTTTTACCTATGGTGCGATTGACAACTGGGGACTTGGCGTCGATGTGCTGAACAATATTGTGGCGGCGGCATTAATTATTCCTTTTTTATTGTTTGCTCCCATTGCGGGGCAATATGTCGACCGATTGGATAAAGCCCGGGTCGCCAGAGCGATTAAGTTGGCTGAGTTGGGGGTGATGCTGCTTGGCGGGTTAGCGCTGTGGTGGGGCAGTTCCGCCCTTTTATTATGCGTCATTTTTGCCACCGGGGTTCAATCGGCTTGTTTTAGTCCGGTGAAGTACGCGATTTTGCCTCAACACATCGGCACTCACCAACTGACTGGGGCTAATGGTGTTTTTCACTGCGGTACCTCATTAGCAATTTTTGTAGGTTTAATCTGTGGCACGCTTATTTTGCAAGTTACCGGCGGGCAACACTTTGTGGCGGTCGGCGGGGTATTGGTAGCTTGGGCGGGATGGCGTTTTAGTCGCCATATTCCCGAGGCTCCGGCTTGCGCCGAGGTCGTAGCGGTTGAACACAATCCGTGGAAGCTTATTAAGCGAACCCTGAGTTATGCCCACGAGAACAAAACTGTATTTTGGAGTGTGGTGGGGTTTTCTTGGTATTGGTTTTTGGGGTCGGTCTACCTAACTCAGTTGCCTAATTTTGCCCGCACGATTTTACTGGGTGAAGCTTCCAGCGTTACTCTTTTGCTGGTCGCCTTTTTGTTGGGCGTTTGCGGCGGGGCTTTATTGTGCGAAAAATTAAGTCGCAAACAATTAGAACCGGCGTTGGTGCCTTTAGGTGGCCTATTAATTGTTGTGCTCGGCCTTGACGTCGCCATTGCCGGGCAAAGCTTTTACGCTCAATACCATATGGCCGCACAAGGACAACTGTTCACATTAACCGATTTGGCGAGTAAATTTCTATTTTGGCGGGTGGTGTTTGATATTTTATTGTTGGGGGTCGCCGGTGGTTTGTACTCCGTACCTTTGCAAGCGTTAATGCAGCACCACGCCAACCCACAACGACGCGGCCAGATTATCGCCGCTAATAATGTGCTCAATGCATTGTTTATGATTGCCTCTACACTGGCGGCTGTGGTGGCATTGGGAGTTGTTGGCTTGTCCATTCCACACTTTTTTATGTTGACCGTTGGGCTGCACCTGCTTGTGCTGCTCCTGTTGTTATGGCGTGAACCAAAGTTTATAGAACATTTAAAAATTCGTTGCATTGAATTTAAATCGTAATTGGTGGGTTGATGGTTATTTTCGATTGCGATGGTGTTTTGGTGGATACCGAAACGCTTCACGCGAAGGTGTTGAGCGCTTGTCTCGCCTCGATTGATGTATGTCTGAGTTACGACGAGGTATTGGTAATGTTTCGGGGTAAGTCTATTGCGACTTGCCAGGAATTGGTGGCGTCATTATTGATAGCTCACGAGCCTTACAAACGCTGGCCTCAGCCTAAATTAGATTCGTTTGCCTCGGACTTCTGGGGCCGCGTTCATCGGGAAACTTTGCAAGCGTTTAACGACGGTGTACAACCTGTTGCGGGGGTGTGCGAGTTGCTGCAGCAGTTGCAGCTTAAGAAAGTGCCGTACTGTGTGGCTTCCAATGGGCGACATGAGAAGATGCAATTGTCGTTAACCCAAGCCGGGCTGATATCGTTTTTTCCCCGCTCGGTTCGATTCAGTGCAACCGAAGTGGAACGCGGCAAACCAGAGCCAGATTTGTTTCTTTTAGCTGCTCGTACTTTAGGCTACTCTATCAACCACTGTTTAGTGGTAGAGGATTCGCCTTCAGGGGCTGAGGCGGCGCGCCGGGCCGGCATGCCGGTATTGGGGTATTGCCCAGCGGGGACGACAGAAGATTTGGCAAAACAGATGCGCCAGCAAGGCGCTGTTATTATTCGACATATGAGTGAAGTATTATCCAAGGTGTGAGAGCATAGTTGGGTAAATTAAGTCGATTACGCGCTGGAGATACGTGTGCTACAACCTGTTGTGACCCCCGCTACTATTTGGCAGCAGATACGCTCAGAAGCTCACCAGCTGGCTGACGTTGAACCTGCGTTGGCGAGCTTTTATCACGCCTCTATTCTCAATCATACGACTCTTGCCGATACGGTCAGTTTTCATATGGCGAACTTGCTCGATAGCCAAGCCTTGCCATCCATTTCTCTGCGCGAAGTGTTTTCCCAGGCGCTGGGAGCTGATTCACGGATTGAGCTTGCTTTGTGTCGCGATATTGAGGCCTATTGTGAACGCGACCCGGCCTGCGATCAATTTTTGATGCCGCTGCTGTACTTTAAAGGCTTTCACGCGTTGCTGGCTTATCGTTTTTCTCATTGGTTGTGGGGCCAGGATCGCCACTGTTTGGCGTTGTATTTGCAAAATCGAATCTCACAGGCCTTTGGGGTGGACATACATCCGGCCGCGCAACTGGGCAGCGGCATTATGATTGATCATGCCACCGGGGTGGTGATCGGTGAGACGGCAGTGGTGGGTGACGATGTATCTATGTTGCACGCGGTTACATTAGGTGGCAGCGGTAACGACAAGGGGCATCGACACCCCACTATTGGCCGCGGCGTTTTGATCGCCGCTGGAGCGAAAATTCTGGGCAATATTACGGTGGGAGAGGGGGCTAAAATTGGTGCGGGTAGTGTAGTGCTAGAGGCCGTGCCGGCACACACCACTGCGGTGGGAGTGCCGGCTAAAATAGTGGGTCGCCCCAGCTCGGAAAGTCCCGCTCAAGATATGAATCATACGTTTGACCAATAGTGCGCGACCTGCTCAGAGCTTGTCGTTTTAATGCATATAGGTCTGTTCGTTTTCCAGAGTGTCGGTGAGGCACGCAAGTACTTCGGTGCGAGTTTGTAGCATTAAGCGGTAAGCGGCCAGCAGAGGATCGTTGCGCCTCGGTTCTCCCTCCAAGGTCGCAATTTTGCGTTGTATGCTGTCAATATCACGCTCAACCCGGCTTTTTACCGAGTGCTTGGCGCTATGGTCGTATAAATAATTGGCTGTTTTGTGCATGTGGATCCCCGTCGTCCTGTTTTCGAGGTTCGTTCAGTATGACCCTTTAAACAGGCGCTCTCCAGTTGGTGTCCAGAACAATTTTTCACATAAACACTACCCCGAAGACAGCTTTTTGCATGAGTCAGTATTGATGCACTCTGGCAGGCGGTCACGGCCTGAGAGGATCGTGCTAGGATTAGAGTAGTAGTGTTTAAGAATCTTACTAGATCAAGATTTAGGCGACATTGAGGTGTGTGATGGAACAAGAACAAGCCAGCTTTGATATTGTTTTTCGCGGCGATATTGTCATGGGGCACTCCCTGGAAGACGTTAAGCTGCGATTACAGCAATTGTTTAAAGCCGATGCGGCTAAAATTGATGCCTTGTTTAACGGTCGTCCAGTGCCGTTAAAGCGCAATCTCGATGAGGCCACGGCGCGTAAATATCATGCCGTATTGCAAAAAGCTGGAGCAGAGGTCAGTGTTAAGCCTGCCGGTGGAAATACCGCAGCGCCCAAGGCGCCTCGCCCTGCTACAGGCCGGCGCCAATTAACCTTGGCGCCGGTCGGGGTGAACCTGCTCAAGCTGAGTGAGCGCAAAGCCACTGTTAATACCCCCGTCGATATCACCGGCTTAACACTGCGTCCTAATAATGGCCCTTTGTTGGATGCCAGTGAAGCAAGTGCAGAACCGACGCCAGTGGTGGAGATACCGGATCTAGATCTTGCTGATACCGGCGCGCAACTGCTAAGTGAGGGTGAGCGCAACACTATTCCCTTGCCGATTGTGGAGCCGGAGGATTGGGGGTTAGCTGACGTTGGGGCCGATTTGCTCAAGCCCGAAGAGGTAACACAAGTCGCTGTGGCCGAGATTAAAACGCTAGAAGTGGATTTGGCGCCAGTGGGGAGTGATATGGGGCAAGAAAAAACCGACATAACTCCGGTGGCCCCGGATATAAGTAAGTTAAAGCTGCAAGACTCTTAAGATTGTAATGCTTGGGGCGGGGTGATGGATGCGCCCTCCTTGAAGAGGGCGCTAACGGATACGGTTGTTACGCTTTCTGGTAGCGCTCAACTGAATCCTGAATTTCAGCTCGGGCGGCGTCAACATCGGCCCAACCATCAATTTTGACCCATTTGCCATCTTCTAGGTCTTTGTAGTGCTCAAAGAAGTGCTCGATGGATTTCAAGGTGATTTCGGGTACGTCGGCAACCGATTGCACTTTGTTGTACAGCGGGGTGATTTTCTCGACGGGAACGGCCAGTACTTTGGCGTCTTCACCCGACTCATCAGTCATTTTCAACACGCCAACGGGGCGGCAACGCACCACTGAGCCTGGCATCAAGGCATGTGGTAGCAAAACCAGAACGTCTACCGGATCGCCATCACCACACAGTGTGTGAGGCACGTAGCCGTAGTTGCAAGGGTAGTGCATAGAGGTGCCCAGAATGCGATCGACAAACACCGCATCGCTGTCTTTGTCGACTTCGTATTTAATGGGCTCGCCATTCATGGGGATTTCAATAATGACGTTCATATCGTCTGGCAGGCTTTTGCCTGCGGGAACTTTGTCAAAGCTCATAGTTGCCTTCCGAAGGTAATTTTCACAGGATTAAGGATAAAACCGGCGCGATTCTACCACAATCGGCCATATTCGGTCGCTTGATAACCTAGGACAGGTTCGGTCAGATCAGTAGTATCCACAACAGAACGGCCAGAAGTGCCGCTGCCCCAAGGCTCACCCACGGCCAGACGCTCAGCCTGGAGGGGGTTGGGTAGGTCGGTTCGATGCGGTTGCCCGGTGACGTGGGGCGGGTCTTCCAGCGTTTAGGTTCGGTGCTGGCAGCTTTGCGCTCAATGGTTTTGGTGAACTCGGCGGGCAGCGGACTGCGAACTTGGGTTTTGTCGATGTTCACATTGGGGTCGACGACGAGAAAGGTATAAACATCAACCCGTAAGCGATCACCGTTGTGGACTAAATCGTCTTTAACTGGTTTTTCATTGACGAAGGTACCGTTGGCGGAATCCAGGTCGCGAACCCTAAGTGAGCTGCCGACGACTGAAACTTCCACATGGCGGCGCGATAAGTGAGAGCCAGCGATAGTGATGTCGCACTCGCTGGCACGGCCAATCACACAGCGTTTGTCTGCAGGTATTTCAAATGTCTGACCAGTTAGCCAGCTACCGTCGGCCACTAGCTGCCAGTTATCCGCGCCATGCTCCTGCGGGCTTGTTTGGTTCAGGGGCAATACTTCGAATTCCGCCTGGCCAAATCTGATAACATCGCCTGTTTGAAGTAATTTTTGAGTGATGCGCTGACCATTGACAAAGCAACCACTGGAACTGGTATTGTCCTTGAGGGTGACGCGGCCATCGGTGGTGACCAGACGCGCATGTAGTGGGTCAATATACGGTTCGGTTAGCACCAGGTTATTATCGCGAGCACTGCCTATGCTGTAGAGTTTTTCAACAATCAGTGCCGGTTCCTGAGGCTTGTCTTGGCGTCGCAGTTTTAACATGTTTCCTTGACTGTCCCCAATAAAATACCATCGCCATAGTAACACTATTGCGACCGTTTGCGCACAGAGTGAACAAACGGAATTTATCCGCTGTCAGACAGTCTCATATTTCTATTTTACCGGGGTGGGTATGCCTTTTAACGATTTTTCTGCGCCGCCGAAGGCGCAGGCGCGCGTTGTGATTCACTACTGTAACCTCTGTCGCTGGATGCTTCGTGCGGCATGGTTAGGGCAGGAAGTGCTCAGTACTTTTGCTGATGAGGTTGACGAGGTGTGTTTGCATCCAGGCGATGGCGGTGTATTTGCGGTATGGCTCAATGATCAATTGATTTGGGAGCGCCAGCGTGACGGCGGTTTTCCCGAGGCCAAAGAGCTTAAACAGCGTCTGCGAGATATACTTGCCCCCGATCGTGATCTGGGCCATACAGATCGCTAATTGAGTTAAATTATTCCATAATAGGCGCCCTAATTAAGGTCCACCTACAAGGAGTCGGTTCCAGACATGTTATCTTCGTTGCAGTCCCTCTATCGCTATTTGATTACGCGTCGCTCTATGTGGGTATTAGTAGGCTTAGTTTTACTGACAGCAGTTGCTGCCTTAGGTTTGCCTAATTTTAAACTGGATGCCTCGGCCGACTCTTTAACCCTAGAGAGCGATAATTCGTTGGATTACTTTCGGGAAGTGAATCAGCGCTATCAATCGGGCGACTTTTTGGTGGTCACCTATACCCCTAATGCGCCGATGTTCTCGGAGCAATCACTCGCAACCCTCGAACAACTGCAGGGTGAGTTGGCTAATGTGCAGGGCGTGAGCAGCATTAACTCTATCTTGTCGGTACCTTTGCTCTACAGCCCTATGCGCTCATTGGCGGAGCAGCAAGAGTCTACTCGTACCTTACTTACCCCCGGGGTAGACAAGTCTCAGGCACGTGAAGAGTTTCTAACCAGTCCGATCTATCGCGATACTTTATTGTCGGACGATGGTAAAACCACGGCAATACAGCTAAATCTTGCCGTGGATAATCGTTATATAGAAATGGTGCGTGAGCGAGATGCGCTGCGAGCCAAGCAGGCTGAGCAAGCGCTCAGTCCCGCAGAGGAAACACAGCTCGAAGCGATTAGCGCTGAATTTCTCGCCTACCGCACTCAGGTGACCGCGCAGGCACATCAGCGGGTGGAGACAATTCGACAGATTTTGGTGGGATATCAATCCGAAGCCGAACTCTTTTTAGGTGGCGTGAGCATGATTACCGCGGATATGATCGAGTTTATCCGCAGTGATTTGGTGGTTTTTGGTGCCGCCATCATTGTATTTATAATTTTAATGTTAGCGCTTATTTTCCGTCAGTGGCGCTTTGTTATTCTTCCTTTAGCTGTATGCGTTATGGCGGTGGTGTCGGTACTGGGCTTGTTGAGCTGGGTGGATTGGCGCCTTACGGTAATTTCTTCCAACTTTGTGGCACTGCTGTTGATTATGACCTTGGCCATTACCATTCATCTGGTGGTGCGCTACAGGGAGCTGCATGCGCGGCATCCCGATTGGACTCAAGAGCAGCTGGTAATGTCCACTGCCGGACAAATGATAAAGCCGTGTCTGTACACCGCTCTAACCACCATCGTGGCTTTTGTGTCACTGGTGGTCAGTGACATTCGTCCGGTTATCGATTTTGGCTGGATGATGACTATTGGGTTGTCTTACGCACTCGTATTGGCTTTTTTATTATTGCCGGCGGCTCTTATGGTTTTGCCTAAAGGCACGCCGCGAGATAAAGGCGACCAGTCTGCGGCAACGACTTTGCGTTTCTCCCGTGTCGCTGAAAAGCACGGTGCCAGTGTGATTGTGGTGGCATTGATCGCGGCGGCTGTTAGTGGTTATGGCATTACGCAGCTCGAGGTTGAAAATCGGTTTATTGATTACTTCCACGAAGACACTGAAATCTATCAAGGTATGAGCGTTATCGACCGCCAGTTGGGCGGCACTGTTAGTCTGGATATTGTCTTGAATGCCAAAGAGGTAACACCAGTTGCCAGTGAGGCGAGTGAGAAGGCAGCGCAGGATGTGGCTAGCGATGACGACGAATTTGGTTTTGATGAGCCGTTTGCCGAGACAAACACCGCAGATGAAAGCGACGCCTTTGATGACCCTTTTGGCGGCGATCCATTTGCTGAGGACTCTCAAGAGCACAATGCTGCGCACAAAGACAGTGCTTGGTTTAACCCCGTGGGGTTGCAAACCGTGGGGCAAATTCATCGCTACCTAGAGTCTTTGCCTGAGGTTGGTAAGGTTCAATCTCTGCATACCATAGGAGAGGTGACAAAAGATATTAACGGCGGCAAGCTCAATAACTTTGAGTTGACGGTGGTGCGAAACATGCTGTCGGATGATATCCGCAACTTTTTGGTTGATCCTTATTTATCCGATGAGGCTGGACAAACACGCATTACCCTGCGGGTAAAAGAAACCAGCTCTGATTTAAAGCGCGCCGAGTTGGTCGAAAAAATCCGTACCTATATTGTGCAAGAGGCCGGGTTAGCGCCGGAGCAGGTGCAATTTACCGGTATGCTAGTACTTTACAATAATATGCTGCAGAGTTTGTTTACCTCCCAGATTGTAACCTTGGGCGCGGTATTTCTCGGTATTATGTTTATGTTTTTGGTGCTGTTTCGCTCCATCACCATTGCGATTATTTCACTCTTGCCTAACCTACTGGCAGCATCGGTTGTGCTGGGCGGCATGGGGCTTTACGGCATCCCGCTGGATATGATGACGATTACTATCGCCGCCATCACGGTTGGGGTTGGGGTGGACCACGCCATTCACTACCTGTATCGCTTTCGCTCTGAATTGGCAAATAGCAGCAGTTATGTAGAGGCCATGCATAAGTCTCACGCGTCTATCGGCCGAGCGATGTATTACACGGCGGTAATTATTATCGTCGGCTTTTTAATACTGACCTTGTCGGAGTTTATTCCATCAATTTATTTTGGTGCGCTTACAGCGCTGGCTATGTTCGCTGCTATTTTGGGCTCGCTTACCCTATTGCCCAAGTTGGTGTTGATCACAAAACCATTTGGTAAGATTGATAGTGCTCGCTCGAGTGAGCCGTAATTACGGTTAAAGTCGCTATAGCTCTCGCTCGACATTTGTCGCTTGAGAGAATGAGGCTTGCTTTACTCAGATTTTCAGAGCCGGTGGCTGTTTTGTCTGTGTAATTAAATCACTACCACACGAACCGATAGGCGAGGTTCGCGTGGTAGTGAATATGATCATACACGCTTCATGCTTTTCTCTAAATCAGCCGTTTTACGACGTGCTAACGCCAAGTTTCCTTTAGCTTTGTCTAATACAAGGTAAATAAACAGCCCGTCATTGGATGTGCTGGGGCGAATGATATGTATTTGTGTGTCGAGTGAAATTAGAATATCTTCAATGCCTCCCTCGATACCTAAGCTTTTCATGGTTTTGAGTTTGGCCTTAACCACTTCACTGTTGCCCGCGGCGGCTAATTCTAAATCTACACCGGCGCCTTCGGAAGCGAGCAGCATGCCAGTAGTGTAATCGACAATGGCGCAACCTAAAGCACCGTCTACTTCCATTAAACCCACTTTTACTTCGTTAAGATTGCTCATAATTCCTCTCCTGGAAAAACTGCCTAAGCCGAGGCAGCAGCGGTTGTTGGTGATAATTTTACGACTTCAGCGGCCAGGCGTGTAATCAACAGCCGCAAGCTGGCAATGTTGAGTGTTTCATTGGCGGACATCACTAGCACATAACTACTGCCATCAATGGATAAGTCGACAAAAGCAACGTTACCTTGTTGAGCTTCAATAAATGCCACTTTGAAATTCTTGCGCAGTATTTGCTGGGAGACAGCGTTGCTCACTGAGTGTAAAGTGCTGGCAGCTGCGCTGAGACTATCTTCCTCAAGGCCGTGATTGGTAGAAGTAAATGTGTGTACGGGAAAGCCATCCGTAGTGGCCAATGAGATTACTTCTAATGCCTCGTTTTGTGCATAACTTTCAAACAAAATTTGAAGCGGTATCAGAAGGGCGGGGTTAAACGACATTTTGCGTTGCCTCCATATTTATTGCTGAGGATTGCTCAAGTGCATCAAGCAACTGTAAAATCATCAGTGATGACTCTATGTCACGTGGGTCTACCGGAACGATAGGGGCGTTAATGCCGTGCTGTTCGAGAGCGTAGCTAATAATATCGATAAACAGATCTATTTCTTGGTCATTTTCTGCGGTGTCGATATGGGTTAGACCGATCACTAGTGGGATTTGGTTGTTAATAGGGTCAAAGTGTTCAAGAATGTTGTCCAACGATTTAACGTTAAGCTCATTATTGAATTTTGTCAGAACCAAAAGCCCCCATAACCCATTTCGAACCATATCCCATAGTAGCTGGAAGCGTTTTTGCCCGGGCAGGCCGTAAAGACCTAAAGCAATATCTTCGCTGAGCGATAAGCGGCCATAATCTATGCCAACGGTTGTGTACTCTTTGCCAATATCAACACTGGACTTGGCTTCAGTGGCAAAAGGAGATATTTCACTGATGGTTTTAATAAGTTGAGTCTTGCCAGAGCCAACCTCTCCAACTACAGCAAGTTTCTTGTAAATATTGCTCATGGTTTGCTGGCCCTCATTCCTTGTCCGCTGATAAAGTTTTTCAACGCTTGGCTAAACCGGCCTGGGCGAGGTGTTTGTTGGTTTTTGTTTTGGTGCGCCTCAAAAGAATGAAGGTTGGAGGGGTCTTGAGTTTGAATAATAGTTAATGCTTTGGCTTCTCTGAGTTGTTGCAGGTAGGAATTTAATTCTTGAGCGGAATTAAACAACTCCAGTTCTAGTAGCTTTTTGTACTCTATAGTGTGACCAATTAAAAGCGGACATATTTTCATAAGGCCGGCGTTGACTCGCAATTGAGTGGGGCGTGGCCAAGAGCTCATCCCTAGTAGGGTGTTGTTAAATGAAGTCGATGTGTAGGAGTCTTCCTCTGGGGTTTGGTTCTGTTTTATATTTTCACTTAAGATTGATTGGAATATTTTGTTGTAGCGAATTCGGTCTTCATTTGTTTTTAATAAAGATTTTTCGTTTATCAAAGAATGAATTTTTTGTAAGTATGTACGGTGGGCAGCACATTGTTCGCTGAGCAACTTAATGCTCCAGCGAGTAAAGCTAGGGGTTTCGATTGCGGTGTTAAGAATAACAGCGACATTGGAAATTCTAGGATCTCTGTTGACACGATATACTACGTTAGCCAAACCCGACGGCTCGCCTTCTAAAATTTGTAGTAGCACATTATTAAGAACTAAAAATGTACCAACTATATTTTGTTCTTTATTGAATTTTCTCGCCGAATCGAAAATATAAAAAACATTCTCCGAATGGCTTGTATGATCTTCTGGCTCGGTGATTGTGCAAAGGCAGGCAATCCGTTTCATCAAATGACTTTCTCCCTAGGCGCCAACAAGGAAATTGCCGGTTGGCTTCATTTCCTTTTCTTAATATAAATCAGCATAGGGGTGGGGTAAAAAGTGCGCAATGTTATTTTTATTCGAATGTTAAATTAAAAAAACACTTTCCAAAACCAAACGTAAGCTTGGTGACAATTCGTTGTCGATTTTTGTGGTAAAAGTTTAGATGGGTGCTCTTGGTAGGGATGATTGACGTTGAGCTGGTGTGTCACATACCGCTGAATGGCGGAATAATTTACAAGTAATATTTTAGCGCCACTGCTCGCAGTGGCGCTAAAAATTGTTGCTTTAAGACTGAAGTGCAGGGACTGTATCGACCAGCCAGGCAGCTGAACCGATTAAAGCGGCTTTGTCATTGATGACCATATGCACTGGTATGCTTTCCACATAATCACGCATCACACCTTTATTGTGATAGCGCTGAATAAAATCAGTGTGCGGTAGGTAGTCAGCAATTTTTGGCACTATGCCGCCGCCTAAATAAATGCCGCCCATGGCGCCCCAGCTTAACGCTTTGTCGCCGGCAACACTGCCCAGTACATTGCAGAAAATCTGTAAGGCGCGTTCACACAGAGGGTCAGTTTGACTCATACCTTGCCCGCTGATATCCGCAGGCGACAAGTCAGAGGCACTAATGCCCTCGATGCTCGCGAGTGAACGATAAATATGCACCAAGCCCTGTCCCGATAATAGATGCTCGATTGATACATGCTCAAATTCTTTGCGAAGCTCTTGCAATATGGAAATTTCAGTTGCATTGGTTGGGGCAAAGCTGCAGTGTCCACCTTCGGTGGCAATGATTTTCCAGCCGCTGCTAATAGGGGCTAATAAGGCGGCGCCAAAACCTGTTCCGGGACCCATGACGCCAATAGGGCCATAAGGGTTCGCCGCTGTGTTGTATAACGTTTTAATGTCTTCCGGCTGTAAATGTGGTGCCGCATAGGCCAATGCGGAGTAATCGTTGATAACATCCAGCGCTTGCATGTTGAGTTCATCACGCAACTGCGAAATTGAAAATTCCCAGTTGAGGTTGGTGACTTTGACGTGGCCATCTTGAATGGGGCCAGCAATCGCCAGGCAAGCGAATTTAGGCATGGCGACATCGGCTTGCTTTATATAATCGCGAATCATATCTGCCAGAGTTGCGTACTCTCCGCTGGGCAGGCTAATTTGCCGCTCGGCCAGATAACCTTTCTCGTGATTGCAAGCGTTTACTAAGCCAAAACGGCCGTTAGTTCCACCGATATCCGCAACTAAAATAATGCTCATGTGGGCCTGTCTCCAAAGCGCTGATTTTCATTAAAAACCGAGTGTTTACGGTGGCTGAGCCGCAATTGCCAAATGTTATCGTTACAATTTGCGAAGCAGTCTAATTTGAATTGACAGCGCTGTCAACAATGTTATAGTTCGGCTTAAATTCACTGAGCTTAGCGAGTAAGAAAGCGAGTGATTAAAAAATAAAAAATCCTGACGATCAAAAAAACCACCGGAGGAAAGCGTGCCCTGGCCCAAAGTCACAAGCGTGGTAACAACTGACGCCGCCATCGAAACTCGCATTAATGACATTCTGGCGACGATGAGCGTGGAAGAAAAAGTCGGGCAGATGATTCAGCCTGAAATCAAACAAGTTACCACCGACGATATCAAACAATATCATATAGGCTCAGTCTTAAATGGCGGCGGCTCAGTACCTAATAACGATCGCTATGCGAAAGCGTCGGACTGGGTGGCTTTGGCCGATACGTTTTTTGATGCGGCGGCGGATGGCACCGACGGCAAAGTCTATGTGCCGATGATGTGGGGCACAGATGCCGTGCACGGAGTGGGTAATGTAGTGGGGGCAACACTGTTTCCTCACAATATCGCGCTGGGTGCTACTCACAACCCTGAACTAATCCGTCAAATTGGTGAGGTGACTGCACGCGAGATTGCCGCCATTGGCATTGACTGGGATTTCTCGCCCACGGTAGCGGTTGCACGCGACGATCGCTGGGGCCGCACCTACGAATCCTATTCCGAAGACCCAGAAGTTGTTCGCGCTTATGCGGGCAAAATGGTGGAAGGTTTACAGGGGCAGGGCGATACTGCTGACTTTCTTAATGAGCAGCACGTTATTGCCACCGCAAAACATTTTATTGGCGACGGCGGAACCATTAATGGCATTGATCGTGGCGATTGTGTCGATAACGAAGACGATTTGTGTCGACTGCACGGCGCCGGTTATATCAGTGCGATTGAGGCCGGCGTGCAAAGTGTGATGGCATCGTTTAACAGCTGGCACGGCGAAAAGTTACACGGTCATCAATATCTTTTAACTACGGTACTTAAAGATACCATGGGCTTCGATGGGTTGGTCGTGGGCGATTGGAACGGGCACGGTTTTATCGAAGGGGCCAGTGTGCTTGATTGCCCGCAGGCAATTAACGCGGGGTTGGATATTTTTATGGTGCCCGATCCGGATTGGAAAGTCCTATTCGCCAACACCGTTGAGCAAATTAAATCGGGCGTTATTCCAATGAGCCGGGCCGACGATGCCGTGCGTCGTATTCTGCGGGTAAAGTTGCGAGCCGGATTGTTCGAGCGCGAAAAACCGTCCAAGCGTCCACTGGCTGGTCGTGACGATTTAATTGGGGCCCCCGAACATCGGGCCGTGGCGCGCCAAGCGGTGCGTGAGTCGCTGGTGTTACTGAAAAATAAAAACAAACTCTTGCCGCTTAGCCCCAATCAGCGTGTGTTGGTGGCGGGCGATGGGGCCGACAATCTCTCCAAGCAAGCTGGCGGTTGGTCGGTGACTTGGCAGGGTACGGGCACCACCCGTGAAGATTTCCCCGGTTCCACCTCCATTCTCGATGGAATTCAGGCAGCGGTTAATGCCGGCTCCGGCGCCGTAGAGTTTAATGTCGACGGCGAATACACGACCAAGCCCGATGTTGCCATTGTCGTGTGGGGTGAATCCCCCTATGCCGAAATGCAAGGCGATGTGCAGAACTTGCTCTATAAAGAATCCGCTGGACGCGATTGGGCTCTGCTCAAAAAATTAAAAGCCGAGGGCATTCCGGTTGTTTCGTTATTTTTAACCGGGCGCCCGCTTTGGGTTAACCGGGAGCTCAATGCCTCGGATGCTTTTGTGGTGATCTGGACTCCTGGCACCGAAGGTGCTGGGGTGGGGGATGTGCTCTTCACCGATAGTAATGATCAAATTGTACACCCTATAAAAGGTAAGTTGACGTTTTCTTGGCCGCAAAACCCCGATCAGGTGCCGCTCAATCGCGATGATAAAGACTATGCGCCGCTTTTTGCTTATGGCTATGGTTTGAGTTATGGCGAGACAGACACACTGATCGATGATCTGCCCGAGGAGTACGACGCAAGCTTTGAAGCGCTGGATGAATTGCCGGTGTTTAATCGTCGCCCTATTGATCCGTTCAGGCTAATGCTTGAAGGGTGTAAGAACGACTCCGTCATTATGACGGGCAATTACGCGCAAACCACCAGTGTCACGGCCACCGCCGTGGATCGCGACATGCAAGAAGACGCGCGCAGGGTGGTTTGGAACGGCGAAGGTGAAGGCTCAGTGGCACTGGGCAGTCGCGATCGCCAGGTGCTGGTGGATTATTTAGACAACAATGGCGCATTGGTCTTTGAGGTAAGAGTCGACAGCGCGCCGTCTGCACCTGTCATGCTGCGCTTGGGCTGCGGTCCTAATAGTAACTCTGATTTGGATATCACTGACACCATTAGCTCGCTGGCCGGTACAGGTTGGGCGCAGGTAGTGGTTCCGGTTGCACTGTTCCCAGATGTCGGCTCTGATTTCGGTTTGGTATTGCCGCCGGAAGAGTTCTTTTACCGAATTTTACAACCCTTTACCCTGGTCACCAGCGGCACTTTAGATCTGCGTTTTTCTTTTGTTCAAATAAAAAAGGATATGGCAGGCAAGGCTATCGAGGTGAGCAAGTCCTAACTTAGCCCCCGCTAATAAGCCATATGCAGCCCATAACCTTTGTTGTGGGCTTGATAAACCCCCCGAAATAGCTACCATAGCCTCGCTTACAATCCGCCCAAGGTTGGGCCGTACCATCTGGATTGCAACTTTTGGCCGCCTATAACGTCTAATATAAGTTAAGCGTTACGGACCCCGTAAAGGCTCATATTAACTGAGCTGCGGCAACAAATTACGACAACCAGACGCAGTAAAAGCGAATAGATTATGGTAAAAGTCCGCCAAGATCATCCCATTGCCGAGGATGGCAGTGTCGATATTGATGCCTGGTTACACAGGTTGGAAGGCATTGAGCAACAACCGCCCGCGGCCCTAAGCGAAATTAAGCGCGCCGGCGAGCTGTGTCAGAGTGTCGATACGCTGCCCAGTGTGGCGCCACATCGCTGGGGGGAAGGCGTTAGTTGTTTTCGAATTGGCCTGGAAATGGCCGAAATCCTCGCTGATCTGCAGTTAGATCAAGATACCCTCGTTGCCGCCGTGCTTTACCGCGCGGTGCGCGAAGAGAAACTGACCCTTAAAGAAGTTGAGAGTCAGTTTGGTGAAATGGTTGCCAAGCTCATTAAAGGCGTACTGCGCATGGCCGCTATCGCCTATCAACGGTGCGAGTCGGAAGAGCGTGTATTCGGTAAACAGTCCGATGAGCAAGCCGATAACATCCGCAAAATGCTGGTGGCCATGGTGGACGACGTTCGCGTCGCCTTGATCAAACTGGCCGAGCGCACCTGCGCCATCCGTGCCGTTAAAACCGCCTCGCCAACCCGGCGTCGCCAGGTTGCCCGCGAAGTGTCCGATGTGTATGCGCCACTCGCCCATCGCCTTGGTATCGGCCACATTAAATGGGAATTAGAAGACCTCTCTTTCCGGTATCTGGAGCCTGCCGATTACAAACGAATTGCTTCGCTGCTGGATGAGCGTCGCATTGCGCGCCAGGAATACATTGAGCAGGTGCTAAGCCTGATTCGAACGGAGCTGACCGACGCCAATATTGACGGCGAAGTGGCCGGTCGCGCCAAGCATATTTACAGCATCTGGCGCAAAATGCGCCGCAAAGGTATCGGTTTTTCTCAGGTTTACGATATTCGTGCCGTGCGCATCTTAGTGCCCAGCGTGCGCGACTGTTACACCGTTTTAGGCATTGTGCACAGTTTATGGCGCAACATCCCGCACGAGTTTGACGACTATATCGCCTCGCCCAAAGAAAACGGTTATCGCTCTTTGCACACCGCGGTCATCGGCCCCGAAAATAAAGTGTTGGAAATTCAGGTGCGCACCTTTGCCATGCATGACGAAGCCGAGCTCGGCGTGTGTGCTCATTGGCGCTATAAGGGCACTGACACCCACAGTGAGCAAGATGGTTACGAGCAAAAAATTGCCTGGTTGCGTCAAGTGCTCGAATGGCACGATGAACTCGGGGGTGACAGCGAACAGCTACAGGACGATTTAAAATCCTTCGATCAGGATCGCATTTACGTCTTTACCCCTGAGGGGCATGTGGTGGATTTGCCTCATACCGCCACACCGCTCGATTTTGCCTACCGTATTCACACCGATGTGGGCCACCGCTGCCGCGGGGCCAAGGTAAATGGCCGTATCGTACCGCTTAATTATCATTTGAATACTGCCGATCAGGTCGAGATTTTAACCGGCAAGCGCGAAGCGCCGAGCCGCGATTGGCTGTCGCCGGCCTTGGGTTACGTCAATACAGCCCGCGCTCGCGCCAAAGTTCAGCACTGGTTTAAGGTGCAGGCGCGCGACGACAATATAGCAGAAGGGCAGGCATTGCTGGATCGCGAGTTTAAGCGCATTGCCGTGCACGATTTTGACTTTGATGCCTTGGCGCAAAAGCTGAACATGCATTCGCTGGACGATCTTTACGCCGCGGTTGGCGCCAGTGATATCGGCGTTGGGCAGGTGTTAAGTGCGGCCCAGCGGTTAATCGATGCGAAAAACCCCAAGCAAGATGTCATTCCGTTTAAAGCCAAATCACCCAAAAAGAAAAAAGACTCCGACGTTTTTATCGAAGGGGTGGGCAACCTGCTGACTCAAATAGCCACTTGCTGTACCCCGGTGCCCGGGGACGCGATTACCGGCTACATTACCCTGGGGCGCGGGGTTTCAATACATCGCTCCGATTGCAGCAACTTACTACAACTGCAATCCGATGAGCCAGAGCGAATTATCACCGTTGATTGGGGCGCGACTCCGCAAAGCAGTTACTCGGTGGACGTTATGATTGAAGCCTACGATCGCACAGGCTTGTTGCGGGACATCACCTCATTGCTGGACCACGAAAGTATTAACATCAGCGCTATGCAAACCCTGTCCGATAAGCGCAAAAACACAGTGGACATGCAAATTACCGTAGAAATACGCGGCTTTGAAGAGCTCAGCCGGGTGCTGACACGCCTGAATCAATTGCCCAATATTGCCACGGCCCGAAGGAAGCTGTGAGCTAGCGGCACGCATTACGCCGGACGCCGATAAAACCGGACGCCGCGCTTGACGGATTGTAAAGCTCACGCAAAAATTGTCCAGCGTCCAGCGTCCAGCGTCCAGCGTCCAGCGTCCAGCGTCCAGCGTCCAGCGTCCAGCGTCCAGTTAAATAGGAATCCCAATGTCATCCACAACCTACACCCTAAACGACCTCATCTACTTAATGCAGCGCCTGCGCGACCCTGTCGACGGTTGCCCTTGGGATGTAAAGCAAAGCTACCAAACCATCGTGCCCTCGACCATTGAAGAGGCCTACGAGGTGGCCGACGCTATTGAGCGTGGAGATCTGGACCACTTAAAAGAAGAGTTAGGTGATTTACTGTTTCAGGTGATTTTTTACAGTCAGCTGGGGGCAGAGGAGCACCGCTTTGATTTCCATCAGGTCGTCGATACTCTGGTGGCCAAGCTGGTACGCCGTCATCCCCATGTGTTTCCCGATGAGAGTTTGCGTGAGCGCTACGGTGACCGACCGGCAGAGGAAGCCGAGATTAAGCAGCGCTGGGAAGATATTAAACAAGAAGAGCGTGAAGCCAAAGGCGTGCGTGGCACGCTGGACGATGTTCCACTCAATCTACCGGCTTTAACCCGGGCGGCCAAATTACAAAAACGCGCCGCTCGTACCGGATTTGACTGGGAGGATGTACAGGGCCCTATTGCCAAAGTGCGAGAAGAGCTGCAAGAAGTAGAACAAGCATTGGCTGCTGGCAATATGCAGGCGGTGGAAGAAGAAATTGGCGACCTTTTGTTTGCCGTGGTGAATATCAGTCGTACCTTAAAGCAAGACCCAGAAGGCACTTTGCGCCGGGCCAATCAAAAATTTGAGCGCCGTTTTCGCTATATAGAAGCAAACGCCTCTGAGTCCCTGGCAAGCATGACTTTGCCAGAAATGGATAGGCTGTGGGAGCAAGCTAAATCTCAAGGTTTGTAGTTTGTGACAGAAGTATTGTCGTCTCGACTTGATGTCAGTAAACCTCGGTTGTCGACCGCCATTTTCTTAAGGTAAATAGCCACAGAGGCTCTAAATACAGGGCTGTCTCGGTTGACGCTCGCCTATTGTGGTTGGCTATCGGGTGAGCTTTTCTAATAGAAAGCTGTGGGCGCGCCTGTCGTGTGAATTAGCTATAGTGTACTGGGGATACTCGCAGAATAAAGGAGTCTGAGTGACAGACTTTCGACAAATAAAGCCCGGCTTTTACGATAAAAGTAAGCGCAGTATTAAAATCTCAGTGTCCGAACTGAGAGTGGGCATGTATGTGTCTAAATTAGACCGCGATTGGTTAGATACCCCCTTTTTAATGCAGGGTTTTTTGTTGGAATCACAAGGCGATATTGAAACTGTTGCCGAATATTGCCAACATGTTTGGGTGGATGCGGTTGAGCCTACATGGGTGCCCCCTGAAGAGCGCGGTGAATTAGGCACGGCCAGAGCCAAAACCACTTACATTAATAAGATCTCTGCCGAGGATGAGCATCGCCAGGCAACGGGTGTTTTCCGCGAGGCGCGACGTCTGACCAAAACGCTGGTGGATGATATTCGTCTCGGTGGCACTATCAACAACGAACAGGCTAAGGCCACCGTAAAATCCTGTGTCGATAGTATCTTACGCAACCCCGATGCTTTGTTGTGGATGACTAAAATTCGCAATCAGGACAATTACACCGCCGAGCATTGCCTTAATGTGTGTATCCTCGCCATCGCTTTTGGTCGCCACCTAGGGCTGAGTGAGGCCGAGCTGGAAACTCTGGGGCTGTGTGGCTTGTTACACGATGTAGGTAAAATGCGCATTCCCGATGAGGTGCTTAATAAGCCCGGCAAGCTGAGTCCAAAAGAATGGAAGCAAATGAAGGCGCATGTGATTCATGGTCGCAATCTTTTACTGGCTTCACCTGGCGTTGCCAATGCTGCGGTGGATGTAGCCTACAGTCATCACGAGCGCATGGATGGCAATGGTTATCCGCGTAAACTAACCTCGGCCGGCATTTCAGAGTTTTCCCGAATTATCTCAATTGTTGATGCCTACGATGCTATGACGGCCGAGCGTTGTTACGCTCCGGCCATTACTACTACTCAAGCCTTAAAAAACATCTATCAAGATCGCGCCACTCATTTCGATGAGCGTTTAGCCTTGGCTTTTATTAAAAGTGTTGGACTGTATCCACCGGGTAGTATCGTTGAGTTAAAAAATGGTTATATCGGTATCGTGCTAGAGGCCAATAAACGCTACCGCCACCTGCCAAAAGTGATTTTGCTAAGCCAAGGTGGCGAGGCGCTGCCGCGAGAAAAAATTATAGATTTAGAGCAGGTCGAGTCAGGTAAATTGGATGATCAGCACCTTATTCGCGATACTTTAGCCGATGGTGCTTATGGTATTTTTGTACAGGATTACCGCGAAAAAGGCCTGGTTTTTAGAGGTTGATGCGTGTTTAATAGTTTTTATTGCACCATAAGCGGTGAGCCTGCTCAACAACCAAAGCGTGCCTTTTTGCCAGTGCCTTGCGGTCATCGTCATAGCCGCCACCGATAACCGTAGCAACAGGTATGGCATAACTTTTACATATTTCCAGCACGCGGTAATCGCGCTCGCCAATTCCTTTCTCACTGATGTTCAGCAAACCTAAAGGATCTTGTGTGTAAATATCAACCCCGGCATCGTACAAAATTAAATCCGGCTGTTCGGTTTTAATTAACGCCGTGAGAGTCTGAGTAAGAACCTCTAAATATTCGGTGTCATTGGTGCCCTTGGCGAGTGCAATATCCAAATCACTGATCGCTTTGCATGCAGGGAAGTTTTTTTCGCAGTGAATGGAGCAAGTGAATGCTTGAGGCTCGCTGGCAAGTATGGCAGCCGTGCCGTCACCTTGGTGTACGTCGCAATCGAAAATTAACACCTTCCGCGCTTTATTTTGCGCCAGTAGCGTTTGTGCGGTTATAGCCAAATCATTCAATATACAAAACCCAGAGGCAAAGTTGTAATGGGCATGATGAGTTCCGCCGGCAAGGTGGCAGGCAATGCCGTTGCTCAGTGCTAAATGCGCTGTTAATAAAGTTCCGTTAGGTGATATAAGCGTGCGCTTGCGAAGGGCTTCGCTCCAAGGTAAACCCATACGGCGAACTTCTTGTGGCGATTGTTCGTTGTGGCAAAAGCGGCGCACATAATCGGGGCAGTGAGCACTGTGTAAAATCTTCGCACTTGCTTGGCCGGGCCGAAATGTATTGTTTGGGGTCAGTATTCCGCGCTCTGCTAAATAGGTGTTCAGCAAGGCAAACTTTTCCATAGGGAATCGATGCCGTCCGGGAAAGGGAAAAGAATAGGCCGGGTGGGTAACAAGAGGAATGGACATTTGCTGACTACGGCTCAGAAGGTTTTTCCGATTATAGCAGGTGTTGTCGATTAGGATTCAGTGATTTTTTGAGTGTCCAAAGCTCAGTGTTGTCGTTTATTCTCTTTGTATAAAAACGAGTGCTTCCTGTCGGTATGGATTGAACGTTGAGTGAGTCTTGCGTACAATGTGCGAAGGAATTGCTGTCACGATAGGGATGTTTTCTCCACATGGTAAAACCCCTCTTTAAGCTAATTTTCGCTGCTGGCGAGTCATCAGCGGCGGCTTGTTCGTGCTCGGCATTTCTATTTTATTATTATGGATGATTGATGGAGTGGTTATGTTTCAAATTCGTACTTTTCTCTTAGGTTGTTGCGCGGTATCAGCCCTGGCTGCATGCGGCAGCGGGTCTTCTTCCGACAACACAACCAATTCTTCAAGCTCGCAACCAGTATCCTCCTCTGGCTCAAGTTCAGATGACTACAGTGCAGTTGTAGGGCTGTACGATGTGAGCAATGGTGATGACGAGCAGTACTATTATATTGCTGCGGACGGCCTGTTCACCGCCTATAACTACTTGGGCGATAGTGTCGATAATGGCAATAACTGTTATCGTGAAGCGACAGGTGCTGAGGCAAATGCGGAGATCACGGGGCAAACGTTAACCGCAAAAGCGGATGGTAACTTTGCGATTGATGTGGCCGGTACAGAGCTGGTGTTTGAGATGGTGGGTGGCGAAATATCGCGTCTAACGACTCCTCAGTTTAGTTCGGGTGGCTCTATGTATGTCACCTTAAACGGAGCAAAAGTTCGTATTACCACCAATACGACCGACACGCCGGTCATTGCAGATATTCAAGCGATGATCTGTAATTAAGCTTGGTTAAGCCCCCGCGCTTAAGGGCGCTGGGGCTTTTGGTGTTGGCGTTACGGTGCAGCGTTAAGCGCGATGACGGTTAGCGCCCCGGCTTTTGATATTCGATCTTTTCAATATAATAAACCTGCTCGCCCTGTTCGTTGCGTATTACAACTTCGTCGTCCACTTGCTTTTTGAGCATGGCGCGCGCGAGCGGAGAGTCCATACTAATCTTACCGTCTTGCACATTAAACTCATCGGGCCCGACGATGCGGTAACAAACCGTGTTGCCATCTTCGCTTTCCAGTGTAACCCAGGCGCCAAAGTACACTCGAGTTGTATCGTCTGGAATGCGCTCAACGATCGTGAGCGCTTCTAACCGCTTGGTTAAAAAGCGCACGCGCGAGTCGATTTCTCGCAGTCTTTTTTTGCCGTAAATATAATCGCCGTTTTCGGATCGGTCACCGTTTTTAGCCGCCTCGTGTACCACATCGGTGACCTTGGGGCGCTCAACCTTCCACAGCTGACGCACCTCGGCGCGCAATACTTCGGCCCCTTCGGGCGTAATATAGGTGGAGCCTTTGGGGCGCGGGGCTCGCCATCTACCCACGATTAACCCGCCTCTGTCAGTTGTAAATGGTTGATGTAAAAATTGAGTTCTCGGTCAAAGGCCTCTTCAATAGCGTCGGCGCTGCGAAAGCCGTGGCCTTCATCGGCAAAAGTCACATATTCGGTAGCAATGCCTTTTTCTTGTAATGCCTGCACCATTTTTTCGGCTTGCGCGGGCGGTACAATTTTATCTTTTAAACCCTGTAAAAAAATCACCGGGCAAGTAAGCTGATCGATATGATGCAATGGTGAGCGCTGTTGGTACACCGATTGTTGTTCGGGGTAGGGGCCAATGAGCGAGTCTAAATAGCGCGACTCAAACTTGTGGGTGTCATCCGCCAGAGCCGATAAGTCGCCAATGCCATAGAGGCTGGCGCCCGCGGCAAAGGTGTCGGTAAACGTGAGCGCTGCCAGTACGGTATAACCTCCGGCGCTGGAGCCGCGAATAATCAACTTGTGTTTGTCGGCCAAGCCTTGATCCACCAAATGCTGTGCACCACTGGCAACGTCAATCACGTCAGTAACCCCCCAGTGTTGTTTTAATCGGTCGCGATAGGGGCGGCCGTAGCCGGTACTGCCACGGTAATTAACATCCAACACGGCAAAGCCGCGCGAAGTCCAAAACTGAACCTTGTAGTTAAGCGCGGCGCTGGTGGCGCCCGTGGGCCCGCCGTGACAAATAACCAACAGCGGCGGCTTTTGATTATCCGCTCCGCAGTATTCGGGATTAACCGGCGGGTAGTAAAACCCATGGCAGGTTTCGCCATCGCTGGTGGGGAATTCAATGGCCTGGGCGGCACTAAAATATTCGGCATCCACTAAGTCTGCCTGTGAGCGGCGCAGCATTTGCAATGGGGGCGCCGCTTTGTGGCCGATGGACTGGCTCAGCAAGTGGTAAAGGCTGCTTGTGCGCTCGGTGCTGGCGCCGAGAAATACAACGTGATCAGAGTTGGCGGCTAGTGCACTGATGTCCGTAAGTGGTGTTGCCAGAGCGCTGAATTTAAAGCCTCGGTTGATCTTGTTACGAGTGATCAATCCCAGTGACCACAAGCCATTTTGGCTAAAGCAGCAGATGATTTTATCGTTATCGATAAAACTGTATGTCGACATGCCAAACACCCATTGTGGGGTGGCGAACTCGGCCTCCATCGCGACAATGTTGCGGCTATGTTCCCCGTCAAAGTGGTGCAGGTTCCACCAGCCATTGGTGTCGCTAACGTAAAACAGTTCGCCCTCTGGGCTCCAGCTGGGCTGAAAAATAGAGGCTTTGTGCTGGTCGGTAATGCTGTCTGCTTTGTTGTTGGCGATATTGCCGGCAATAATCCGTGCATTATTTAATTCGCCATTACTTGCTACATCGGCCAAGTGCAGTTGAGTGCTATCCCAGGGCATATTGGGGTGCGTCCAGGATAGCCACGCCAGAGTGCGCCCATCCGGGCTAAGGCGTGGGTTGCTGTAAAAGTCCTCGCCGGTTATCAGTACGGTGGGCGCGTGTTCACCGGTGGTGTCAATGGCAACAATGTCGGCACGTTCCTCGCCTTGACCACTGTGGTCTTCGCGTACTGCGATTAAGCGCTGGCGGCTTGGGTCGTAACTAAAATCGGTATAACGATATGGCCCGGTATCGGTGAGAGCCACAGGGGTGAGTGAATGTCCCTGTCGCAGCGCAATTTTATACACCCGTTCGTCTTGATCGAAAACCGCAAATACCGCCTCTGGAGTGGCCAAATAAGCCGCGCCGCCATACTCGTGTGCACGTGACCGTACACTGGCGCTGGCATCCAAAAGCTCGCGCACTTCGCCACCTAAGCGTTGTTGCATCAGCACGCTGCGCCCGCCCTCATCGGCTCGCGTTTCAATCCAGTACACGGTTTGTTCGCAAACCTGCGGATCAGACAAACGCAGTGCGTTGCTGGTGAGTGTGCTGGCTGAAATAGGCGAGGGCCAAGTGCCAAAGGGCTGTGTATGCCGGTTGCGGTCAGTGCTCATAATTCCCCAGTGTTGTGTTACTAATGGGTTGAAACACTACCCATTGTCCGGCCGCTACGCAAGCATAGCGCCATTGTTTTAGTCGCAATGCTTGCCCCAATAAATGCCGCTGAGGTTTAATGCGGTTATGACAGATGAGATTCAGCAGCGGTTGCAACAAGTGCTTCACTCCCAGCCATCACGGCGTTGGTTAGTGGGCTTTAGTGGAGGGTTAGACTCCACGGTGCTGCTGCACGCTTTGCAATCGCAGGTCGGAGGACAAGCCGTGATGGCAGTACACGTCAACCACGGTTTGTCGGCCAACGCCGATACTTGGCAAGCACACTGCCAAGCGCAGTGCCAAAGCTTAGGCGTTCATTGGGTGGTGGAAAAAGTCCAATTAACGGGTTCGGGGGCCATTGAAGAGCGCGCCCGCAAGGCGCGGCTGGCCGTGTTTGCCAAGTTAATGGATCCAGGCGACGGTTTGCTGTTGGCCCACCACCGTCAAGATCAGGCGGAAACTGTGTTATTTCGGTTGTTGCGCGGCGCCGGTGTGACAGGGCTTGGGGCTATGCGATGGTCGCGCCCCTTCGCAGCCGGCCACATCAAGCGACCTCTGCTGGGGGTAGATCGGGCCGCACTGCAGGCCTATGCCGAGCGCCACAAGTTAAGCTGGGTGGAGGATGAATCCAATACCGACACCACTTTTGATCGCAACTATTTGCGCCGCACGATACTGCCCGCATTGCGCAAGCGCTGGCCATTGGCCGATCAAAACCTAGCGCTGGCTGCCCAGCACTGCCAAGAGGCCGACCTGCTTTTGCAGGAGTTGGCTCAGCTCGACCTGAGCACTCTGGCTGAGCGGCAAGAGCCAATGGGCGTATCGGTGGCGCTAGAGCCACTGCTCGGCCTTAGCGAATCGCGCCGGCGAAACTTGCTGCGCCATTGGTTGCGCAGTCGATTGGGCGAAACCGTTGGTGCGCAACTGCTGGCCGATATCCAATCGCAATTGCTCTGTGGCCAAAATGGCCACGCGCAAGTGGGCAATAAAAACCTGCTCTTGGGGTGTTTTCAGCAGCGTTTATATGCTTTAAGCGCGCCATTGCAGTGGCAGCCATCGGCACAGGTTGCGGCTCCAGAGCCGACTATTGCCTGGCAGCAACCAGAGCAGGTATTGCTGTTGCCAGGCGGCGATTATCTGCAGTGGGTTGACGCCCAGGCCGATACGTCAAGGGCGTTGTGGGGCAGGGCACTGGCGCGCAAGCACATGGGGCGTAACATTGTGGTTGATTGGCGTCGCGGGGGGGAGCGCTGTCGCCCGGCAGGCCGAGGGCACTCGCAGGGGCTGAAAAAGCTGCTGCAAGAGCAACCTTTACCCATTTGGCTGCGGGCTCGGGTGCCCTTAATTTATATTGATAATGAGCTGGCGGCCGTGGGGGACTTGTGGGTCTGTGAGGCCTTTGCCGCGGCCGCCGATGAACCCGCGGCTAATTTAAAGTGGGAATTCCCCTGTGTGACACTCGACGCTGTTTGAAACCTCTCTTTTTGATTGAGCCCGAGTCCGCTTTCTGGTATTCTGGCGCCCCATCTATGGGCCTGAAGTAAAGGCTCTATAAGCACCTTCCCTCAGCCTCTGAAAAGCCCTTAAATTTGGGCAACTAAGGCAAAAGGTGTGCTGCGAGTGTGCCGGTATTGCCCGCCACTCTCCCTACGATTTCTCTAACGCTTAAGCTCTACAAGGCTATACATGACGCGATATATTTTCGTTACCGGTGGTGTGGTTTCCTCGCTGGGTAAAGGCATTGCCTCGGCCTCTCTGGCCGCCATTTTGGAATCCCGTGGCGTAGCGGTCACCATCATGAAACTCGACCCCTACATTAATGTGGATCCGGGCACCATGAGCCCGTTCCAGCACGGTGAGGTGTTCGTCACCCAAGACGGGGCCGAAACCGACCTCGACCTGGGTCATTACGAGCGCTTTATTCGCAACCGGATGACTCGCCGCAACAACTTTACTACCGGTCGTGTTTACGAAACCGTGCTGCGCAAAGAGCGCCGCGGCGATTATTTGGGCGGCACCGTACAGGTGATTCCCCACATTACCGACGAAATTAAACGCCGAATTCTCGAAGGCGGACGCGATGTCGATGTGGCACTGGTTGAAATTGGTGGCACTGTAGGTGATATCGAATCTCAACCTTTCCTCGAGGCTGTGCGTCAGCTCAAGGTCGAGTTGGGGCCACAACACGCCATGTTGGTGCACTTAACACTGGTGCCCTATATTGCCACCGCTGGTGAAACCAAAACCAAGCCAACCCAGCACTCAGTGAAAGAGTTGCGCTCCATTGGTTTGCAGCCCGAAGTTTTGCTGTGTCGCTCTGAAGTCTCAATTGACGATGACTCGCGCCGCAAAATTGCCCTCTTTACCAACGTGCCGGAAAAGGCTGTGGTGCCTGTGCCTGATGCCAACACCATTTACGCGATTCCACGCCTGCTGCACGAGTTTGGTTTGGATCAAATTGTGGTGGATTACCTTAACTTGGAATGCGGCGCTGCGGATTTATCCGAGTGGGATGCCGTGGTTGATGGCAAGCTCAACCCCGAGCAAGAAGTGACCGTCGCCATGGTTGGCAAGTATATGGATCTGCTTGACGCTTATAAGTCGCTCAATGAAGCACTGATTCACGCCGGTATTCATACCCGCACTAAAGTAAATGTGGATTACATCGACGCCGAGCGCATCGAACAAGAAGGCGTGCAAATTCTGCAAAACGCCGACGCCATTTTGGTGCCCGGTGGTTTTGGCAACCGCGGTGTTGAAGGCAAGCTGGAAGCGGTGCGCTACGCTCGCGAAAACAAAGTGCCTTACCTGGGTATTTGTTTGGGTATGCAGTCGGTGGTGATTGAGTTTGCTCGCAACGTGCTGGGTCTTAAAGGGGCCAACAGCACCGAGTTCGATCGCCACTGTAAAGATCCGGTGATTGGCCTAATTACCGAGTGGGTCACCGCCGAGGGCGACGTAGAAACCCGCGATGAAAAATCCGACTTGGGCGGCACCATGCGTTTGGGCGCTCAGGAATGCCGTTTGGTGAAAGACTCGCGCACCCGCGACATCTACTCGCAAGATGTGATTGTCGAGCGCCACCGTCACCGCTACGAGGTCAACAACAACTACGTGGATCAACTGCAACAAGCCGGTTTGAAAATCGGCGGCTGGTCGTCTGACGACACCCTCGTGGAAGTGGTCGAAATTGCTGACCACCCCTGGTTTGTGGCCTGTCAGTTCCACCCGGAGTTCACCTCTACCCCGCGCGATGGCCACCCGCTGTTTACCAGCTTTGTCGACGCCGCCATCAAAGCCAGTAAGTAAGTTGTCTGTGCCCGGTGCGCCGGGCGCGTTCTTCCCTCTGGGCAGAACTTATCACTAAGGATTAAATTTGTGAGCGTAAAAAACGTAAAAGTCGGCGAGATTAACATCGCCAATAACGCGCCCTTCGTTTTGTTTGGCGGCATGAATGTGCTGGAGTCGCGCGATTTAGCCATGCGCACCGCCGAAGCTTACGCCGAAATCACTGAAAAACTCGCGATTCCCTATATCTTTAAAGCCTCCTTCGACAAAGCCAACCGCTCCTCGATTCACTCCTTTCGCGGTCCGGGCATGGAAGAAGGGTTAAAGATATTTCAGGAAATCAAAAGCACGTTTAAGGTGCCGGTGATTACCGATGTGCACGAAATCTATCAGTGCGCTCCGGTCGCTGAAGTGGCCGATATCATTCAGCTGCCCGCCTTTTTAGCGCGCCAAACCGACTTGGTGAAAGCCATGGCGGACACCGGTAGCGTGATCAATATTAAAAAGCCGCAGTTTTTAAGCCCCGGTCAAATGAAAAACATCTGCGAGAAATTTCGCGAATGCGGTAACGACAACATCATTCTGTGTGATCGCGGCAGCAACTTTGGCTACGACAATCTCGTGGTGGATATGCTCGGCTTCTCCACCATGAAAGACGTGAGTGGTGGTGCACCGGTGATTTTTGATGTGACCCACTCACTGCAGTGTCGCGACCCTATGGGCGCAGCCTCCGGTGGCCGCCGTCACCAGGTGGCTGAACTGGGCCGCGCCGGAATGGCGGTGGGTTTGGCCGGCTTGTTTCTGGAAGCTCACCCCGACCCGGACAACGCCAAGTGCGATGGCCCCAGCGCCTTGCCGCTGGATAAGCTAGAACCGTTTTTAACACAAATGAAAGCAATTGATGACACAGTTAAGGGCTTGCCCGAACTGGTCATCGATTAACAAAATTTTTTACACACTGTATATTTGAAACGACAATTGGAGCATTTATCTCAATGAGCAAAATTGCTGATATTAAAGCCTTTGAAGTATTGGACAGCCGCGGTAACCCCACCGTTAGCGCTGAAGTGATTCTGGAATCTGGTGCGGTAGGTTCTGCCTGTGCGCCTTCCGGTGCCTCTACCGGTTCACGCGAAGCACTCGAACTGCGCGATGGCGACAAGTCTCGTTACTTGGGTAAAGGTGTATTAAAAGCCGTTGCCAATATTAACGACACCATCAAGCCAATTTTGGTGGGTATGGATGCGACCGATCAGCGCGCGCTGGATAACGCCATGCTCGAAGCCGACGGCACCGAGAACAAATCCAAATTGGGCGCCAACGCCATTTTGGCCGTGTCACTGGCCGCCGCCAAAGCCGCAGCCATTGCCAAAAATGTACCTCTGTATGCGCACATTGCCGATATTAACGGCACCTCTGGCAAATACACCATGCCCGTACCTATGATGAACATTGTTAACGGTGGTGAGCACGCCGACAATAACGTCGATATTCAAGAGTTTATGGTTCAGCCAGTCGGTGCCAAAACCTTTGCCGAGGCTCTGCAAGTAGGTGCCGAAATTTTCCACGCGCTGAAAAAAGTGCTGAACGAAAAAGGCCTGAACACCGCTGTGGGTGACGAAGGTGGTTTTGCCCCCAACCTGCCATCCAACGAAGAAGCGCTGGCTGTTATCGGCACCGCCGTTGCCAATGCCGGTTACAAGCTGGGTGAAGACGTGACCCTGGCTCTGGATTGCGCCGCCTCTGAATTCTACAAAGATGGCGAGTACAACCTGTCGGGCGAAGGCAAAACCTTCAACGCCGAAGGCTTCAGTGACTATCTGGCCGAGCTGACCAACAAATACCCCATCATCTCTATCGAAGATGGCCTGGACGAAAGCGACTGGGACGGTTGGGCTTACCAAACCAAAATCCTGGGCGACAAAATCCAGTTGGTGGGCGACGACTTGTTCGTAACCAACACCAAAATTTTGCAAGAAGGCATCGACAAGAAAATCGCTAACTCGATATTGATTAAATTCAACCAAATCGGTTCTCTATCTGAAACTCTGGATGCCATCAAGATGGCGCAAGACGCCGGCTACACCGCCGTTATCTCGCACCGCTCTGGCGAAACCGAAGACACCACCATTGCCGATTTGGCCGTAGCGACCTCTGCCGGTCAAATCAAAACCGGTTCACTGTGTCGTTCAGACCGCGTGTCTAAGTACAACCGTCTGCTGCGTATTGAAGCTGAGTTGAATGGTACTGCGCCTTATAAAGGCCGTGCTGAATTTAAAGCGTAAGCCGCTTTAGATTTTTTGGGTGCACGCTTTTAGCGTGTGCCTGCTAAGAAAGCCCCGTGCTGTTTTTTCAGTGCGGGGTTTTTTGTTATGGGGTGGTGGATGGGTACCGTTGGCGCGCAATTCAACCATAAGTGATGTCTATGTCTCTCTTGATAAGTTACTGCTAAGATATGAGCAATTATAGGTTCCATATATAAACTCGGGAGAGTGATGTGAAAAGCATCTTACAGATATTTACCCTCGTTACAGTGTTGTTTGTGAGTGCAGGTATGGCGGTTGCTGACGAGTTTACCCCGCCGCTTGGACTTCCCGTTGTGCCCGATGCCAGGCTGGCGATTAGCGATGCATACGATACGGCGGGTGGTGATAGAGAGGAGTCGATAGCCCGATTTGGAACCAAAGCATCACGCAATGATGTTATTGATTTTTATACCGAGGCTCTCGAAAATGCCGGGTTTGTTATCTATTCGTCGTCTGATAAGGCTGATTATGCCATGATCGCTGCGAAGCGAGATGACGATCGAGTGACGATTTATTATAGGAACCAGAGTGACTGGGTCGAGGCCGATGAGGGCGAGTTCTCCATTAAAGCCGTCTACACTAAGTAGTGATAATGAAAAAATAAAATAGGCTGATATTACAAAAATGGCTCTCATTTTGTGGCACTATCCGGTCCATTTTATGGATGCCACCAACACCTGATGCCCCAGTGAATAAGCACGGGGGTTGAGTTAATGGCTGCGGTCTATAGCGAGAAGTGGAACGTGATATAAGTGGGGGCGCGTCAAGATTTTATCCTTTAGCTTTTATATGCTCGATTCCTGAGCGTTGTCTGTAAAATGGGGTCTGAATATTGATATCGAAATTACCAAAATGGGTTGAGGTTGGAGCCTTTGTTCTGACATTGGTGGCCGGCTTTGTAAATGCCGTCGGACTGCTGAGTTTTGAACATCAATCCGTTTCTCATTTGTCTGGCACGGCCACAATCTTTGGGGCGAGTTTTTTAAGTTCGAATTTACAAAGTATTATTCATTTGTTAGGGGTGTTGTTGTCATTTTTGTTTGGCTCATCGATGGCAGGTTTTTTATTGCATGGGTCAACACTTAAGCTTGGTCGACACTACGATACGGTCTTATTTTTAGAAGCATTATTATTATTAGTCACGTTGTGGTTATTATCGAACGGTTCTTTTTATGGGCATTTTTTTGCTTCGGCTGCATGTGGCCTTCAAAATGCATTAGCAACGACCTATAGCGGTGCCGTTATTCGAACAACACATGTAACAGGAATTTTTACAGATTTAGGTATTATGCTTGGAGAGTTTTGCAGAGGTAAGAGGCTTGATGGGCGTAAGGTAAAGCTTTTTTTAATCATAATAATTGGGTTTATATTAGGTGGGACATTAGGATCGTTTTTTTATAATAAATATAAATTTCTTTCGCTGTTGCTTCCTTCGGGTGTTTGTTTATTTATGGCCGTGGTTTATTTTATGTATGTAAAAATAACGAAATAAACCAAAGGTAAGCAATGCTATAGATGCATAGGAGCGACGATTATTGCTTCGTCGCCAGAATTTTTAGGTGGAAGAAGGTGAAAAGGAGTGTCACCAATAACGAAACCAGATTACACCCTGGGGGCAATGAGGATTCTGTTGTCCGAGTGATAAAAACTATAATTGGGCCCTAATTGTCGATGTCTAATTTAATTTACAAGGATTGTTAACGTGAAAGGTTATGAGTAGGATTTCAGGCCAGAAGCTCTTTCAGTTATACGGTGTTTATTAACCACAATTCATCGAGTAATGTTATTTACTAACTCGTGCCGATAAACTCAAGCTTCTTCGAGCTCGCTATCAAATTGATGTTTCAGGAATTATTGGTGTTTTTAGAAAAATTCTAATGTTGAGCTGGCAGCTAATGAGTGCCAGGCTGGGTAAAAATCCACTGACTATAATTAGAGGTGATTTGTGATGAATTTTTTCAGTGTCCGCATAGCCGGGCTTGTGTGTTTTCTTGCAGCCGGTTCGGCATCGGTTTTTGCAGCCAGTTTGCCTGACGGTGAAGGGCGCGATTTGGTTGAGGCGATGTGTTCTGGTTGCCACGGTGCCGATAAAATCACTCACAGTTTGGGTTATACCCGCGATGGCTGGCTTAGGTTGACTGGCACGATGATTGATTTGTCGGCCGACCCCGAGCGGCGGGGCGCTATTGCGGATTACCTCGCCAAGCATTTTCCGCCCAATGAGCAGCGGGCCCCGACGCTTGTTGAGGGCGATACCGAAATTAGTTTTCACGAGTGGGTAGTGCCGACCCTTGGCCAGCGCTCGCGCGATCCGGTACAGGCACCGGATGGCACGATTTGGTGGGTCGGTCAGTGGGGCGATATTGTCGGTAAAATTGACCCCGCCACCGGTCAGATGCACGAGTACGACCTTCCTGCTGGCACCAAGCCGCATTCGGTGACTATCGACAGTGATGGCGGTGTTTGGGTGATGGGCAATAAAAATGCCACGGTGGTTTTGCTCGACCCCGACAGTGGCGATATGAAAACTTATTCTATGCCGGACCCAGATGCACGGGACCCTCATACGGGTGTGTTCGATGCCAAGGGCCAACTCTGGTTTACTCTGCAGCACTCAAATATGGTTGGCCACCTAAACCCCGCAACGGGTGATATCCGGCTGGCGACTATGCCGACGCCCAACTCGCGGCCATACGGTATAAAAATCGATGCCTCGGGCGCACCCTGGGTAGCCTGTAATGGCAGTAACTGTTTGGTCAAGGTTGACCCAAAGACAATGGCGCTAACAGAAATTAAACTGCCCCACGAGGACACTAGGGTTCGTCGTCTTGATATAGCCGAGGATGGTATGATTTGGTACGTCAACTCAGGCCGCGGGCGGCTGGGGCGCTATAACCCTGCCAGTGAAGGGATTACAGAGTGGCCCTCGCCCAGCGGGCCCAAGTCTCACCCCTATGCGTTAGCAGTGCTGGATGGTGTGGTGTGGTATAACGAGTCTGGCATGCGTCCCGATCCTTTGGTGCGCTTTGACCCCGCGAGCGAGACTTTTCAAAGCTGGCCAATCCCTACGGCCGATATTTACGCTGGTATTGTGCGCCACATGCGCCCCACTCGCGAGGGCGATATGCTTATCCACCAGAGTGCGACCAACCGTATTATCCGCGTCGACATTGGTGATTGAGTGAGGGCGATCAAGTGAGCATTTGAGCTTAATCGATTAAGCCGCTACGGTATCAGCTCTTGAGTATGTGGCGGCGCGCCTGGCGCACTTATTGTGAGCACTGCTATCGACTTTTTGTAGAAGGGAGCCTATAGGGATCTGTTCTGTTTGTTTTGTTCAAGGGCTTTTTACGGGTGAGGCCGGTTAAGTCCTTTTTGTAGCGGCTTATAGTAAGGAGGCTGGGTCGGCTGTGTGGTGTTGCTCGTGCGACTCACTGAATATGGCGCGATCGCGGCCTTGCGCTTTGGCCAGATAGAGCGCTTTATCCGCGCGTTTTAGCCAGGCATCTTCGGTGGTGACTGGTGTCCATAGTGCCACGCCAATCGAAACGGTTATTTCTTTTCCGTCAGGTGTTTTTAAATCTTTGTTGATGGCCGATCTTAAATTATTGATAAATGCATGATGTTGATCGTGTATCTGATGAATTAGCAGTACGAATTCTTCCCCACCAAATCGGTAAAGCTGATCGTGTTGGCGTATATTAGATTTAATTAAGGCAACAAAGTGTTGTAGAACTTGATCGCCAGCTGCGTGACCGTATTGATCATTGACTGACTTAAAGTGATCCAGATCTAGTAGTGCTAGTAATGGCCGGGTGTTATCGCGCTGAGAGGTGGATATTACCGATTTAATATCTGAGCTCAAGGCTCGTCGATTTAACGCACCTGTGAGGGCGTCTACAGTATTTAGGGTTTCTAGTAGTTTAAATTGTTTCTCGCTGTGACTGGTATAGACAAAGGTGCTTAGCGATAGCATTAAGATTGTGACAACGTAGGAGGAAAGTGAGATAGTCGAGAAAATATCGGACAGGGTCAGTAGGCATATCCCGGCAGCCAAATTAATGCCGAAGGCCTCAATCGGTTTTACCAGAATAAAGGTGCTGGCGAATACAGGATAAACCCAAAGAAAGCTATCCATACCGTTGGCAATGACTATAGCCACCACTCCAGCATTAATAAAAACGGCCAGTATCGCACTGACTAAACGGATGTTTTTCGACTGGTGGGCGTAGGCTACCAAGACCAATAAACCAATAACTAACACTATATCAATGATTGCTGCAGTAAAATTTCTTTCTAAATACCGCATTACCGCAAATGGAAAAACTCCTAATATGGCAACTGCACTCAGTAACCACATTAGTGACAATTGATATTTCTCTTGCAATTGGTTGATCATGATATCGTTCACATCTAAATCATTAATTATGCCTTTCAAGAAGATAAATTAACAGTCATATATGATTATTTTAGTGTTAATACGTCAAGTAAATCTACTTAGTAGAGTGGCCGCCGGGCTAAATTAGGTCAGGGGGCGAGTTTTTATATTTCGTCATGCTAATTGAAGAAATCGCACCTTAGCTCCATACGTTGTAGGGGCTTTATCATACTTATAGGGCGGGTATCGATTATTGCAGAAATGTCATAATTGCTTAGTCATGTCACTGTCTGCTAAGCGTTGGTGGTATTTTGTTAGTCGTTGGCGCTTTATTTTCTCTCTTTACCTTATGGATTTCATTTTTCTACAATAAAGATATTTATGGTTTTTCTGGGCTACATTAGTTGTGTTTGTCATTGGATTTTTGGTGTTGTTAAGAAGGAGGGGGGCGAAGATTTTTGATGGGTGGGTGTCGTATTAATCTGTGTGTTGAAAATAAACTATTTCAATTTTTAATAGATTTATTTATTTGTTTGATTTTTTTGTCATATTTTATTTGTATTTTTTAAGAATAATTTTATCGTTAACATTTGTTCTTGAAGTGAAATTTATAATTCCTGTGAAAGTTTTATTGGTTGTTTATTTAAATATATTAATTTTATGTGTGCGTTAGTCTATTCTTTGTATGTCGACTGTATCGTTAACATTTCGGATGTAATTCACATCAAAATCTTAAATAAGTACGTTATATATTCAATTAAATTATTATGGTTTTTAGCTTTGATAATTTAATAAATTATTGTAAAAAAATAAATAATGATTAATGAGACAAAATTTGAATTTATTGAGAATGATGTCTCAATTGTTATTTTAATGATTTGATTTTTCCCTCCTTGAGAACCTCAATGTGGCTCTGTAGATGTGCGTCGTTTTGCCGCGGCTGAAACTTAACTGTTTCAAGGTTTATTAAGCACATATAAGAATAAGACAATTTTATTCCTATAATTCTAACCAAGGTCGGAGTCTGTTATGCGTTATTCAACTCTTCTTTATGGAAGCATTGCATTTTTAGTTTCATCTGGAGCTTTCTCTCATGGTCTAATGTCTGATCCTGCATCGCGCAATTGGCTTTGTGGTGCTGTCACTAAGCCAGATCAAGCTCAGCCGGGCAGTGCTTGTGCCCAAGCTTTTGCCGAGGATTTTAATGGCGGCTATCAGTTTATGAGTGTGTTAAGCCATGATGTGGGGCGAAAAGGTGTGGAGCCTATTCCCGAAAATGTCTGTGGTTTTGACAGTGAAACCTGGAGTGGTAGTGCCACGCCTTGGGATATTCCTATTGACTGGCCCACTAACTCGATAAGCTCTGGCGAGAAAACCATTACCTGGGATATCTCATGGGGGCCGCATTTTGACGACACAGAAGAGTTTCGGTATTGGATTACTAAACCCGATTTTGAATACACCATTGGTCAAGCCCTGTCGTGGAATGATTTCGAAGACGAAGCGTTTTGTGTTCTGAATTACGATGACAGTAATCCAGAGGCGAATCCAAACGTGGTTCCTGATAAAGGCAATGCTCTATTCCATACAACCTGTGATATCCCTGAACGCGATGGTCGTCACGTGATTTATGGGGAGTGGGGGCGCAATCACTATACTTTCGAGCGTTTTCACGGCTGTATAGATGTTGCTTTTGATGGCGGTGTAGGCCCGATTGCTGTTGAGGCTGACATACAGGCAACCCCCGATGTGACCACTATAACGGGTGCAGGACAGGTATCTCTTAGTGCGGCGGGCTCTAGTGGCGAAAACTTAAATTATCAGTGGAGTTTAACGCCGGCGAATAACAGTGCCTATAGTTTGAGTGAGGTCGCAGGTGAGCAAACAGTTTTAAATTTAGCCGATACCCAAAGTGAACAAGCGGTGACTGTAACTTTGGAGGTTAGCAACGAGGTCAGTGACAGTACCACTTCCATCATTATTAACCACTTACCCGAAGCCGCTTCAAACTGGGATAGCCTGGGGGCTTTAACCGAAGTCGCTCAAGCTTACCCTGCAGGCACCGAAGTTCAACTGCGTTTAGTGTCTGATACTGGTGAAGATATTTATTTACCTCAAAACAGTTTAACTCTATCGGCTCAAACCGGTGCGGCCGATGTATGGCCCCAGCAACTGGCGGATGCAGTTAATGCGCTAAATACAGATGTGCAAATTGGCGTTATCGACAGCAATGGTGAAGTATCTTCGGTTGCCAGCGCAACAGAAAACCGCGTGTATGCTCAGTCTCCTTCGCAGTACGCCAGTGCTTTTGTGGTGGTCGATGAACCTTCTTCATCTTCGTCGTCTTCATCCTCTTCGTCGATTCCTTCAGGGAGTTATTGTGATTGGTACGGCACCCCGACACCACTGTGCGAGCAGACTCAAGAAGGATGGGGGTATGAAAACAATACTAGTTGCGTTGCGGTATCTACCTGCCAATCCCAACCTGCACCACACGGAGTTGTAGGGGAGGCTAGCTCTAGTTCGATGAGTAGTTCTTCCGATAGTAGTTCCAGTGCGAGCAGTACCAGCTCAACCGGTGATGCGAGCCTAGCTTGTGATTACACCGTCAATAATGCCTGGAATACAGGTTTTACCGCAGAAATTACCTTAACCAATAACAGCGACGAAGCCGTTAGCGGCTGGTCAGTCAATTGGCAGTACACCGGTGACGTGGGTATCAGTAATAGTTGGTCGGCCGATGTCTCGGGTACAAACCCTTATCAGGCAAGTGCCACGGGTCACAATCAAACGATTAACCCGGGCGAGTCGGTCAGCTTTGGATTCCAAGCTTCGGGTGAGTCAGAGACTGTGATTGTTGAGGGCGAACAGTGTCAGTAATAGCCCCTTGCTTGGGTGTGTTTGGCGAGCCTTCCGGCTCGTCAGCTTTCAGCAGTTAGCTGGATAACTTCAAAATTTTTTACCACTATATCCTTCATGGAGGACGATGTTTTGCAAAATAAAATAACTTCAATAATGAGCGCTTGTGCAGTTGGTGTGCTAATGGCTTCGACAGCTTCCGCGCAAGAACAAAACTACGGTGAGGCCTTGCAAAAATCTATATATTTTTACGAGTCACAGCAAGCAGGCCCACTACCTGAGTGGAACCGAGTGCCGTGGCGCGGTGATTCTACCCCTGACGACGGGGCGGATGTAGGCCTGGATCTGCGCGGCGGTTGGTTTGATGCCGGCGATCACGTTAAATTTGGTTTCCCTATGGCGGCCACAACAACTCTTCTTGCCTGGGGCGGTGTCGATTACCGTCAGGCCTACGAAGACTCTGGCCAATTACAGCATTTGTTAAACAACCTGCGTTTTGTTAACGATTATTTTATTAATGCACACCCCGAACCTAACGTGCTTTATGGTCAAGTCGGTATCGGCTCGGACGACCACACTTTTTGGGGCCCGGCAGAAGTTGTGCATCATAAAATTCCCGGTTCGCGGGTTTCCATGAAAATTGATTTAGATTGCCCAGGCCCCGATTTGGCAGCTGAAACAGCAGCGGCTATGGCGTCCTCCTCTATGGTGTTCGCTCCCAGCGATGCGGGCTACGCTAATACGCTATTAACTCATGCCGAACAATTATTTGCGTTTGCTGAAAATACCACCGGTACCGATGGTGTGGATAACGCTTACTCTAACTGTATTACCGACGCCAAACAGTTCTATAACTCCATCTATGGCGTGTATTGGGATGAGATGGCGTGGGCTGCGGTGTGGCTATGGCGCGCAACTGGCGATGATAGCTACCTAGATAGGGCGCTTTTCTATTACGATAAAATGGGCAACGAAACTCAGTCCGACACGCCGGTGTATACCTGGTCTTTGGGTTGGAATGATAAAGCCTACGCCGTCTATGTAATGCTCGCCAACTTGCTGGGTGATGAGCGTTATCACACCGATGCACAGCGCTATCTGGATCACTGGAGTATTGGTGGTGGTAACCGTACCCCCGGCGGTGTTGTGGTGGTAGATAGCTCCGGTTGGGGTGTCAATCGTTACGCGGCGAATATCGCTTATCTGGCGCTCTACTACGCGGATGCCTTGGACGATACCGATCCGCTTAAAACTCGCTATCAGGATTTCGGGGTAACGCAAATTGATTATATTCTTGGTGAAAATCCAGCTAACCGCAGCTTTTTAGTGGGCTATGGCAACGATTACCCAACCAATGTTCATCACCGTGGCTCGCACGGTAGCTGGGCCGATAGCCTGCAGGTGCCAGAGCAGCAGCGTCATATTTTACACGGTGCTGTCGTGGCCGGGCCAGATGCCGACACCAATTACGTTGAAGATCGCGGTGACTACATCATGAATGAAGTCGCGGTTGATTATAATTCCGGCTTTACCAGTGCCGCAGCCGCTATGTTTGCCGATTATGGCGGTTCGCCACTACCCGAGTCACAGTTCCCGCCAGCCGAGGAGCGAGGCGATGACGAGTACTTGATTGGTGCCAAGGTCAATAGCTCTGGCCCTCGCCATGTTGAAATCCGCGCTGTGCTGCAGAACCATAGTACAACGCCGGCCGAGGGGCGTGATGATTTGTCCTTCCGTTATTTTTATGATTTAAGTGAAGTCTATGCCGCAGGCTATACGGCGGATGACGTTACCATGTCTTCGGGGTATTCGCAGGCTGAGTCTATTAGCGACCTGCAACCTTGGGGCGATCCTGCCGAGCATATTTACTATACGGAGGTAAGCTTCGACGGCGACTTAATTTATCCCGGGGGGCAGTCTGCCCATCGGCGCGAAGTGCAATTTCGTGCGTCTTTGCCGACCAATAGCGATGTCAGTGTGTGGGATGACAGCAATGATCCCTCTTATGATTCCGCTTATGCCAGTACATCGGATAATTATGGTTACACCACCGGTTTAATTCCTATTTACGGCGGCTCTGAGTTGCTAGGGGGCGAAGAGCCAAGCGGTGGCTGCGGTGCGGATACCGGCGTAAATTGTCTGCCAGTTGCGCAAGATTTAAACGTTACGACTGAGTTTGAAACCGAACGTGCGATCACCCTTGAGGGCAGTGATGAAGACGGCAGTGTGCAAAGCTACCAAATCGTCTCGGCCCCGCAGCATGGTTCACTCAGTGGTACCGGTGCCAACGTGCTTTATACGCCCGATGCCGGCTTCAGTGGTGCCGACTCGTTTACCTACCGCGTAACCGATAACGCCGGTGATGAGTCTGAACTGGCCACCGTTAGTATTACGGTTGAAGCGGAAGTTGTGCCTAATGTAGCAATTACCTCACCTGCCAATGGCGCCGAGGTTACCCCGGGCAGCGATGTTCAAGTGCAATTTACCCAAGCCAATGCCTCGGGAGTGCGAGTGCGCGTTAACGACATGGTCGTGACCGATGTGACCAGCGGCAATTCATTTACGATAACGGCGCCCAGTAGCGAAGGCAGCTTTACGCTGAGCATCACCGCGTTGGATGAAAATGGTGTCGAAACCGAGATTGCCTCAGCGGTGACCTTAAATGCAGTGAGTGAGCCCGCTAACAGTGCGCCGGTTGCCTGTTTCAGCCCACTGAACCCTGAGGTGGACGTGGCTCAATCATTGAGCTTTGATGCCAGCTGTAGCGCTGACCCCGATGGTGATGCACTCAGTTACACTTGGAACTTCGGCAACGGGCAGAGTGCCTCTGGCAGCAGCGCGTCGGTAAGTTACGCCGAAGCTGGTAGCTACACCGTGAGCTTAACAGCCGATGATGGCACTGATAGTGATGCCGCCACCACAGTAGTCACCGTGGGCGACTCTGGTTCTGGTAGTGGTGCACTGTGTGAGTATATTATCAGCAACGAGTGGAACACCGGTTACGTCGGTTTAATACGCATTACTAACCAAAGTAATAGCGTTATTAATGGCTGGAACGTCAACTGGGACTTTACCGATGGCTCTGTGCTTAGCAACAGCTGGAATGCTGATGTTTCCGGTAGCTCACCTTACAGTGCCAGCAGTCTTGGTTGGAACAGCCAAATTCAGCCAGGTGAATCGGTTGAGTTTGGTATGCAGGTGCAAAAAGGTGGCAGCAGTGCGGTTGTACCTAATGTCACCGGTGCAGTTTGTCAGTGAGAAAAAGGCGGGGTTGGTGGCAATCCCGCTTGGTAGTTAACGCCGGTGGAGTAGGTAAGCTAGGCCCATAGCCATGCAAGCTTCAATACCGGTTACTAAAACGCCTCGGACCTGGTTCGGGGCGTTTTGCTTTGTACTCCAGACCGTATAGATGACTGCCACGACTTCGGTCAATCGGGTGCTAGTCAAGTGTTTGGGCCCCGCCTTTGCATCATTAATCGAGCTGAATTTAGCTATTACACGGAATAAAGGGTAAAATACTCCCAATGTTTAAAACACTGGGCGATAGCATACTGAGCTATTTATCGCTTGGCTGACACCTGTTTGAGTCGGTACTTTACGGCCGTTTGAGCTAGATTAGATAAGGTTTTTTAATGAAAGTATGTGGCGTTGAGTTAACGGCGAATGATGCTGTGATTTGTTTACTAGAGCTGGACCGCGGCCAGTTTACCCTGCCAGATTGCCGGGCTCGCAAGTTGAGTTTGCCTAAAGTTCACAACCGGGAAGATTTACAGAAGTTTCAGGCCTCTTTTGCCAAACTAATGCAGGATTATCAAATCACCCGCGTCGTTATCCGTGAGCGAATGACTAAGGGAAAATTTGCCGGCGGTTCAGTCAGCTTTAAATTAGAAGCGGCAATACAATTAATTAACGATGTAGAGGTGGAGTTAATGACGCCGGCTCAAGTTAAGCAGGTGGTGTCCGAAAATCCATTGCTTATTCCGTTCTCCGAAACCGGCCTTAAGGGCTTTCAAGAGTCTGCGTTTATGGTGGCCTATGCCGCGCAGATGTCGGCCAACGGTTAATACCAGCAACTTCTATGGAGTCGGCAATGAATAAAGAACAGCCCAATAATCCTCTGCACGGTATTACGCTGGAATCGCTCTTGACTCAGTTGGTCGAGCGCTTTGGTTGGGATGAATTAGCAGACCGAATTAATATTAATTGTTTTAAAAAAGACCCCTCGATCAAGTCATCACTTAAGTTTTTACGTAAAACGCCCTGGGCTCGTGAAAAGGTTGAGCAACTGTATATCTCCTGCCTTAGCGCATAAATTTGCTTTAGGGTAAGGTGGTTGCAATCAGCCTTACCCACCAATCCAATCTCTGCCTACTTAAGCAAAAATATTCTGTTAGCGTGCTCACACTTCAACCATGCCTGTGGCGCTTTTCTACGCTTTTCCATCCTAGTGAATAGACCTTTTGGGCTGCGACATTTTGTCACTGGTGCGATGGACGTTATGAGTCTACTTTGACCCGCTAAACTTGGGGAGTTAAGTAGCATGAAGCGGACATTTTTATTGGGTTGTATCTTGTGCAGTTCTGCGGGAAGTGTAGTCGCGCAAGAGCAACCGGCCATTGAAGAGGTTAAAGTGTGGGGCGAGCAAGGCGAGTCCCGCGTGGCCGAGCGAGTAGGCCCGGTTAGCACACTTGAGCAAGCAGACTTTGCCAGTATCAATATGGCCACGACCGAAGATGTGGTAAAGCACGAACCCAGTGTAGTGATTCGACGCCGATTTATTGGCGACTCAAACGGCACCTTGGGTATTCGCAGTGCCAATATGTTTCAAACGTCTCGTTCTATGGTATTTGCTGACGGCGTACCGCTGCATTATTTATTGCAATCGCGCTGGAGTGGTGCTCCGCGTTGGACGATGGTCTCCGCCAGCGAAATTGCCCGTGTTGATGTGGTTTACGGCCCATTCTCGGCCGAGTACAGCGGCAACGCTATGGGCGGTGTGGTTTTAATTGAAACCGCCATTCCGCAAAAGCGCGAAGTGCATATTGATGGCAGTTTCTTTTCGCAGAGCTTTGATGATTATGGCCACGACGGCAATGTTGATGGTTACAAAGGTTTTGCCTCCTACGGCGATAAGTTTGGCGACTTTAGTGTCTATCTTTCCTATAACCACTTGAATAATGAAGCTCAGCCACAGTCCTTTTATTATGCTGGTGCTGCCGATGCCAGTGGTGCTGTTCCAGTCGCCGGCGGCATTTACGGTCAAGACTCACAGGGTATCGAGCGTTTGTATTTTGGCGATTCCGGCGTGGTTGACACCCAAACCGACAATATTAAATTTAAGCTGGGCTACGACGTCGATGCGTTCTCTGCGCTATTTAACGTGGCTTTTGAAGACCGACAATCGGAAACCTTCGGTGCCCATAGCTATTTGAGTGATACCCAAGGGCAGACGGTGTGGGGCGGCACAATAGAGCAAGATGGAAGTAATTACTCGGTACCGGCTCAGCGTTTTAATGTGAGTGCGGCTGACCGCGAAAGCTTAAATCTTGGCCTGCGTTTGCGCGCCGAACTCAGCCCAAAGGCGAGCCTTGAGGCAAACATCAGCCAGTTTAAAATTCTGGACGATGAAAATCGCAGTTCAGCGGTCAACCCCGAGCACCCCAGTTACGATTTGAACGGGCAGGTCAGTGACTACGAAGACACGGGCTGGGATACCTTCGGCGTCACCTTAAATATTAACGACTTTGCCATTGACGGGCTCGACTGGGTCAGCGGTGCGCGCTATGAGTCTTACGAACTTAACTACCAGGTGTTTTCATCCACAGACTATTTGGCCGGAGCAAAAGATAGCTTCACCAGTGCCAGTGGTGGTACAACCGATATTGCCGCGCTTTTTACCCAATTTAATTGGCAAATCAATGACACCTTTGATGTGGCGCTGGGCCTGCGCTACGAAGACTGGAGCAGTCAGGACGGTTACTACTCCGACGATAACCCTAATACCGCCGAATTCGATTTGGTCTCGGTGCCCGGCAATGACATGGATAAGTTCTCGCCTAAATTCTCTTTCGGTTATCGCCCCAATGCCGATTGGCAACTGCGCTACTCGCTAGGCCGAGCCTACCGGTTTGCCATTGTTGAGGAGTTGTTTAGCCAATACGAGGCTTACAACTCCATCAGCGAGGCCAACCCGACCTTGCAACCTGAGAATGGTCTGCATCAAAATTTTATGTTGCAGCGCGAGCTCAGTAACGGATACCTGCGGTTGAATATCTATCAAGATACCATAGAAGATGTTATTGAATCACAGTCAACTATCTTGCCCGGTGGTTCTTCTATTCGCACGTTTATTCCAGTCGATAAGGTGCGTACCCGTGGAGTTGAGTTGGTCGCAAATGCTAATGACTTTATCGTTAGTAACCTCGATGTGCGCATCAACCTGACCTATACGGACGCCAAAATCATTGCCAACAACGCAGACCCAAGCATAGTTGGCAATACCTTTTCGCGTATGCCCGAGTGGCGTGGCAATCTGCTGGCCACTTATCATCTGAGTGATCGCTGGAATATCGGGGGTAGCCTTCAGTACGCCAGCGATAGTTTCGGTCGTTTAGACAACACAGACACCGCTGATAACGTCTATGGCGCACAAGACGGCTATACCCGTGTCGGCTTAAAAACCAATTATGCGGTAAACCGGCAGTTTACGCTAAGCCTGGGTGTCGACAATGTAACCAACGAAATCGCTTATGTTGCTCACCCGTGGCCCGGCCGCACTGTGTTTATCAACTTCTCGTACGATTTATGAATGTAAAAATGAATGACCCGTCACAAATAAAAGAAAAAACCGTGGCTAGTACCCAGCGCCAAGTGTATCGAACCTTATGGCGCTGGCATTTTTATGCGGGAGTTTTTTGCATACCGTTTGTTATTACCTTGGCAATTTCTGGGGCTATATTTTTATTTAAGCCTCAGTTTGAGCGATGGGTCGATCATCCGTTTAATCAGTTACAGGTAAGCGAGCAGCGCGCCACACCCAACCAAATTATTACCACAGCTCAGGCTGCGTATCCGGGGTCGAAATTTATGGCCTATCACTTACCGGAGACGCCTCGCCATTCAGTGGTGGTTAGAGTGAGTGCCGCCGGTGAGCGCATTCAGGTGTATGTCGATCCGTATCGCAATCAAGTATTGAAATCCATTCCCTACGCCGATCAATTTATGCAGCAGGTGCGAAGCTTTCACGGTGAATTATTGGCGGGTCGCTTTGGTTCGGTCTTGGTTGAGTTGGCTGCTTGTTGGGCGCTGGTGTTGATTGTTACGGGTCTGTATTTGTGGTGGCCGCGTAGCGCGAAAGGTATGGCGGGTGTGCTCTACCCAAGATTGAGCAAAAGCGGCCGCGTGTTTTGGCGTGATTTGCACGCTGTTATCGGCGTATGGCTCAGCGCGTTCACATTGTTTTTGCTAGTTTCAGGTTTACCCTGGGCGCTGGTATGGGGGGCGGCATTTAAAGAAGTGCGTCAGTGGGGGGCGGAACCTGTGGTGCAGGACTGGACTCAGACACAAGCCCAAGAACGCGCTTCTTGGCGGCCGTCCATTGTCGAGCGTATTGATTTGCCCGAGGTTGTTATTGCTGAGGCTCAAGCGTTATCACTCGCCAGTCCGGTGCAAATATCGGCTGCCGGTGATGACTTTAAAGTGAGCTCGCAAACGCAAAATCGCCCCCAGCGGGCCGACGTGTGGTTAAACCGCACCGGCGAAGTGGTGAAAGCACGCGACTTTGCCGATAAATCTGTTGTCGATCGGGTGGTGGGGGTTGGCATTGCCGCTCACGAAGGTTATTTGTTTGGCTGGTTTAACTTGATATTAGGGGTGGTCACCACGCTTGGTTTAGTGGTGCTTAGTGTTAGCGGTGCCGTTTTGTGGTGGCGCCGCCGCCCCAGTGGCAAGCTCGGCGCCCCCGCGCCAATTCATACTCCCAGGGTGGGTCGTGTATTGGTGGGGCTGGTTTTACTCTTAGGGGTACTTTTGCCCGTGGTAGGTTTATCCTTAATCGCCCTAGTGCTGCTTGAATTTATCCTGTTGCGCCGCTGGCAAACCTCCCGCCGTTGGCTGGGTTTGGCCTAATCCGTTCTGGGTCGTGAGCGGGCTAAATCTGAACCTTAAAGTTTGGCTCTGCTCTGTCGCTGTGATGTAATGTCGGCAATAGCACAGCCGATACCCGCGTTTTTGATATTTTTAGTCCTAGTGTCTCCGCGTGGGCTTGTTGTTCGGGTATCATCAATAGTGCAAACAATGCCAGTTAACGGATACTCATCATGCACGAAATCAACTGCCCTCACTGTAAAAAAGCTTTTAAAGTCGATGAAGCCGGTTATGCAGATATTCTTAAACAGGTTCGCGACCACGAGTTTGAGCAACAATTAAATGAACGCCTAGCGCTTGCCGAGCGCGAGAAGCAAAATGCCATTGAGCTTGCCCGCAGTGAGGCGGCGCGCGAGCGCGACAAAGCCGCCGCCGAAAAAGACGCCGAAATAAAAGCGCTCAACGCTAAGTTGGCTGCCGGCGAAGAGGCCAAAAAATACGCCGTTATGGAAGCCTTAGCTCAGCTTGAGAAAGAGCGCGATACACTGGTACACAAGGTTCAGCAGGCCGTACAGGAAAAACGCGCAGCTGCCGAACTTGCCGAGGCAAAATTAACCAGTGAGCTGCAGCAGGCCAGCGCTAAGCAAAATGCCGAATTGCAGCGTTTAAATAGTGAACTTGAGCGCGCCAAGTGGGAGCGCGAGCGCGAGGCGAGCAGCCTCAAGGAGCGCTACGAGGCGCAAATTAAAGATCGCGAGGGCGAAATCGAGCGCTTACGCGATATGAAAGCACGCCTGTCCACCAAAATGGTGGGTGAAACTCTGGAGCAGCACTGCGAGACGGAGTTTAACCGCCTTCGCGCCACGGCGTTTCCACTCGCGTATTTTGAAAAAGACAACGACGCCCGTACCGGCAGTAAGGGCGATTACATCTTTCGCGATTATGGCGAGGCGGGCGCTGAGCCAGAGCAAGAAAAAACCGAAACCGTTTCCATTATGTTTGAAATGAAAAACGAGAGTGATGAAACGGCAACCAAAAAGAAAAATGAAGACTTTTTAAAAGAGCTGGATAAAGACCGCAACGAAAAAGGTTGTGAATACGCCGTGTTGGTGTCACTGCTCGAGCCCGACAGTGAACTGTACAATTCAGGCATTGTTGATGTGTCGCATCGTTACCCTAAAATGTATGTGATTCGGCCCCAGTTTTTTATCCCGATGATTACACTGCTGCGTAACGCGGCGCAAAACGCTCTTAAGTATAAAACCGAGCTGGCGTTGGTGAAGTCGCAAAATATCGATATCACCAATTTTGAAAGTGATCTCGACGCATTTAAAACCGGCTTTGCCCGCAATTATGAGTTGGCCTCCAAAAAGTTTAAAACCGCCATTGATGAAATCGATAAAACCATCACCCATCTGCAAAAAACCAAAGATGCGTTGCTGGGCTCGGAAAACAACTTGCGCTTGGCCAACAATAAAGCTGATGACCTCACGGTAAAAAAATTAACCCGGCGCAACCCCACCATGAAAAAAATGTTCGATAAGCTTGGTAGCGATCAGCAAAGTGATTAATCGCGGGGCGCTAACAGCGCAATGAAATCCAATACCTACCGGCTGGATCGCTATATAAGTCAGTACAGTGAGTATTCGCAGGCCGATGTTCGGGTGTTAATTGCGCAAAAGCGGATTGTACTGGATGGCAAGCCCGCCGACTCCATAGCGCAGCGCGTTACCAAGTTTACCCATGTGGTGCTCGATGGCGTCTGCTTAAACGACACACAACCGGCGTATATCATGCTCAACAAGCCCGCCGGTATTGTGAGCGCGACACAAGATCAGCAGCACACCACAGTGCTCGATTTGATTGAGCACCCACAAAAAGACGAGTTACACCTAGTCGGCAGACTCGATTTTAATACCACGGGCTTGGTGTTGTTAACCAACGATGGCCGCTGGTCGCGCCGTATTAGCTTGCCCGCCACCAAGCTTCCCAAAACCTACGAAGTGACTTTGGCCCAGCCGTTGCGTCAGGAGTATGAGGCGGTGTTTGCCGCCGGTGTGTACTTCGCCTATGAAAATATCACCACCCAACCGGCACAGCTGGAGATTGTCAGCGATTATTGTGCACGCTTAACGTTAGTGGAGGGTAAGTACCATCAGGTTAAACGCATGTTTGGGGTGTTTGATAACGAGGTGACAAGCCTGCATCGGATCAGCGTGGGGCCAATTCGGTTGGGCGATTTAGCCCCTGGCGCCACTCGCCCGCTCAGCGCCGAAGAGGTTGCCTGTGTCGATATCGCTGAAGCCGCTAATACCTAGCTCACCGGCGTTACGCAAACCCTAATTGGCCGACTCGGTGGGCAGTAAGCGAAACGTTTTATCGGTAATAATCTCGCCATCAATCGCCAGTGTAATACGCCACGGGCCTTGTTTGTTGCCGATCGGCTTCCAAATGGTGTCGCCAATAAAAAAATTCCAGTCGTTTTGGCGTATGTACTCTTCGCCGCTGAACGGTGGCAGAGAGTTGCCGGTTTCATCGGGAATGTCGGGGTGATAAATACAGTACTGTAGCTTCTTATTCTTGGCTTTTTTGATGTTGGCAATATAGCCAAACTCAATGCCTTCCTCACAGGGAATATCAAAGGTCGATTTCAGCAGTGTCGGTAATGATTTGGCGCTGTGATCCCACGGCGTATAAATACCCCAATTTTTTATCCGAACTTCCGGTTTTTTCTTGGCCATAGTACGTAAGTGTTTTGCATGAGTCGCTATTTTAACCTTCTCAGTGCGCTATATATAGCCTCGGTTGGGCAGCTGCGCTAAACTGCCGCCTATGAAATGGTTGTTGGCAATTCTCGTGGTTTTGTTTGTGGGGCTGCAATACCGACTTTGGGTCGGTGAGGGCAGTTATGCTCATCGCGCCCGCCTACAAGACGATATTGCCCGCCAGCAAGCTGAGAATGACCGCCTGCGTGAGCGCAACCGGGTCTTAGCGATCGAGGTGACCGACCTTAAGAATGGTCACAAAGTGATCGAGGCGCGTGCGCGGCAAGATATGGGGATGATTAAAGAAGGTGAGACCTTTTTTATGACTCCCTCGGCGCAATAACCGAATATGTCTGAATCTGCCACCTATTGGGCGGTTGTACCCGCCGCCGGAGTCGGGAAGCGTTTGGGCGGCGCTATCCCCAAACAGTATCAGCGCATTTTGGGTAAAACCCTGTTAGAGCACACCTTAGATAAACTCCTGGCGGTGAGCGCAATTGAGAAAATCATTGTCGCGCTCAGCCCCGTCGATACCTATTGGTCCGAGCTGTCCTGTCGTCATCATGCCCGAATTGCCACCGTAATCGGCGGGCAGGAGCGGGCCGATTCGGTGCTCAGTGCGCTTAATGGGTTGCCGCAAGATACCACGATCAATCACTGGGTATTGGTTCATGATGCTGCGCGGCCCTGTGTTGTGCTGGAAGATATCCACGCACTAATGGCAAACCCTACCGAGCAGGGCGCTATTTTAGCGACCCCTGTCAGTGACACCGTTAAATCAGTTCGAGGGAAAGACATTACGGCTACCGTCGACCGAACGGCTTTGTGGTCAGCACAAACGCCGCAAATGTTTCCGTTACACGCTCTGCGCCAAGCATTAACGGATGCTCTAGCACAAAAACGACCGGTAACAGATGAAGCCAGTGCAATGGAGTTGGCCGGTTGGCAACCCCAGGTGGTAGCGGCAAGCCGACACAACATTAAAGTGACCCATCCGGAAGACCTAGCCTTGGCAGAGCTAATTTTAACCAATCAATTAAAAGGGTAAATCATGCGAATTGGGCAGGGCTTTGATGTCCATAAATTTGGGCCGGGGGATAAAATAGCCATTGGTGGGGTAGTGATACCACACTCACAATCGCTGGTGGCCCATTCCGATGGAGACGTTCTATTGCACGCTCTGTGCGATGCACTGCTGGGCGCCTGTGGGTTGGGGGACATCGGTAAACATTTCCCCGATACCGACCCGCAGTACCGCGGTGCCAACAGCCGCGAGCTGCTGCGTTTAGTGATGAGTAAAGTCAAAGCTGACGGGTGGCGAGTAAGCAATGCCGACATGACCATCATTGCCGAGGCTCCCAAAATGGCGCCTTATATAGCGAATATGTGCGAGGCTATCGCCCAAGACTTGGCTTGTTCCATCTCTCAAATTAATGTTAAAGCCACCACCACCGAAAAGCTCGGCTTTACCGGCCGGGGCGAAGGTATAGCCGCCCAAGCGGTGGTGTTGTTGGCGCCTATTCAGATATAACCTATGACCGAATTTTCATTAGACTTCCCTTACGCTTATTCAGGCCCCAGCGCTGAGGCGGATTTACGCCGTACCAACAGCGACTTTATGGTGTTTGAGGACTTAGGCTTTGAGCTGGCCGGTGAGGGCGAGCACGTTTTTTTACACGTACAAAAAGACGGCGACAACACCGAGTGGTTAGCGCGCCAGATTGCCAAACTGGCTGGCGTCGAGTCGCGCGATGTGGGCTACTGTGGGCAGAAAGACCGGCACGCGATTACCCGTCAGTGGTTTAGTGTGTATTTGCCTAAAGGCGATGACCCCGATTGGGCGTCGCTCAGCTCAGACTCTGTGCACGTGATTGAAACCGTACGCCACCGGCAAAAGTTGCGCCGAGGCCAGCACCGCGCTAACCAGTTTGTGCTCTGGCTGCGCGACGTGACGGGTGACCGGGTAGCTCTGGAGTACATCCTGACCCAAATTGCAAAGCAAGGTGTACCGAACTACTTTGGCGAGCAGCGCTTTGGTATCGATGCGGGTAATCTACACGCGGCCGAGCGCATGTTGGTGGCCGGTAGCACCATTAAAAATCGCAGTAAAAAAGCCATGGTGCTATCGGCGGCTCGTTCGTGGCTATTCAATCAAGTACTGGCGGCACGGGTAGAAAATGGAAGTTGGTTCCAAGTGCTGGAGGGCGAAATCACCGAAGGTGAGTTGCCTACAGGCCCTTTGTGGGGGCGTGGCCGTTTAGCCTCCAGCGATGAAGTGCTCGCTTTGGAAAGCGATATCTTGAATCCTTGGCAACACTGGTGCGAGCCGCTGGAGTTTACCGGTCTTAAACAAGACCGGCGGGCGTTAGTCAGCCGGGTCTCCCAGCTTGACTGGCAGTGGCAGGCGGATGACTTACGCTTACAATTTGAGCTGCCTGTGGGGGCTTATGCCACCGCTGTCGTGCGCGAATTGGCGCGGGTGCGCACCGTATTGAGCGAGTAGGCCGATGTCGAATTATGCTATAGTGGCCGACCAAAATACTGACAATGTATAGAAAAATACAGAGGGTAAGGGGTTGAATAATCTTAACTTAGAGGGCGTTGGTATGACCTCCCAGCGCACTCGGGAGCGGTTGATCCAGCGACTGGTAGACCAAGGAGTGGCCGATCTGCGCGTGCTGGATGTTATTCGTAACACCCCTCGCCACTGGTTTTTGGATGAAGCTTTGTCGCACCGCGCCTACGAAGACTCAGCCCTCCCTATTGGCTACGGTCAAACACTGTCCCAGCCTTATATTGTCGCCCGCATGACGGAAATCCTGCTGGGCGCCTGCGGCAAAACCCCAGAGAGGGTATTAGAGGTAGGCACCGGTTCCGGTTATCAAACCGCCGTACTGGCCCAATTAGTGGGGCAAGTGTATTCGGTGGAGCGTATTAAACCGCTGCAAGACAAAGCCCGTACCCGCTTGCGCGAGCTAGGCCTGCGCAACGTGATGTTTACCCACGCCGATGGCGGTTTCGGTTGGCCGCAAAAAGGCCCTTTCGATGCCATTCTAAGCGCGGCAGCCCCTGCGGTAATTCCCGAAGACTTAAAGCAGCAACTAGCGCCTGGCGGGGTAATGGTTATTCCCGCCGGTGGCGAGCAACAAAGCTTGTACCTAGTGGTGCGCGAGCACGATGCCGACTCGTTTATCACGCAAGAATTAGAACCGGTTAAATTTGTTCCACTATTATCGGGTACCACTCGCTGATGCGTTGGCAAGGTTTGCGTCCGTACTTGTCAATACTGTTAAAAGGCATGGCCATGGGGGCGGCGGATATCGTGCCCGGCGTGTCTGGCGGTACCATCGCCTTTATTACAGGTATTTATGAGCGGCTATTAAAAGCATTAAAGTCTTGCACACCCATGGCGCTGGTTGTACTCAAGAGAGAAGGTGTTGCGGCTTTTTGGCGTGCCATCGATGGTTCCTTCTTGGCCACGCTCTTTGCCGGGGTGATACTCAGTATAGTTTTATTCTCTCACGCCATTGTATTGCTACTCGATAATTACCCTCTGCAAATATGGGGTTTTTTCTTTGGTTTAATACTCGCTTCTTCTTGGTTTTTAGCCAAAACCATTCACCTTCGGCACTGGCGGCCGCTTTTGTTGATTGTGACCGGGGCACTGGCCGCCATTGCCTTTGCCACTATTAAGCCGGTGGATGTACCGGTGAATGGTGTAACGGTATTCTTATCGGGCGCTATTGCTATTTGCGCCATGATTTTACCCGGTGTATCGGGCAGTTTTTTATTGTTAGTACTGGGCATGTACGCGGTCATGATAAAAGCTGTAACCGAGGCGAATTTTGTGGTGTTGGGGGCATTTATGGCCGGCTGTGTTTTCGGTTTGCTGGTGTTTTCGCATTTTTTATATTGGCTGCTGCAGCGTTTTCATCAAAGCACCATTGCGGTGTTAACCGGTTTTTTGGTAGGTGCTGCCGTAGTAGTCTGGCCTTGGAAGCAAATATTGCTTACACAGCTCAATCGCCACGGCGAACAAGTCGTGGTCGCACAAAAGAATGTGTGGCCTTGGGTGTACGACACAGGGGCCGGTCAGAGTTCGCAATGGTTATCGGTTATATTACTGGCACTGGTGGGGGCGTTGATTATTTTAGCCCTGGAGCGGATGGCCTTAATGGGTAAAAAATAAGCATAAAAAAGTGCTTAAAGATCACTATTAGGCCATTTTAATGGCGCAGGTTAAGATAAATTTCTAATAACCACGGTTTATTAATTGCCAAATCAAATAAGCCGCTGTTATTTATATTGAGTCATTGGGAGCCGCACTGTATGTTTTTTGCCCCAGGTCAAAAATGGCACCTAATTAAACTGTTCACAATATTGAACACTTTGATATTGGCAGCTTGTTCCTCGGCTCCGCCGGCTCAAGTTACCGACCGCGAGCAGCCGCCCACGCGAAAAATTCTGATCCATTCGGTGGCGCCCAATGAAACCCTTTACAGTATTGCTTGGCGTTACGGCCTTGATTATCGGCAATTGGCGCGCCATAACGGCATAGGTGCCCCTTATACAATCTACGCAACTCAGCAGCTGCGGCTCGATATCAGCGATGCCTCAAAGCGTCAGCCACCGCCTAAAATCGCTCGCCGAGAGCCCGTTAAACCTCCCAAAGTAACGCCTCAAAAGCCTGCGCCTAAGGTGCAGGAAAATGCGAATGCTACTCAACCCCCAGTTCGACGTTCTGAAAATAAAACAACCACACAAGTTGCAGCAACTCCTCCGGCCACTATTCGCAGTCCACTTTCTTGGCGCTGGCCGGTAAGTGGCAAAGTGATAGCGGGCTATAGCTCATCCGGTGGATTAAATAAAGGTGTTGATATTGGTGGAAAATTAGGTGAGTCTGTAGTTGCAGCCGCCGGTGGCTATGTTGTTTACGCCGGATCTGGCTTGCGAGGGTACGGCAAATTAGTGATCGTTAAACACAATGACACCTACCTAAGCGCCTATGCTCATAACCGAGCGCTGAGTGTAAAAGAAGGTGACACTGTTAAAGCCGGTCAAAAAATTGCTGAACTAGGTTCTAGCGGCACCGATAAAGAGAAATTACATTTCGAAATTCGGCGCGATGGTAAACCGGTAAACCCACTGACGTATTTGCCCAAGCGTTAATCGGTTACCCAGCGTTAAGAAATGTTCTACAGGATGTAGTAATAGAGTGCCGCTAACGTTTACGGCCATATGGCGAAGGCAATAGTTAAGTTGCCGCAGAGGATCCAATAAGGGGGCCTGATATGCCAGTTAGAAACAGGGAAACAACCAGTGCTACTGATCTTAAAGATCAAGTAGTTGCCCAATCCATCGATACCGGTGCCGATGTTGCCGAAGTGCAACTCGACGAGCCGCCGGCCAGTAAGACATCTGCACGAAAACCGCGAAGAAGCTCACCGGAACGTCTCGCCTCCGACAATTCAGCACTTGATGCCACCCAGCTTTATTTAAATGAAATTGGTTTCTCTCCACTGTTAACCGCCGAAGAAGAAGTGTATTTCTCACGCCGAGCGCTAAAAGGCTGTGATGCATCGCGCAAACGCATGATTGAGAGCAACTTGCGTTTGGTGGTGAAAATATCCCGCCGTTATGTCAACCGCGGCTTGGCGCTGCTCGATTTAATTGAAGAGGGTAATTTGGGGCTAATACGCGCGGTGGAAAAATTCGACCCCGAGCGCGGTTTTCGCTTCTCTACCTACGCCACTTGGTGGATTCGCCAAACCATTGAGCGGGCCATCATGAATCAAACACGCACGATTCGCCTGCCGATTCATGTAGTTAAAGAGCTAAATGTTTATTTGCGTGCAGCCCGCGAACTCACTCAAAAGCTTGATCATGAACCCACCGCAGACGACATTGCCACTATGTTGGACAAGCCGGTCGGTGATGTAGAGCGTATGCTCGGTCTTAATGAGCGCGTTACCTCGGTGGATGTTCCCATTGGTAATTCGTCAGATCGCGCCGTGGTGGACACGATTGCCGATACTCATGAGTCGGACCCAGCTGCGTTAATGCAAGACGACGATATTAATCACAGTCTCGACCACTGGTTAGATGATTTGAGTGAAAAGCAGCGCGAAGTCTTAGCGCGCCGCTTTGGCCTTCGCGGCCATGAGGTGAGTACACTTGAGCAAGTGGGCAAAGCCATTGGCTTAACCCGTGAGCGAGTGCGTCAAATTCAAGTCGAAGCGCTGCGTCGTCTGCGCGATATTCTGGAAAAGCAAGGGCTTAACAGCGAGAGCTTATTTAACGTTTAATCTCACGCTTTACCAGAGTGAGCTGACAGCCACAAAAAAAGCCGCGCAGTGCGCGGCTTTTTTTGTGGTACTTTTTTGTTGTACCTAAGGTTGTCGCTAAATTCTAGCGCTCCAGGTATTGCAGCTTACCCTCAACGCCATCCCACTCTTCGGCATCGGCCGGGGCGTCTTTCTTCTCAGTAATATTAGGCCAAACTTCGGCCAACTCTGCGTTTAACTCGGTAAACACTTCCTGATCTTCCGGCACTTCATCTTCCGAGAAAATAGCATCAACCGGACACTCAGGCTCACACAAGGCGCAATCGATACACTCGTCGGGGTGAATTACCAAAAAATTGGGGCCTTCATAGAAGCAGTCGACCGGGCATACCTCAACACAGTCGGTGTGTTTACATTTAATGCAGTTATCCCCAACTACGAACGTCATTGCGTGACTCCACGGTTACCAATATTTTAAAAGTGGGGCATTTTACCAGCATTTGCAAGTTTTGGTAGGGGCAAGTCGCCTCTAACTCACGGTTAATTAAGCTGTTTTATGCGACTGAAAATCGTTTTTATTTACAGCGATTTCAACCGATACAAAGCCTCCAACGCCTGCTTAGGTGTCATCTCGTCCGGTTCGAGCTCATCCAGTGCACTAACCGCTGGATGCTCCGGTGCATCAAACAGGCTGGCCTGCATGGGCGAGGCGCTCGGTGCGGCCGGGGTCGAGCTCAGTTGGTGATGCTCGCCGCCCTCCAGACTTTGTAGCTGCACCTCGGCGCTTTGCAGAACCGGGTTGGGAATGCCAGCTAAACGAGCGACTTGAATACCGTAGCTTTTGCTCGCCGGGCCCTCCTGGACCTTGTGTAAAAACACAATGCTGTCTTTGTGCTCGGTGGCGTTGAGGTGCACGTTAACAATACCCGGAATGCTGTCGGGCAGCTGGGTAAGCTCAAAGTAATGGGTGGCAAACAGAGTAAAGGCCCGCAGTTTTTCCGCTAGGTGTCGCGCGCAGGCCCAGGCCAAAGCTAGGCCATCAAACGTACTGGTACCGCGGCCAATTTCATCCATCAACACTAAGCTGCGCTCGGTGGCGTTGTGCAAAATATTGGCGGTTTCGGTCATCTCGACCATAAAAGTGGAGCGGCCACCGGCCAAATCATCGGACGAACCAATGCGGGTGAAAATACGGTCCACCATGCCAATGGTGGCCGATTGCGCGGGCACAAAACTGCCCACGTGAGCCAATAGAGTAATCAGGGCCGCTTGGCGCATATAGGTCGACTTACCGCCCATATTGGGGCCGGTGACAATCAGCATGTGGCGCTCGCGGCTAAAGTTGAGGTCGTTGGGCACAAAAGGTCCGTCGAGGACTTGCTCAACCACCAGGTGCCTACCACTTTTAATGCTGATGCCCGGTTCGGGCGAAAGGCTCGGTGCGGTTAGCTCTAAGCTTGTGGCGCGCTCGGCAAAATTGCACAGCACATCTAACTCAGATACACCGGCGGCGGAGTCCTGCAGTGGAATCAACTGCTGGTTGAGCGTTTCAATCAGCTCTTCGTACAGTGCTTTTTCCCGGGCCAGGGCTCGGCTTTTGGCCGACAGCGCTTTGTCTTCAAATTCTTTTAGCTCTGGGGTGATAAAACGCTCGGCGTTTTTTAATGTTTGTCGGCGAATATAATCGGCCGGTGCCTGGCCGGATTGAGCGCGGCTCAACTCAATGTAGTAGCCGTGTACACGGTTGTAACCGACCTTAAGGGTGCTCATGCCGGTTCGTTCGCGCTCGCGGGTTTCGAGATCCACCAAATATTGACCCGCGTTTTCACTGATGCCGCGCAGCTCGTCCAACTCGGCATCATAGCCTTCGGCAATAACCCCGCCGTCGCGAATCACCACCGGTGGGTTTTCTACAATGGCTCGCGCCAGTAAATCAACCAGTTCGGGGAAGGTGCTAATCAGCTCGCGCAGTGTGTGCAGCCGTGGGCTGTCGCACTGGGCTAAATCCGCCTGCAGCTCCGGGTAGCTGGCCAGCGATAAATACAGGCGCGATAAATCCCGCGGTCGGCTGGAGCGCAGGGCCAGCCGACCTAAAATACGCTCCATATCACCAATGCGCTTGAGTTTGTCGCGCAGGGGTTCAAAGCGGTAGTTATCCACTAACACCCCAATGGCATCTTGGCGTTCTTGCAGCGTATGCAAATCGCGCAGTGGGCGGTTTAGCCAGCGCCTAAGAAGGCGAGCACCCATCGCGGTGGAAGACTTGTTCAATACCGAGAATAAAGTGTTGTCGTCCCCGCCGGTTAAGTTGAGGTCAATCTCCAGGTTGCGGCGTGTGGCCGAATCCATGGCAACCGCTTGGTCGCGGTTCTCGTGCGCCAGGGTACGCACATGGGGCAGGGCGGTGCGCTGAGTTTCGCGGGCGTAACTTAGCAGGCAGCCCGCAGCGGCAATCGCGGTGTGTAAGTGGTCGCAACCAAAGCCGGATAAATCCTGGGTGCCAAATTGCTGGGTTAACAACCGTTCCGCTGTTTCCAGCTCAAACTCCCAAGGGCCGCGGCGGCGTACGCCTTTGCGGTTTTCGGTCACCTCGGGCAGCACAAGCTCGTCACTGATCAGCAACTCGGCTGGATTTAAGCGCTGAAGTTCACCGCTGGCCGCATCCAGCCCATCGACTTGCAACACCAAAAAGCGACCGCTGGCCATATCTAAAGAGGCAATGCCAAAGGTGTCTTCGTGGCGGTGAACAGCCACCAGCAAATTATCGCGGCGCTCATCGAGCAGGGCTTCATCGCTCACCGTGCCGGGGGTAACCACCCGCACCACCTTTCGCTCCACCGGCCCCTTACTGGTGGCCGGATCGCCAATCTGCTCACAAATGGCCACCGACACACCGGCCCGTACCAAGCGTGCCAAATATCCCTCCGCCGCGTGATAGGGCACACCCGCCATCGGAATCGGCTCGCCGCCCGATTTACCGCGCGCTGTAAGAGTGACGTCCAACAACTCCGAAGCCTTTTTGGCATCATCAAAGAACAGCTCGTAGAAATCGCCCATCCGGTAAAACACCAACTCATTGGGATGCTCAGCCTTGATCTTCAGGTACTGCTGCATCATGGGGGTGTGGCTGGATTCAGACTTTACGGCCATAGGTGTGTGTCATGTTGGGAAATGGGTGGGCCATTTTACGGGATTATGGGGGCTGGGTGAAAGGTTGCTTTTGATGAGGCGATTTGGAATCGTGATGACGAGTGAGAATAGTTGGCATTTGCATTAACTCTTTAATACTGTCAAAATGCGCGCCAACTGGTAAGTGCACCTCGTGGAGAATGTATGAAGAAATTAATGTTAGCGGCTTTGCCTAGTAGTTTTTTCGCCCTGACGGCTTTAAGTGGGACCGTTGTATTAGCTGATGGCTCCCCGGACGTAGCTGTTGAGCAAATGACGATTACCGGTGTGCGTGATGATCGTAAAAGCAGCGGTGCGACTGGGCTTGATATGGGTGTTTACGAGACGCCACAATCGCTGACTATTATTGATTCTGCCGTTATTAACGATTTTGCTCTGTCGGATATCAATGCTTTGCTGAAAATGACCACAGGCATTAACGTTGACTCCACCGAGACGGATCGCACTTACTACAACGCACGCGGTTTTGACATCACCAGTATGCATATCGACGGTATTGGCATGCCGTTTGGCTCGTTGGTGGTGGGCGATGTCGATACGGCTCTGTATGAAAAGGTCGAGGTTATTCGGGGCTCTAACGGTCTAATTACCGGCTTAGGTAACCCTTCGGGCACTATTAATTACGTGCGCAAGCGCCCGACTAATGAATTTACAGGCTCGGTAAAGCTGACCGGGGGTAGCTGGGATAATCGCCGGGCGGAGTTGGACGTCTCCACGCCTTTAACGTCTAGTGGGTCGTGGGCGGCGCGCGGTGTACTTGTGGCTCAGGAAAAAGACAGTTGGTTAGACCATTACAGCAACGAGCGCCAGCTCGGTTATCTGGTGGTCGATGGTCAGTTGACCGATGATGTGACTCTCGCTGTGGGTTATAGCCGTCAGGACAACAACAGCGAGGGTGTACTCTGGGGCGCTGTTCCGGTCATTTACAATAATGGCGAACAGGCCGATTACGATGTTGCCACCTCAACAACCATGGACTGGACCTACTGGAATACCTTAACGGACGAAACCTTCGTGGAGCTGGGTTGGGAGATAAACCAAAACTGGCGTTTGACCGCCTCGGCCATGCATACCGATTACGAAGAGCACTCCGAGGTGTTTTATATTTACTGGAATGAAGGCCTTGATGCCGATACCGGGCTGGGACTTCTTAGTTACCCCGGCAAGTTCGATGATGAAAAAGAGAACTTAATTTTAGATGCCAATCTTAACGGCCGTTTTATGGCTTGGGGATTAGAGCATCAATTGCAACTGGGTATTAGCTCGGCCGATAGTGATTCGGAGTCCTATGCTCACGACGCGCTGTCGGGTTTTGTATCCATGCCTGCCTTTCCCGGCTGGACCGGGTCCGAGGTTGAGCGCCCAATCTGGGATACCCCTTACCAGTCAGCTCATCAGGATATTAGTCTCGATCGTATCTACGGCTCTTTATTGTTGGCTGTTAGCGATAATATCAACCTGACTTTGGGGTTGAATATGGTCGACTACAACAACGAGGGTGTCAGTTACGGAGTGCCGACAGATTCACAAGAAGATGGCAGTAGTCCTTACATCGGTTTTACCTGGGAATTGGCGGACAACTTAAACCTCTATGCAAGCTATAGCGATATTTATCAGCCACAATATGTTTTGGGTGAGGATTTGCAATCGCTCGGCTCTGCCGAAGGCAAAAGTTACGAGCTGGGCCTAAAGAAAAGTTTTGCCAATAATGCGCTGGTTACGTTAGCACTGTTCCGTACCGAGCAATCCAATCTCGAAGAGTTTAAAGAGTATGGCGATGGCGACGGTATTGACGATACCGATTATAGCGATGATTTTGACTACTCCATTTACCGTGGTATCGACGTTGAGTCGCAGGGGGTTGAGCTTGAAGTGGCCGGTTCTATCACCGACCAAATCTCATTACAGGCCGGTTACACTTACCTGGAGTTGGAAGACCCCAACGGTGATGATGCGCGCACGTTTATTCCACGCAATAGCGCCAAATTATTGCTGACCTGGAACCCCTCGGCAGTGCCTGACTTGGCAATGGGTCTGTCCACGCGCTGGCAAGATGAGGTGTATTTTACCTCTGCTTATGGCCGAATCGCCCAAGATTCCTACGCCGTAGTCGGTGGTTATGCGCGCTATCAGGTAACGGATAACTTCACTTTGAACGTGAATCTCGATAATCTGACCGACGATAAATACTTCAGTTCGGTTAAATACGAGCAAGCCTACTATGCCGCGCCGCGCAGTATTAATGTCTCGGCTAGCGTAAGCTTTTAACGTAATTGTTTAACGATACCGTAATCTCATCGGGGGCATAGCGGCCCCCGCCTTTGTTTTGAATGGGGTAAGCCGTGAATAAATCACTGTTTAAAATACATAGCTGGGCTGCGCTTTTTGCGTTTATACCCCTTTTGGTGATTTGTATTACCGGCAGTTTGTTGGTATTTAAACACGAGATTGACTCGCTACTGATGCATGATAAGGTTCGGGTTGAGCCGCAGGCGCAGCGTGCACCGCTGGACGCACTGCTCAATACCATTAACCACCAACAACCCGATTATGAAGTGGTGGGGTGGGTGTTATTTCAAGATGATGCCCGTGCCGATGTGGTTTACGTAATGGAGAAGGGCACTAGCGAGTGGTCCTACCTTTTACTCAACCCCTACACCAATACGTTGCTGTCGACACCTGTGCTTCACGATCATTATTTTACCGACTGGTTGCTGGAGCTGCACTATACTTTTTTGCTGCACGATGTTGGCCTGTTAATTACCAGCGTTTTTTCCATCGCGCTGCTATTGTTAGGGCTTACTGGGTTTATTCTGTACCGCAAGTTTTGGAAAAACTTTTTTACCCTGCGTTGGAACGCGCGCATGGTGGTGTATTTTTCTGATTTGCATAAAATGATTGGTATTGTTAGTGCGCCAATACTGGTGATATTGGCTTTTACGGGGGGATGGTGGAATATCGCCGCGTATTTGCATGAAATGGAAGAGCACTCCGACGGTTATGAACACCATATAATGCAAGAACGGCTTTACAGTGACCAGCTTTCATTGGATGCACTGGTTGCCGAGGCCGAACAAAGCGTGGACGGATTTACCGCTACTTATTTGTCACTGCCTTGGGAACCACAAGCGAATATTACCGTGTGGGGCGAGGTGCCAACCGGCAACATACTCTCAAGCCAGTACAACAGTACAACCTCGTTCGATGCACAAACCGGTGAGAAGCTTTCCACTTACGATATTCGCGAGGCAGGTTTAGGCGCTCGTATTATTGATACCTACACCAGCCTTCACTACGGGGATTTTGCCGGTTTGTTTTCGCGCATTATCTGGGCAGTGCTAGGGGCGTCCCCCGTCATTTTGTCTATTACCGGCATCACCCTATGGGTTAAACGGCGCAAACAGCGAAGCAGAGCCAAGCTCAAACGCCAGCAGGCACGACAGGCTATAGCGGCGGGCTAAAGCGCTATAGCCTTGCATTGCAATCTACATAAATGGGGGCGCTGCCTAAGTATTGTTGGCGCCAGCCCGTACGCTGTAGCATGGTGTTCTTTTTTACTCTCGGCGACGTTACTCCGGCTGCCGTATCCACGTCTGACTTCTGCCAAACAAAGAAAAACCAATATAACCGCGCACGGTTAACTCGGTGCCGTTTTCACTCAATTCCGCGCGGGCTTTATAGACCTTACCGGTTTTTGGGTCGAGTATTTTGCCGTTGCGCCATTCGCCTTTGTCCGTTTGTTTCAGTCCCCACATAATAGTGAGTCCCTCGACGGGTTGGTCTTTAAACTTGTCTGGGCATTTCTCGCAGACTAGTCCCTGATTTTTTTCTTGTAACAACTGAGTGATAGTACCCGTCAGCTCGTTTTGCGGGGTAATGGATAACTCGATTAGACTTTTTTGGCTGCCATCGGTGTCATCGATAGTGATCCATGAGCCCTCAATCGGGGCTGCCCAAAGGGGCATGGCGACGCAAAAGGCAATAAGTGCGAAAAAAGGGCGGCATAGGTATTTCACGGTGATTCTCCTCAAACAGTGATGTCGCAGACCTAATGTAACCACTATAGTCAACACCCAAAGGTGCGGCCACTTTTGCAGGGGACAGATTAGGCTGGTATTGGTCGGGCTAATTTCAGTATATTGAGGGCAACGACAGGAGGTGACTATGCCGGCGTCCACATACCATTCAACTTTATTACATTTATCGGCCGAGCTTGGCAGTGTGCTGCGCGATAGGAGCTGGACTGTGGCGACTGCGGAGTCTTGCACCGGGGGCGGTGTGGCCGCGGCCATTACTGAGGTGGCCGGCAGCTCTGCCTGGTTTGGCACTGGCATTGTCAGTTACGCCAATTCGGCTAAAGTAGAGTTGTTAGGGGTATCGCCCGAGCTGCTAGAGACGGCTGGCGCAGTCAGTTGCGAGGTAGTCGAACAGATGGCACTCGGCGCTCTGCGTGTGAGTGGGGCGGAAATAGCCGTTGCGGTCAGTGGCATTGCCGGGCCCGACGGTGGCAGTAAAGATAAGCCGGTGGGCACTGTATGGCTGGCCTGGGCAGGCCCCAATAACACCCTGTTGAGTGAGTGTTATGTCTATGAAGGCGACCGCACTCAAGTGCGGGAGCAGGCGTGCGTGACCGCCCTGCGCGGATTGCTGGCCATCATTCGGTAATAATCCTACAAAAAGTACTGTATAAATGCCTAGTACTGTTTGCTTGTACAGGTTTTTACTGTATGCTTACTCAAAAGCTGGCCCAATTCAGAGTGCCGGTACAAAAAATGGTCGAATTTAAGAATTTATTATTGAGTTGAGGTGACATATGGACGCGAATAAAGAAAAGGCTTTGCAGGCGGCACTAGGCCAAATTGAGCGCCAGTTTGGTAAAGGCACCGTTATGCGCATGGGTGACCGGGAGCGGGTTGCCGTACCCTCTATTTCCACCGGCTCTTTGGGGCTGGATGTAGCCCTGGGTATTGGCGGTTTACCCAAAGGTCGTATTGTTGAAATTTATGGTCCCGAGTCCTCCGGTAAAACAACACTGACCTTACAAGTTATTGCCGAAGCTCAGCGCACCGGCGGTACATGTGCCTTTATTGATGCCGAACACGCCCTTGACCCCATTTACGCCGAAAAACTGGGCGTTAATGTCGATGATTTGATTATTTCCCAGCCCGATACCGGCGAGCAAGCGCTTGAGGTGTCCGATATGCTGGTGCGCTCGGGCGCGGTGGATGTGCTGGTTGTCGATTCGGTAGCAGCGCTAACGCCCAAAGCGGAAATTGAAGGTGAAATGGGTGACCACCACGTGGGTCTGCAGGCGCGTTTAATGTCGCAGGCGCTGCGCAAAATTACCGGTAATATTAAAAACGCCAATTGCCTAGTGATTTTTATTAACCAAATTCGTATGAAAATCGGTGTGATGTTTGGCAACCCCGAAACCACCACCGGTGGTAATGCACTTAAGTTTTACTCGTCGGTCCGTTTGGATATCCGCCGCATTGGTGCGGTGAAAGATGGGGACGAAGTGACAGGCTCCGAAACCCGCGTTAAAGTCGTGAAAAACAAGGTGGCGCCACCGTTTAAGCAAACCGAATTTCAGATTATGTACGGTCAGGGCATCAACCGCCTGGGCGAGGTGATCGACTTTGGTGTGAAGCTGGGCATGGTGGATAAAGCCGGTGCTTGGTACAGCTACAACGGCGATAAAATCGGCCAGGGCAAAAACAATGTTGTGAAGTTTTTGCAGGAAAACCCCGCCGTGGCAGAAGAGCTAGAAGCGCGCGTACGCGGCGAGCTACTGGGCACTGCTCCTAAAGCCGAAGAGCCACAGGCCGAAGAAGAGGCCTAAGCTTTTTGCTATGTCTTCCCCCGGTTCGTCAGCAAGCCGCGAGCAAGTGCGCAACAGCGCACTTGCGTCATTGACCCGGCGCGAGCACGGTACGGCTGAATTGCAGAGCAAGTTAACCGCCAAGTTTGGCGACGCTGACTTGGCGGCAGATGCCATTGAGTGGTTGTTGGAGCTGGGGTATCTGGACGACATACGCTTTACCGAAATGTTTGTTCGCTCCAGCATTGCCAAGGGCCGCGGGCCGCTGCGTATAAGCCAAGAGTTGCGGCAAAAAGGTGTGGACTCGTCGCTTATTGAGCAAGCCCTGGCCGAGGCGGATGCCGATTGGCGCGAGCTGGCGCGCGAACGGCTAGAGCGAAAATTCCCACGGCCAGCCACCGATTTGAAAGAAAAAGCCAAGCGCATGCGCTACCTGCAGTACCGAGGCTTTTTCCCCGATGATATTTTTGCTCTTGTTAACGCTGAACGCTGAACGCTGAACGTTGAAGGGGGAATGGCTCCTTCTCTATGCTTTACTTCTAGTGTTTGTCAGTGTGATCAACCCCGTACGAGCGGCATAGAACAGCGCCCCAATCATTGCGCCTAATAGATGGGCATCGGTAATCACATTGCCACCGATTAATTCCTGCGTGCTTATGTTGGTGTTAGGGGCGAGCTGCTCAAGAGCGAGTTTGCCGCCGACTGCTGCCAAAGCAAGCCAGGCTAATTTCGATTTTGCCTGGCATAATGGCGCCAAACCGTACAACAGTAGCCCGTGTAAAGTGCCAGACAACCCCACGTAGTCGCTGAGGTCGGGCCGCCATAGCCACAGCCCTAGGCTGATGCCGACCGATATAACCAAGCCCGCAAACAGCCATTCACGGGTGCGATACTGCTCCCCCAGGTTAAATACAATAAGCCATAGCGCCGCCATATTGAGCGCTGCGTGAGTGAGGTTTAGGTGGGCGATATGACCACTGATCAGTCGCCAGTATTCTCCGCTCACCGCCCAGTCGGGCTGATATTGCCAGTCGGCATTTACCCGGTCGCTGGCATAGCCTAGGCCGAGCACGGCGACAGTCGCAATAAAAGCGGCAAGGTAAAAGTAAAGGCGAGAGTTCATGGCGGTACTATACCTGAATAAACCCCGCAAACCGTAGACCAGCCGCCGCTCAGCTGGCATAATCAGCGCCCAATTTTCATACACCTACTAGGCGCAGGTCTAGGTCGGCTCAAGAGTTTGAGTCAGTCTGAGGTGTTGGCTCCGTCATTCTGGACCAATTCAGAGGAACGTCATGCAACCATCGGTGAAACCACAAAACCCTAATTTTTCGTCTGGCCCCTGTAGCAAACGCCCAGGTTATGACGTCAACAAACTGGATACTTCAACGCTGGGCCGCTCGCACCGTTCGTCCATCGGTAAAGCTGCCCTGGGCCGTGCCTGTGAGCAAACCAAGCAAATGTTGGGTTTGCCCGAGGGTTATCGCGTGGGTATTGTGGCCGGTTCCGATACCGGCGCGGTGGAGATGGCCATGTGGTCGCTACTGGGTGAGCGCCCGGTGGACGTGATGCAGTGGGAGTCGTTCGGCAAAGGTTGGCTGACCGATGTCACCAAGCAGCTTAAACTGGATAATGTACGTGCGCTGGAAGCGGATTACGGAGAGTTGCCTGATCTGGCCGAAGCTAATTTTGATCATGATGTGATTTTTACCTGGAATGGCACCACCTCCGGGGTAAAAGTGCCCAATGGTGATTGGATTGCTGACGACCGCCAAGGTTTAACCATTTGCGATGCCACCTCAGCGGTTTTTGCCATGCAAATGCCCTGGGAAAAACTCGATGTTATTACCTTCAGCTGGCAAAAAGTGCTGGGCGGTGAAGGCGCTCATGGCGTGCTGATTTTAAGCCCGCGCGCGGTAGAACGTTTAGAAACTTACACACCCCCTTGGCCCATGCCCAAATTGTTCCGTATGACTAAAGGCGGCAAATTGATTGAGGGTATCTTTCAGGGCGCTACCATTAACACCCCATCAATGTTGTGCGTAGCCGACTACTTGGATGCACTGGATTGGGTTGAGTCAATTGGCGGCGTGTCGGCTGCGATTCAACGCAGTGAAGATAATTTATCGGTACTGGAAGAGTTTGTTGCCGAGAACGACTGGATTGAATTTCTGGCCGCCGATAAAGCGACTCGCTCCAACACCAGCGTCTGCTTTAAGCTGGACGCCACGCCTGAGCAGGTTAAAGCTCTGGTTAAATTGCTTGATAGCGAAGGGGTTGCCTACGATATAGGCGCTTACCGCGACGCGCCTCCGGGCTTGCGTATTTGGTGCGGTGCCACGGTTGAAGCGGCCGACTTAAAGGCCCTGATGCCTTGGTTGAGCTGGGCCTACGAGCAAGTCACGGCATAAGAACAATAAGCGCCTTACGCAGAGCGCCTTTATAAAGGCGCCGTAAAGGCATTCGCTTACGTCTAATTTGACTGGGAAGACCATGTACAAGATTAAAACCTACAACAAAATTTCGGTAAAAGGCCTCAATCGTTTTGACCGCGCGAAATACGAAGTGGCGAGCGATATTAATAATCCCGACGGTTACATTCTGCGCAGTCACAAGCTGCACGACGAGACTCTGCCCGAGTCGGTAAAGGCCGTTGCCCGTGCCGGTGCCGGTACCAATAATGTGCCCGTGTCCGATTACAGCAAAAAAGGTGTGGTGGTATTTAATGCTCCCGGCGCTAATGCCAATGCGGTAAAAGAGCTGGTGTTGACCGGTATGTTGCTGTCATCGCGCGGGATTATTCGCGGCATGAATTGGTCGAACTCACTCACCGATATGACCGATGCCGGCGAGATGAGCAAGTTGATGGAAAAGCAAAAATCGCAGTTTGCCGGCAGTGAGTTGATGGGCAAAACTCTGGGTGTTGTCGGTTTGGGTGCCATTGGCTCTATGGTGGCCGAAACTGCTCTGGCTTTAGGCATGAATGTGATTGGTTACGACCCTGCGCTTTCGGTTGAAGCGGCCTGGCGTTTGCCCAGCCAAGTGGCGCGTGCCGAGAACTTGCAAGCGCTCCTGTCGCGTTCCGACTTTATGACCCTGCACGTACCCGCTATCGAAGCCACGCACCACCTGATTAACGAAGAAACTTTAAAATCCGTTAAGCCCGGTGCGGTACTGCTGAACTTCGCCCGCGAGGCGATAGTCGATGCAGAGGCTGTGGTGAAAAGCTTAGATGCTAAGCACCTAGGGATGTACATTTGCGACTTCCCAGAGCCGGTATTGCTTAATCGTGATGACGTCTACGCCACCCCACACATCGGTGCCAGCACCGCAGAGGCGGAAGAAAACTGCGCCATTATGGTGGCCGATCAGCTGATGGACTATCTGGAAAACGGCAACATTAAAAACTCGGTTAATTTCCCCGCAGTGCATATGGAGCGCGCGGCGAACGGCAATGCTCGTATCACCTTCTGCAACGATAACGTGTCAGGAGTATTGGGCAACGTACTGTCGGTACTGGCCGATAAAAGCGTCAACGTAATCGACATGGTCAACAAAAGCCGCGGCGATATGGCGTACAACATAATCGACCTAGAGCAAGCGCCAGCGGCAGATGTGGTGGACGCGATTTGTGCCGTAGAGCATGTTATTGCTGTTAGAGTGATCTAGCCGGTGGACGGATTGCGGGGAACGGGGGAAGTAGTGTTAGACTTTACCGTAACCCGTAACCCGTAACCCGTAACCCGTAACCCGTAACCCGTAACCCGTAACCCGTAACCCGTAACCCGTAACCCGTAAATACTTATGTATAAACTGGTTTTCTTTGTCCCGGGCAGTCATCTCGAATCGGTTAAAACGGCGGTATTTACCGCCGGTGCCGGATGTATTGGCGATTACGACCAATGCTGTTGGCAAGTCGAAGGCGTGGGGCAGTTCCGCCCATTGGCCGGTGCCCAGCCTTTTATCGGCGCGCAAGACGAACTGAGTCGTGAGCCCGAATGGCGCGTCGAAACCGTCTGCCTCGATGAACACATACGGGCTGCACGAGATGCTTTGGTAAAAGCGCACCCGTTCGAAGAACCCGCCTACGATATCTGGCGCCTGGCCGATGTCTGAGTCGGCTTGGCTTGGTTTATCCAGCCAGTTACTGCCGGCTGATAACCAGCTAAGTGCTGAGCGCTACAAGGGGCAGGCTGCCGTATTGTTAGCCCTTAGCGGCCCTCCTGACAATCCGCACATTATTCTCACCCGCCGCGCCGCTCATTTGGCACAACACCCCTCTGAAATTGCGTTCCCAGGTGGCAAGTGGGAGCGACAAGATGCTAACTTAGTGCAAACCGCGCTGCGCGAGAGTTTCGAAGAGGTGGGGCTGGCGCCCGATCAGGTGGATGTACTGGGTTGCTACCCACAATTTCAAACCTTAAAAGGTGTGGTGGTGACGCCGGTGATTGGGGTTATTCCCTGTGATGTACACCTCGTGCCAGACCCGGCCGAGCTGGATCTTATTTTCACTATGCCCTTGCGTCTGTTAGAGTCCAATCAAGCGGCGGCGTGGCGCAGCGTCCAGCAGCGCGGTAAGAATTATCGTATCCCCGTGTTTGAATATCAACAACATACCATTTGGGGGCTGACGGCGGCGATTGGTAATAGACTGGCGATGGAGGTTTTCTCTCTGTCAGAGTGATCTCTCTGGGCTATACTGCCAGTACAGCCTCGATGGGCAGTTTACATAAAACGTCAATAACAAAACTATAGGCGAAGGAGGTCGGTATATGAGCTTGGATTGCAACCGAATGATCGGTGAGGTATTTGCCGAAGCGTGCCGCAATTACGCGGATAGCCCAGCATTTTCCTGCTTAAATCACACCATTACTTACCGAGAGTTAGATGAGTTATCCGCGCGTTTTGCGGCTTATCTCCAGCACCATACCACCCTTAAACCGGGTGACCGCATCGCCATTCAGCTGCCCAATGTCTTGCAATACCCTGTTGCTGTATTTGGTGCTTTGCGGGCGGGCCTTATTGTGGTCAACACCAATCCGCTGTACACCGCCACCGAATTGAAGCACCAATTAACCGATTCTGGCGCTAAGGCGTTAGTGGTATTGGCCAATGTGGCCGCTCATGCAGCCGATGTGGTGGGCCAGACAGATGTAGAGCATGTGATTCTGACCGAGCTTGCCGACTTACATCCGCCCATAAAGCGCACTCTGATTAACTTTGTTGTTAAGCACATTAAAAAAATGGTGCCGGCGTTTTCCTTTGATACCAGCGTTCGTTTTAATCAGGCATTGAACTCAGTGAGCGCAGATGACTGGCAGCCCGTTTCGGGCACAGCGGATGATGTCGCGGTTTTACAATACACCGGCGGCACCACCGGGGTGGCAAAAGGCGCCATGCTCACCCACCGCAACCTTGTGGCGAATATGCTGCAAGTGAATCTACATATGAGTGATGTGTTTAAAACCAACCAAGATTTATTTATTGCCCCACTGCCGCTGTATCATATTTATGCCTATACCATTCACTGTATGTGTGCTTTAACCTTGGGTAATCATAGCGTGCTGATTCCTAACCCACGGGATATTCCAGGTTTTGTTAAAGCCTTGAAAGGCGTGCCGTTTACGTGTTTTGTGGGACTTAATACTCTATTCAATGCCCTTGTTCGCAACAGTGATTTTCGCGCTTTGGATTTTTCTAAATTGCGCTGCACCGCCTCTGGCGGTATGGCCCTTACTCACGATGCTGCCAAGCACTGGGAGGAGGTGACCGGTGTGCCGGTCAGTGAAGGCTACGGCTTAACCGAAACCTCTCCGGTGGTATGTGTTAATCCGCGCTACAGCATTAAACTGGGCACTGTCGGCTTGCCTATCCCGGAAACCGAGGTGAAGGTGATTGACGAAGATGGCGAGGCGCCTGCCGACGGCGAGCCCGGTGAACTATGCGTGCGCGGCCCCCAGGTAATGAAGGGCTACTGGCAGCGACCCGAGGCAACCGCCGAGATTTTGGATGAAGACGGTTGGTTAAAAACCGGTGATATTGCCACCATTGATGCTGAAGGATATGTCAAAATTGTGGATCGCAAAAAAGACATGATCAATGTCTCCGGTTTTAAAGTTTTTCCCAACGAGGTTGAGGATGTTCTATGCGAACACCCCGATATCTTAGAGGCGGCCGTAGTCGGCATGGAAGACGAGGAAAGCGGTGAAGTTGTGAAAGCCTTTGTTGTGGTGAGTAATACCGCCTTAACCGAGCAAGACATCCGTACTTTTGCCCGCAAATCTCTGACGGGTTACAAAGTGCCTCACAGCGTTGAGTTTCGCGATGAGCTACCCAAAACTAATGTCGGCAAAGTTCTGCGTCGTGAATTAAAAGAATAATGTATCTAGGAAAATAACGTTTGAGCAGTAAAACAGCACTTATACTCTCGGGAGGGGGCGCCCGGGCAGCCTACCAAGTGGGAGTTTTACAAGCCTTGGCCGATATTCTGCCGGAGGGTGTCGACAACCCGTTTCCTGTGATTTGTGGCACCTCGGCCGGGGCTATTAACGCGGTGGCGCTCGCCTCGCACCCAGGCAACTTTCGCGAAGCCATTGCCGATCTGGCAGCCATTTGGCACGAGCTGAGCATCAATCAGGTCTACCGCCACGGCTGGGCCGATATGTTAAAAGGGCTCAGCCGTATTGGTTTTTCGCTGTTCAACGAAGGGGTGGGGCGTCATCGACCTCTGTCTTTGTTGGACAACACGCCTTTGTGGGAGTTGTTGGGCAGCAAAATTCACTTTGCCAACATCGGCCACAATATAGCCGCCAATAAACTGCACGCGGTGAGTATAACGGCTATGGGTTACACCTCGGGGCAATCGGTAAGCTTTTTTCAGGGGCGTCCCGAACTTGAGGCTTGGCAGCGCTTTCGCCGGGCGGGTGTGCCTACCGATTTGCGCTTAGAGCACTTACTGGCTTCGTCGGCTATTCCTACGATTTTCCCTACCGTGCGCATTAACCGTGAGTATTTTGGTGATGGTGCCCTGCGGCAATTAGCCCCCATGAGCCCCGCTTTGCACCTAGGGGCCGACGCATTGTTTGTGATTGGTGTCAGTGGTAACCGCAACCCTAAGCACTGGGGCAAGCGTGTACCGGTTCGCCACTCGCCTTCTATGGCACAAATTGTTGGGCACCTATTAAACAGCGCCTTTATTGACGCGCTGGAAAATGACATAGAACATATGGAGCGGTTAAACACCTTACTGGAAGTTATCCCCCCTGAGGTGCGTCAAGCGCAGGGGATTGAGTTGCGTCCAGTGCGCAATTTGGTGGTTTCACCCAGTAAAGCGGTGGATGTCATCGCTGGGCGAAAAATCCGTTACTTGCCTCGCAGCGTGCGTTTTTTCTTGCGTGCCATTGGTGCCACCGCCAAAGGTGGCGGGGCGACGGCTGCCAGCTATTTGTCTTTTTCTGGACCCTTTATTTCAGAGTTAATTGAGCTGGGTTATCAAGATACCATGTGGGAGTCGGCCCGCATGCGCGAGTTTTTTACGCCCACGGTGACATCTTCAACGACGGATTAATGAACGTTAAGAATAGATGTCCCATAAAAAAAGAGAGCTCATAGCTCTCTTTTTTATGGGCCGTTAGCGCACCGCAGGAGTTAAATTTCCCACTTCTCAAGCAAAAGCTCATCGGCGTTGGCGCGCACACACCAAGCGTAATCGTGCCAGTCACCCAGCACTACCCGCTCGACAGTTTCACCATTAACGCTAAGCGAATGACGATTGGGGCGGTGGGTGTGGCCGTGTATTAAGCGCGCAACCTTGTGATCGCGCATACACTCTTCGACCGCCTCGGGGGTAACATCCATAATGTCTTCGGGCTTGGAGCTGTTCATCATTTTGCTTTTGGCTCGCAACTCTGCGGCGAGGGCGCGGCGTGTGGTGATTGGCTGGGCCAACACTTGTGCCTGCCAAGCCTCTGAGCGCAATTGTTGGCGCATAGCCATGTACTCGGTGTCTTGGGTACATAAGCTATCGCCGTGCATCAGTAGAGTGCGAGTGCCGTACAAATCGATAACGGTCGGGTCTTCAAGCAAGGCGGCACCGGCACTGCGGACAAATTTTTGCCCCAGCAAAAAATCGCGGTTGCCGTGCATTAGGAAAACCTTCGTACCGCTCTCACTCAAAGCTTTGAGTTTGGCGGCGACTTCGGCGGCCAGAGGGGCGTCATCGTCGTCACCAATCCAGGCATCGAAAAAATCACCCAAAATATAAAGGGCTTCAGCGCTGGCAGCTTGCTCGGTCAAAAACTTATAGAAAGCCTGTGTCGCCTCGGGGCGCGAGGCGTGCAGGTGTAGGTCGGAAATAAAGAAAATGGTCATAGTGGTTTAGTCGGCAACAGTGACTTTTTCAATCACAATGGCTTCAACCGGAACGTCTTGGTGGAAACCTTTAGAGCCGGTGGCTACGCCTTTAAGTTTATCAACAACTTCAGTGCCTTCGGTGACTTTGCCGAAGACACAGTAACCCCAGCCCTGAGCATTTTTGCCTGTGTGGTTTAAAAAGCCGTTGTCTTTAACATTGATAAAAAACTGAGCGGTGGCGCTGTGGGGGTCGCCAGTGCGGGCCATAGCTACGGTGTATTGATCGTTTTTTAAGCCGTTGTCGGCTTCGTTTTCAATCGGGTCGCGGGTGGGCTTTTGTTGCATGTCTTCGGTCATGCCGCCGCCTTGAACCATAAAGCCGTCAATGACGCGGTGAAAGATGGTACCGCTGAAAAATCCGTCCTCGGCGTATTGCTTGAAATTAGCCGCTGTTTTAGGAGCTTTTTCAAAGTCCAGTTCTAGGGTGATGTCGCCTTGGTTCGTGTGCAGCGTGATCATGCGCTTGGCCTCATTGTACGGTGGATGCAAAAGGCGTAATGATACGGTTAGCGGGCCTGTGAGTAAATCTTCACGGTGCACAAAACCGAGGATTGGGCGAATTAGTCACGCGCGGTGGGGTTTAAGGCGTGAGTTTGTGGGCTGCGGCTTTAATTCCTTCGATTTCAATGGTTAATAAATGATCGAATACACGTTGTTGAGTTTTGGGGGACTGCTCCGAAAAGTCAGAGGACCAATGGCCGCAAAAGACCGCACCTTCGATACTGCCGGTTTTTACCAGCATGGTAAGGCCGTGGATCAGCGACCAGGAGCTCAAAGAGCTTACCGATGCTGGGTAGTCCGTCGCCGGTAGCCCATTTTCATGCAGCATATCGATGATGGCTTCGCGCAGGATCTCCACACTATCAACCCCGGCTTCAATACATTCTGGCTTAATCCGCTCAAAGTCGGGCGTCCAGGAAAAGAGGGTGTCAAACAGATTGGATTTTTCTTGAGCAAAGTGCATGTAGGCAATGCCCAGCAGGTAGACCCGGCGTTCACCGCTGGCATCTGGCTCACGCGCGAGCGCGGCGCTCAGGTACTCGGATAGCATGGTAAAGCCGCGTGTTCGCACATCAATGATAAGCTCTACCTTATCGGCAAAATGGCTGTAAACGGCAGTGGGGCTGACGCCCACCCGTTTTGCCAAGGTGCGCAGGCTGAGGCCTTCCAGGCTTTCTGATTCAAGAAAGGCCAGAGCCTCAGCCAGAAGTGACTCGCGCAAATTGCCGTGGTGATACGTGCTTTTGCGTTCTGTTGGGGTGTTAGAGCTCATAAGATATGCTTGTTGTTGCAATACCCTATGATAACAGATGCGCTTACCGTAAACGAAATTCAACCCAGTTAAAGCCCCCAGCGCATACTCAACAGCAGACTGTCGTTGTGGCGATAGGGGTGGAGCAGGTCTGCCTGTTGGGCATCGTACTCAATCGCGCTAAGCGACACACTAAAGTTATCGGACACGGTCCAGTCTGCCTGTAAACGAATCAGGCTGCCCTCGTCACCGGTAATCGACTGTGCGTAAGCCTCCAGGGTCAATCGGTCATTATAGAGTGTGTATTGGATACGCCCTGACGCTGCGGGTTGATAGCGTTGTTCGCCCAGAGTTGGGATGCGGTTTTTAATATACAGCCAGCTATACTCGGCGGATATGAGTAGATCGCTAATACCGTTAAAATCAGCCCCGAGCATGCCACGCCACTGGCGGGTTTTCTGCCAGGGAGCTTGTGGGTTTTGCTGAGTGACCCGAACGTTATTGTGTAGTGCCTGTTCGGTTCTTAGCAGCCAGCTGCCCTTTACCCATTGAGCACTGCCCCCCAGAACTTGTTGGCGCCAGGGGGACAGGTGCACGTTGGCGCCGTGGGGGCCGGAATTAAAAACGGTGAGTTCGCTTTCGTAGCTGGCGACATCGGCCAGCATCCACTGTGCATCCAACCCTTGCCACTGCTGACGCCAACGGATAGCGAAGCCCGGGCGGGTTTCGTGCTCTTGAATAAGGCTTAACTCCGATTGCTGCTGACGCAGCTCAACGTAAGGGTCGAACTCATCGCCCGCTGCGGGCATACGGTCGGGTAGGGGATGAATCAGTGTGACCCAGTCAAGTTGGTTGTTCCAGGTCACTTGTACCGCGGGCACGGGTAGACGCAGTTTTTCCAGATCCGCCTGTCCCGGCCAGCGCTGATCCCGGCGCGCTAGTACGTCGGTAATCTTCAGTGACTCAGACTCTCCCCACGCGAGCGTTTGGTAGCCGGCCTTTACCCACCAATCGTTATCCTGCCATTCGACAAAGGTGTCGGCCAACTGCATACGCCAGCGCCGCTGTTGGTTCTGCTGTTCGGTGAAGTCATAACCGGAGAAGGCACCCCAGTTTTCTAAATCGGGCAACCAGTCATGGAGTAATGAGCCCGACGCCTGTAAGCGCCAGGCGTTTTGCCGCCAACCGACTTCCCCAAACAATTGAGATTCGGTGCGAGTAAGGGCGGCTTGATCGCGGCTGGCGGCTACGCTGGGTGTGTGCCAGCCGTAGCCGGTTTTTTGCTGCAGCCAGATGCGGTGTGTCCAGGGGCTATCCAGGTCGAGTTCATCGGTTGAGGTCTGTGTGGCCACAGAATCAAAAAAGTCCTGTGGCCAAGCCAGGCTGCTCAATAAACTCAGTGTGGCGACGGTTAATGAGGCTGGTGCTTTGTTCATTGGATACCGCGCTGCATGCTTTGAGTGGTGAACAGTTCCTCATCGGTGTGTTGGTTATACACATAATTGCTGAACTGAAAAACACTGGCGTGCTCTTTTTCGTTATTGCGCACGCTGATCATCTGCAGTCGCAAGGGCGTCCAGATACCGTCAATTTCTTCCAGCTGTTGTGCGCTGAAGAATTTGACCCGGCCCTTGCGCTCGGTCCAAATTTGGCCCTGCACCTGAACAAAATTATCTTTGCGAATCCACAGGTGAGATTTGATATAGCCGGTTTCACCCTCGACTTTATCGGCAAACTCCGGCTTAGGGGTGGACTCTATTTTCCAGACCGGCACGCCATCCACCTCCGCGTCGGCGTCCAGCATGGAGTAGTTATACCAGTCGGTATTAACACCGTTAATGTCAGAGTAGGTAAAGTCACTGCCCATAAACGAGCCGGACTTATCGCCCGCGGCAACGCGACGCACTTGTTTCAGTGCAGGTAAGTACAGCCAAGAGTCATCGTCGCGACCGTCTTCGTAGTCGTAATTCATATACGTCGTTCCGGCCACATCGGTCGGCGACACAAAAAACGAAATGGATTTTTCCATCTCAGCATTGTCCAGAGTGTAAGTGCGAATATCGCGTACCCGTTCGCGTCCTTTGCGATCAATTAAAATCAGCTGCGCGTCGGCGCGCGAAGAGTCGCCGGTATAGCGGGTGTCGGATTTAACCGCTATTTCCCGGGCCGTCAGGGTTGCGGCTGATGCCGTCGCCATGGCGCCGGTTGACAGTGTGAGCATTAATAAGCAGGCGGTATATCGAGACATCATTGGGCGTGTTCCTCTCGCAGTTGGGTGGTCGCCGAAGCGTGGGTTCTGGTTGGACGGTCAATAACAAATAAAAGGGCGGGTAAAAACAATAAATCCCCCAGCAGTGCTAACGCCATAATTGTGGCTGCAAAAAGTCCGGTGTAGATGTAGGGAATAAATGAGCCCAGCAACATAACGCTAAACCCACACACCAAAACAATAGAGGTGAAAATAACCGCACGTCCGGCTTGATTCATCGCCTGAGCGATGGCATCACGAGTGTTGTAGCCCTCTTGTTTGGCTCTCAGGTACCGGTTCATTACGTGAATGGCATCGTCCACCGCAATGCCCATGGTCATCGCGCCGACAATCATGGTGCCCAGGTTGAGTGGAATGCCCAGGGTTACCAATAGCGCGCCGGTGATTAAAATAGGCACCACGCTTGGAATCAAAGCAATCAAACCGTATTTGACAGAGCGAAACAGCACAATAAAACTCAAGCCGATGATTGCCAGGGCCACCGCAAAGGACTTTGTCATACCCTCATTAATATAAATGTCCTGGGCGTTGTACATCACCAGCGAGCCGGTGAGTTGGGCCTTTAGGGTCGGGTGGTGTTCGGCTAAGCGCTGCTCGATGTTATTAAGCAGCGTGCGGGTGGTGCTGGCATCCAGATTTTTAATCGGAACGGCTAAACGTAGATAGCGCTCGTAAAAATCTTTGGCGTCGGTCAGGTCTTCCTCTGCGCCGGTGTTGTCGTATAGCAACAAAAATTGCGCCGCCATTTGCCGGTCCGTTGGCAGTTGATACCAATTGGGGTCATCAAAGTGCAAGGCTTGGTTAATTTCCCGGTGAAAGTCTACCAGTGAGTTGACCGCTCCTGTTTCCGGCAAAGCTTCCAGCCACTGCTGTAAAGCATCCACCTTTTGTAAAAAGTCGGGTTCGTGAATACCGCCCTCTGCACCACTGTCGATAATTACATCAATGTTTTGAATGCCGGTATAGGTATTGTCAAAGTATTCCAAATCCAACCGGGTTTGATTGCCCTCTTTAAAGTATGTAATAAAGTTGGAGTCGACTTTTAGTTGTGGCACCAAAACAAGACTGCCGATTAATAAACCTACCCCCAGAAATAGCAGCGGTTTACGATAACGCAGGGTAAAGTCCGGAAGTCGGTGGGTAAGCGCGGCCATAAGCCCACTGTTGACTGCTCTGTCCGTTTTGGTGGAGAAACCTTTGACAAAGCTCAGCAGTGCGGGCAGCAGGGTAAAGGCGACAAAAAATAGCATCATCGCGCCAATGGCACCGAGCCAGGCAAATTGTTTAACGGGCAATAATTCGGTAACGCTTAGCGCCAGAAATCCAGCCGCCGTGGTCAGTGCAGTGTAAAAGGCGGGGGTCCATAAGCGCTGTATGGTTTTTTCCGCCGCCTCTTGTGGCGATAAGTTTTCACTGCGTGCGTGGTAAAACTCTACCAGCACATGCACGGAAATACCGATGCCGATAATAATAAGGGCCGGAACCATAGCCGATTCCACCACCGAGTGGGGCCAAACCATGACTCCTTGAATACCTGTTACATAAACGATGCTGGTGCCAATCACCACCCAGGGCAGCAGCATGGCAAGCCAGGAGCGAAAACTAAAAAACAGAATAATAATCATCACCACGGCCATGGTGGGATTAATCCAACTCTGGTCGCGTTTGCTCAATACCTCAAACTGCTCGGTAAAAACTGGCTGACCACTTAAGTGCAAATTGACCCCTTGTTCGGCGTAGCCTTGCGCCGCAATAAATTCGCGAAAGTTTGCCATTAGGGTCATTTTGTTATCGTTGCGACCGACTTGATAGCGTACCCGCGCGACCACCCGTGTGTGGGCTAAATCCTCGGTAACAAGGCTACCCAAAGCCATGGGTTGGTGGGCGATCAACTCGCGTGCGCGCTCGCGGTCGTAGGGTGCGTTAATATCCTCGATCAGCTCGTCGGTCGCCATCATGGCACCGTCCGAGTGGGTGTATTCATATTGACTGAGAGAGCGAACTTGAGTGATCTCGGGCTGATCTTCTAAAAACTCTGTGATGTCATTGATGATGCGCAGATTGGTTTGACTAAACACATCCTCATCACTGTGTGCGGTTAATCCCACCGACAGGTATTCAATATCCCCAAACAGTTCGAGCAATTGATTAAAGGCCGCTAAATTGGGGTCGCCTTCCACAAAAAAGCGCTCGTTAGCATTGTCGTAGTAAAGATTATTCATGGGAATAAACGCCAGGCCAAAGGCGATAACGGCGAGTGTAATGACCCAACCTCTACCGCGTACGACCGCCGAGGCCCACATTGCAATAAACCTGTTCACTTTACATCCTCCTGATTGAAGTGCACTGCCGTCGCGGCAAGATGTCACGTTATTGAGTTAACGCTGTAAAGTTTACTGTGTAAAGTTATCGGTGTAAAGATTTGATTTGAAAATCGCAATACGACCTTTTTACGGGGGGTGCCGGCTCGCGTTTGTCGTCGGCAGTGTGTAAAACTCAGTGCTGTGAAGGTTCAGGACAGGCAAACGAGACCAACACATACGCAGGTGCGCGAGAAACGTTAACCGTTGGAGGGGATATGCCTTTGCGGGAGCGCGGTTACATAGGGTCTGCTAGCGACCTTTAATTGTCGGTTTATGGCTGAAAGGCACCGAAGGGGTCAGCAAAAGTATGAGCGTGGGGCTGGTAAAGCAATGGGTTGAAACCGAAGGCCTTAGCGTGTTGGTTCGTCGCGAGTCCGGTGGCACGCCTCTGGCTGAGCATGTTCGGGAGTTTACCGCAAGCGCTGCGCAGTGAGCTGGTTGATAAACTGCTTCTTTTCATTAAATACTTGGCACTGAAATTTTACAGTGCCAAGTCAGTGGGTCATTTAAAAAGCCCCCGCAGCTTGCGCTCCAGGCGGTCTAGTGATTTTAGCCAGCCTGCGCCCTGCATGGGGTCATAGGCCCAAGGTAATTTGATGCGACCGTGTGTGGTTTTCAGAAAATCTTCAGCGACCGGCAGACGCGCGGGCTCCGCAGTCTTTAATGTCTGCACCTCTTTGTCGCTCATGACTTCCAGAGGATACAGGCCGCAGCGGCGCGACCACTCGCCAAACCTCAGCGCCAACGATTTTTGTTTGCCGCGATAGGCGCGCCCATTAGGTAACCACATAGAGAACGGTGCGCGCATACGTGCCATACGGCAGAATATTTTCGCCGCTTTGTGATTGTTGACTGACTCGCCCACCTCAAAATGCCAATCCACTTTGCGCAAGCGGGCGGGGTCGGCAATCAACAATGCTGAAAACCAAGTCCCGGTGGAGCGTTTGCGTGGGTACCAAAACCAAAAATTACGTTCTAAATCAAAACGAAAATCCCGGTTTGCCGGTTTTTTGATGGAGATACCCCGGACAAACGCTGGAGAGATAAATCCGAGATCTGGCTGTTGGTCAAAACTGTTGCGCAGATCAATCAGATCCGTATCGGTTAACGGACGCACCATCTGGGTGTCGTCCTGCAAGAAGCAGATTAGCTCGTCACCGGTGGCCATCTCATAGGCTGCCTGCATATTGGCATAGAGCCCGCCGAGTTTGTGGCCCGAATCCGCGGTGTTCTCCACCACCTGGTGGCGCTCACGAATGCTTGCCAGCACTTGACGTGTATTCGGGTCGTCACTGCCATCGTCAATAATCGTCAACTTACATTGTGGTGCGCAGGCCTCAATGGAACGAATACAGTTCTCAAGAAATGGGCCACGATTATAGGAGAAAACAAAAATCTGCATTTACCAATATCCGTAAAAATTTTGTGCAGCATACCAGAAGTCGAAAATTGATATCCCCCGGCATGGCTAACAACTAAGAAAATCTAACAAGATTTGGGCCTTTAATAAAAAGGCACTCGTTGACGTTGTTGTAATAAGGCTGATTTTGGGGAGGAGGTCCCAAGCCAAAGATAATAACGAAAGTTCAATGATCTAACCACTACAGCTGAGCCCCGCATTGCGCTAGGCCTGCTCACTTTAACTTATTCTGAATGAAGTGCACTACTATAATGGTAATTTGCATCATACTGAATTTACAGTGTAAAGATTGGGCGAAAGGTTCTGGGCGTAAAGGCAGTGGTCAATCTTTTTTAAGGGTGTACAGAGTATCTAGCTCGTGATTGTTGAAGACAGTGTGTAAAATTCGGAATTGGCATATACATCATTAATGACACAGCAGCGCGAAAAGTGGCAATGAACCTTAACCGCAGGGGAGGGCAAGCCTTTCTTTGCGCGCGCTGTCATATAGGGGCTACCAGTGACGCATAAAGGTCGGTTTATTACCGTTGAAGGCACTGAAGGAGTGGGTAAAAGTACGAACCTGGCGTTTGTAAAGCAATGGATTGAAGCCGAAGGGCATGGCGTGCTGGTCAGTCGCGAGCCCGGTGGCACGCCGCTGGCCGAAGAGGTGCGGGAGTTGCTGCTGGCTCAGCGCAGTGAGCCGGTTGACCCTGCCGCCGAGTTACTATTGGTGTTTGCCGCGCGCGCCCAGCATTTAAATCAGGTAATTGTACCGGCTTTGAATCGGGGCGAGTGGGTATTGTGCGATCGCTTTACCGATGCCACTTTTGCTTATCAGGGCGGCGGCAGAGGGCTTGATACACAATTGATCAGTGCCCTTGAGCAACAGGTACAGGGCGATTTGCGCCCCGACTTGACTATTGTGTTGGATATTGAGCCCGAGGTCGGTCTGGCCCGGGCAGCGGCCCGGGCTGAGCTGGACCGATTCGAGCGCGAAGATATTGCCTTTTTCAACCGGGTGCGGCATGCCTACCAGCAGCGTATACAGCAGGCCCCTGGGCGCTACGCGCAAATAGATGCCGGGCAGACCCTGGAAGCTGTGCAGCGCGATATTCACCAAGCCTTGGCGCGATTGGCGCAGGGCTTGAAGGGGCCGGTTTAGAAGCGAATGCCCACCTGCATGGAGGCGCCGTAAGTATTGTTGCTGCCGCTGGTTACTGATAGGTCGAGGTTAACTGTATCGAAGGGCGCAAGGCCCAGACCCAGGCTGTAGGTATCGTCCAAAGTGTCTTGCAAATCTGTTTTGTAGCCAAGACGCAAGCGCGCCCAATTGTGGGGGCCAAACACTGCACCTAGGCGGGCAATTTGCGTGTCGTCCGCCAGTGCGAACTGTTTGGTTCCGGACAGCTCAACGGCCCCGTCCAGATCGACCCAGGGTAAACGGTAACCAGCTGCCACCACGACCTGTCGCTCGATCGACAATTGTTCGCCGGGGGAGAGACTGTCGATATCTTGCTCGATTAGGTTGTTGATGGTCATGGCGTAGCGCGCATTGCCTTTAATGTAGGTAACGCCGGTATCCACGCTAAAAAAAGTTTTGCTGACTGTCTGCTCATCTTCTTCAATATTATCTTCGTCGAAAGTACCCAGTTTATCGACATAGAAAAAGGTTTCGGCTTCCACTTGTTTCGGGGTTACACCTATCAGCCACTCGCCGGTCTCAGTGAAATTGTAAGTTTGCGCCAGAGCAATACCGACTTCGGTGACCATTGAGCCGCGCACCGCGACTTCAGAGTCGAGCTCGGATGAGTGAAAGGTTTGGCCGGTCTGAGCCGAGAGCGTGTTGTAGTCATTCGCGTCCACCGTAGGCAATACGCTGGCTTTAACGTCTGAGCGCATAAAAATAGTAGCCGCCAGCGTTGGGTTGGGAAAAGCCAGTGCCAAACTGCCGCCGCCGCTTAGATAGGCTTGCGTACCTTCGATTTGGTCTAGGTATTCACGGATGTCGTTGGCATCTGTGCTGTTGAGCTCGCTGGGGTAGTCGTATTGGTCGAGCAGGTCGTTTAAGTCACTGCCGTTGTCGATCAGCTCACTCGGGTCGGCTGCCAGCGCGCCTAGATTGATGTTTAGGGCAAAATTGTCCCCCTCCAGAAAATTGGCTGCCAGGCTAGGGTTTAGCAATGCACCATCGATAAAGTCTCCGGTGCTGTATGCACTGCCTGCTCTACCGCTGGTGCGGCCATTGTGCTCGCCTGCTGCGTAAGCACCTACGGATAAGCTGGTCATTAATAAGGCAACTAGTGTGTTTTTCATTCCATTGCTCCGAATTTTTGTGAACTACCGCAAAAAAAGGGCGTAATAATACGTGAATCATCTGAGCTTGTGAATACAAAAAGAGCCGTGAAAAAACGATAAAAGGTGAGTTAAAACGACGGTTCGCAGGTCACAAAAATCTTTTCGTCGCTTACCGGGTGGGTAAACTCAATGTGCCGAGCGTGTAATTGCAAGCGCGAGGCGCGAGCGATTACCGGCTCGGGGGCGTAGAGCGTATCGCCTAAAATAGGGTGGCCGAGTGCCAGCATATGCACCCGCAATTGATGTGAACGCCCGGTAACTGGTGTTAGGGCTAGCCTTGTGTTGCCCTTGGCCTCGCAGCGTTCCAACACCTGGTAGCGGGTTAGGGCATTTTTACCATTTTCATGGTCGACCATTTGACGCGGGCGATTGGGCCAGTCACAAATCAGTGGCAAGTCAATCTCGCCGCTGTCTAGTTTTAGGCAACCGTCCACCACGGCGATATACTGTTTACTGATAGTGCGTGTTTCGAATTGCCGACCGAGGGTTTTATGGGCATGATGGTTTTGCGGAATGAGCACCAGCCCAGAGGTTGGCTGATCCAGTCTGTGCACAATGCGGCTATTGGGGAAGTCCACTAACAGTCGGTTAATGAGGCAGTCTTGTTTTTCTGGTCCACGCCCCGGTACAGTAAGCAAGCCCGAGGGTTTGTTAACCACTAATAGGTCGTTGTCTTGCCAAACAATGGGTATAGAGTGAGCGGTACAGGGCGTCATTAGTAAACTCTTACAAAAATATAGGTCGGCTATTATCGCAAATCGTGCAGTGGCTTGATAAGCTCCCCCTTCAAGAAGTTGGTAATTAAATACGAATGAGTGATTTCCCAGCCTTACCTTACCCGTGGCAACAAAGCCTTTGGCAGAGCTTTTACCAGCAGTTGCTGGATAACCGCCTGCCCCATGCGGTGATGCTGGCCGGCCCCAGAGGCTTAGGCAAGCGGCATTTTGCCCGGGTGATGGCCCAGTACTTATTGTGTCAGTCGCCGCGCTCCGAGTCGGCCTGTGGCCACTGCAAATCCTGCGAGTTGAATAAAGCCGGCACACACCCAGATTTTGCCCTAGTAACCCCAGAGGAGCCGGGTAAAGCCATTCGAGTGGACGATATTCGCGCCCTAGCTGAGACTCAGGGGAAAACCGCTCAGCAGTCCGGTTACAAAGTGGTGGTGCTAGAGCCTGCCGAGGCCATGAACAATAATGCGGCCAACGCGCTGTTAAAAACCTTGGAAGAGCCCGCACAAAAAACCCTGCTGGTGCTGGTGACAGATGCCCCTAGCGCAGTATTACCCACCATACGCAGCCGCTGCCAAATTAGGTCGCTTGCCATACCATCGGCAGAGCAAAGTCTGCACTGGCTCACACCGCTGGTGTCGGGCACTGATTACAATGCTAAAGATCTATTGGTCTTGGCACGGGGCGCGCCGCTTCGGGCGCGGGATTTAGTACACAGCGATGCCCTCGAGCAACAACAATCGTGGTTGAATGATATTGGCCGCTTAACCTTGGGCCAAGCCGATGCTATTAATGTGGCGGCTCAGTGGCAAAAAGGTGATGTGACCGAACAGGTGAATTGGCTGATTAGCTGGTTACACGATTTAACCTGTTGGCAGGTTGGCGCCGAAGTGCCTCATATCGAACAGCTCGATACCGCTATCAAGCAAACCCTGCACACTATGCAGCCGGCTCTGTTGCACCGTTTTCAGGAAAAACTGCTCAGCTGCAAAAAGCGGTTGGCTAGTGGGGCCAACCCCAATAAACAACTATTATTAGAAGAACTCTTGATGGACTGGGGGGTATTGCTTAAAAACCGCCAGTTGCGATCGTAACAATGTGGATGATGTGTATGAAGTCTTATTTGTCGGCCGGTAATGCCGAGCGCAAAAACATTTTGGGCGCATTGGCGCTGATAGCCAGCTGTTTGCTCAGCGGCTGGGTGAAAGCCGAGACCGCGAGCGAGCACGATGCCGAGTTTTACCAATGGCTAGAGCAGCTGCGCAATGATGCGGCCGGGCAGGGCATCAGTGAAAAGACACTTGATCAAGCATTCACCGGCATCACCCCACCGGTTAAGCGCATCATTAAAAATGACCGCTCTCAGGCCGAGGTGGTAGAAACCTATGATCATTATCTCAGTCGTCGTTTGAGTGACTGGAAAAAATCGAAAGGTCGCAAACTAGCTAAAAAACATCGTGATGTACTGCAGCAGGTGGCGGATAAATACGGCGTACAACCGCGCTTTTTATTGGCCATTTGGGGAATGGAGACCAACTACGGCAGCTTCCCTCTAAAAGAGTCGGCCTTTAATGTATTGGCCACGCTCGCCTACGACAAGCGCCGCGGTGCCTACTTTCGCAAAGAGTTTTTAGCCGCACTTAAAATGCTCGATAGCGGCTTTCCCACCATGGCCGAATTAAAAAGCTCTTGGGCCGGCGCTTTGGGACAACCCCAGTTTATGCCCACCAGCTACCTAGAGTATGCCCAAGATTTTAATGGCGATGGCAAAAAAGATATTTGGAATACCGAAGCCGATGTGTTTGCTTCAATAGCTCATTATTTTAAGGTACGCGGCTGGCGCAATGATCAAACCTGGGGGCGGCCCGTCAGCTTGCCGCCCGGAGGTGAGGCGGCCTTGATGAAGCCTCAGGGTGACGGCCTTACGCCGGATGCCGACTGTAAGCGCTTTAAGACTATGGGCGCTTGGCGTGATCTAAAAAGGTGGCAAGAGTTGGGGGTGCGCCGCGCCGATGGCTCCGACTTACCCGATGTATCCATTCCCGCGGCTTTAATTGTCGCCGATAAGGGTGATAAACGCGGTTATATTGTGTATCGCAACTTTTGCACTCTAATGAGTTTTAACCCGGCGTTTAAGTACGCGCTATCCATTGGCTTACTGTCTGATGCTTTAAAAGACTGAGCGCTAGTCGGGGCCGATTAGTGCCCCGCAACCCTCAAATAGGCTGGACAGTCAATGACTTATGGATTAGTGTTAAGCAATCGAATGAACTTGGAATCCTGACCCATGCAAGCACTAGGCGGCGCCCGTAACGGCATTCTTTCGCTGACCATCAAGGACAAGGCGGTACTCTACGCCGCCTATATGCCCTTTGTGCAAAATGGCGGCCTGTTTATTCCCACAGGTAAGGCCTATAAGTTGGGCGATGAAGTCTTTATGCTGCTCAACCTTATGGATGAGCCAGAGAAAATCCCAGTGGCCGGTAAGGTCGTTTGGGTGACGCCAAAAGGCGCGCAGGGTAACCGCGCGGCGGGTATTGGCGTTCAGTTTACCGACGAAGACAACACCGCGGTGACCAAAATCGAAAACTATCTCGCGGGCTCGCTGGAGTCGGAACGCCCGACTCACACCATGTAGTCCCGCTACTTTCTTGTCACCAACCTGACGATTAGCAAGCCTATGCTAGTGGATTCCCATTGCCATTTAGACCGTCTTAAACTCGAACCCTACGATGGCCAACTACAGGGCGCCATCGATGCCGCCCACGAGCGCGGCATCGGCCAAATGCTGTGCATAAGTATCAGCCTGGATAACGTCGAAACCGTTATTGATATCGCCCACCAGTACCCAACGGTGCTCGCCTCGGCCGGGGTTCACCCCTGCGATGTCAGTGCCGGCACCGCCACGCGCGAACAGCTCACCGAATGGGCAGGGCGCGACAAAGTGGTCGCCATCGGCGAAACAGGCCTGGATTACTATCACGAAACCGACTCGATGCAGGCACAAAAAGAGAGCTTTGCCCTGCATTTAGAAGTGGCCGGTGCCGTGGGTTTACCCGTGGTCGTGCACACCCGTGATGCTCGCCAAGATACGCTTGACCTAATCAAGGCGCACGGCAATCCCGAGCACGCCGGTGTTCTGCACTGCTTTACCGAAAGCTGGGAAATGGCCAAAGCGGCCATGGACCTGAACTACTATATTTCCCTGTCGGGCATTGTTACCTTCAAAAACGCCAAAGAGCTGCAAGAGGTCGCACGTCAAATGCCACTGGATCGCCTGCTGGTGGAAACCGATTCGCCCTATTTGGCGCCCGTGCCTTACCGCGGCAAGCCCAATGAGCCGAAAAATGTGCGCGAAGTGGCGGAGTTTGTCGCCGATATTAAAGGCATCTCTTATCAAGAGTTGGCCGACATCACCACCGAAAACTTTTATCGCCTGTTTAACCGGGCGCAAGCTTACCGACCCCAATAAAAACCGCTGAGGACGCCCCGTGTCGCAGGAAACCATCGAACAGCAAACCATCAAGCAGCAAACCCTCGCCATGCTGCAATTGCAAGATGACATGAACAGCAAGGTTCACCCCGACTGGCGCGCGCAGGGCAATGCCTGGTACCGGGCCATTTGGATTGAATGCGGTGAATTAATGGACCACTACGGCTGGAAGTGGTGGAAACACCAAACCCCAGACACCGAACAAGTGGCCCTGGAGCTAGTGGATATTTGGCATTTTGGCCTCAGTATTTTACTGCAGAGCGGGGCGAGCCCGGATGCCATCGCCGAGCAAGTGGCCCGCGAGTTGATTATCGAAACCGATCAGCCCGACCTTCTGCTGGATGTCGAAACCTTTACCGCCGCCACACTGGCCGATCAACAATTTCACCTCGCCTTATTTGGCCGCTTACTGGCCGGTATCGGTATGGACTACGCCGAACTCTACCGCCGCTATGTGGGCAAAAATGTTCTCAACTTTTTCCGCCAGGACAACGGCTACAAAAACGGTACCTACCGCAAGCTGTGGGCTGACGGGCGCGAAGACAACGAACACCTGGTAGAGGTTGTTGCCGAGCTGGACGCCGCGGCAGAGGGGTTTTCCAAAGCGGTTTATCAGGCGTTGGAGCAGCGGTATTTAAAGTAGAGGGATTGGTCTCGGTTTTTGTTTTTGCGTCAAGCGTCAGGCGTCAGACATTTAGATGCCCTCTTTCGCCAGGCGGGCGATTCATTCCTTCCCCTTATGATTGTGCTGAGTGTAGGCCAATGGTAGTGGTTGAGCGCACAGGACGTGTGCGAAAGGCATAAGCGCGCATGGAAGCGCGATTTAGGCCGACCGCTAGCATTGGCTGTAGCGAAGGTAGCCCGCAGGGCCCAATCATCGGGGCGCGTTTCTTGATTCCTTCTTGTCGCGTCACAAGAAGGAATTCGCCTGCCCGGCGACAGAGGGCATCTAAGTTAAATGTTTCGACCTGTTAATTGTTTTAATTTTGCTGAAAAAACAGTCGCTCTTGAGTATGTGCCGGATTTCGCCCGGCGGGCGAGGTACTTCTTTGGTGAGCAAAGAAGTACCCAAGAAACTCACCCCGCACATCACAGCCCTTCGGGTTCCCGAATTCAAGCTAATTTTGAGGGTCGGAAAAGATCGCTTCCCAGCGCTTTTCCTTAATTGCACGTCCATGTGCAATTAACCCACAAAATTAGCTCGAATTCGGCTGGATGAGATGGGGGAGGGGACTTCGTAGCAGGCTATGTTTTTGCGTCAGGCGTCAGACTTTCATTTTCCGTCAGGAGTTCGGCGTCGAGCATCAGACGTCAGTTATCTAGCTTAATGACTTTTACCTCTACCATAGAGCCGGGTGTTACAAATTTATTTCTTCCGTTTGATATCGCGATAAAAATTTTCGTGTGATCCTAGGGCCATCAGTTCAAGGATAAGCGTGCCATTATCAAAACTGTAACCCAGCAGTGTCAGTTGCTTGTTCATTTTAAACTTATGGACTTGTAGAAAGGCTAAGTCCCCCTTTTTTTGTTCGCCAATGTCGGGGTTGGCCATAAGGTGCTTTACGGCCAAATCAAGGTCCTTTTTTTGGTTAGCCTGTAGTTTCTTCACCGCCTTCTTGAAAGTAGGGGTTTGCAATACACGGGTAGCTTTAACCAAAATCGTAGGTCTCTAACTTTCCGGCGTCTCGCTCTGCTTGCGCGATGATGGCTTGCCTTACAAACTCGTAGGGTAAATCAGGGTTGTCTTCCATCATTTCACCTATTTTTGCCCAATGCTCAATTTGCTTGGGAGGAGTTCGATTAAGGGCTTTAGCTATAATAGTAGCCTTTTCAACAAGGCCCTGGTCTAAACGAATACTGCTGGTAGCCATGTGTACCTCCTGCGTTAATGTATATTTATAGTAGCAAGTAGCTACAATTGATGCAATATGCCACAGTGTTTGATGGTCGAAATGCGCTTCTTGCGAGGCTTCCTGTTAGGTTGTCCCTCAGAGTCGGCGGTTACTCGACTTAGTGGGATAGGAGAGTGGTTTCATAGTAGGTTTTGTCTCTGCGTCAGTCTTCAGGCGTCAGGCTTTCTTTCACACTTTTGCCCTCTTTCGCCGGGCGGGCGAGGTACTTTTTACTCCAAAAAGTACCCAAAAAGCCGCCCCCGGCAACTGGCCCCTGCGGGGTGCCCTCATTCCGGTTGATTTTAGCGGGCCGCATCTACTCGCCGTCCCTGGCGAGAAGATGCTTGCGCAAACGTCCTGTTTGCTTACCCACTAAAATCAACCTCTATTCGGCTCAGTGGCATGGGGGGAAGGGGACTTCGTAGCGAGCTTTTGTTGTTGCGTCCGACCTCTGACGTCCGACCTCAGACACTCACATCAATTAACCTACAAAATTAACTCGAATCCGCCTGGATGAGATGGGGGAGGAGACTTCGTAGCTGGTTTTGTTTTTGCGTCAGACATCAGACGTCAGACTTTCACTTCCCGTCAGGCATCTAAGTTAAATGTTTCGACCTGTTAATTGTTTTAATTTTGCTGAAAAAACAGTCGCTCTTGAGTATGTGCCGGATTTCGCCCGGCGGGCGAGGTACTTCTTTGGTGAGCAAAGAAGTACCCAAGAAACTCACCCCGCACATCTCAGCCCTTCGGCTGGATGAGATGGGGGAGGGGGCTTCGTAGCAGGTTTTGTCTTTGCGTCAGACATCAGACATAAGACGTCAGACGTCCGACCTCCGTCCTCAGCCATGCCTGTTGCCAAACTGGCCATTCCATGGCACTATTTCCCTCAAGTGTTTTACGGGTTTTGTGGGGTTATGACTGATCTCCACAAGTCAGTAGGCTAGCCAGTTGGAAGGTGAAGTAAATAAGTACATCGGGAGTGGTGTGCGGGCACTTATCCCTTCTGTTTTTCTGCGTTTATCTGGCAACAATTAAAGAACCGCCAAGCCTGGATCTCAATTCAATTATAGAACGATTTAAAGTGACAGTGAGAACTGTAATGAAAGCCGGCTCACTTTGTTTTTATTATTGAGGCAGAATATTTGGGATAAAACAACTGAAACTCAACGGCTTGGCGCGCTGAATTTATATATAACTTTAAGAGTGATAGGTTGCCAAGTGTAAAGTGAGACGGCTCACTTTTAAAATCAAAATAATGCGCCAACTTGATAAAAATTATAATGTGAATAGAGAGTTGTAAATGATTTCTAAAATTATTCTAAAAAAGATTGCCCGGCGCATTTTTCTACTCGCACAATAATAAGCTGTTAGGCTTCAAATTGACAACGGAGTATGGGTGCAGATAAAACTTTCAGACATTCTAAGAGTAATTAAGTTTATAAGACCAAAATTCTACAACAAGCTTACTTGGCTGATGGTTGTTTCTGGCTTATCTTTAATGAGTGCACCTTTATGGATTTCATTAGTAAATCAATTTCTAGATAAAAAATTTAGTTTCTCATTTAGCAATGGTAGTGATATAGCTTGGGGGTTTTCTCTTTGTGTCGTAGCTCTTTTGTATAACCTAATCAATACTGGGATACATGAGCTGCTAATAAAAAAACTTACAAAAGAAGATGGTGTGAAAGTTATTGAGCATGATCTTAATGTTTATTCTAAGCTTGATGAATTCATGTCTGAAGAGTTATTAGAGCGCACAATCGCTCACCTAGAAACGAGTGATGCTATTTACTGGGATGATTTTTCAGCTATTGAGGTGTTCGTACGTACGGCGGATAGCGCAAGCAATGCATTCTATACAGAAAAGTTAAAAGAAAAAACTATGTCACTCGTCGAGTCACTAAATGAACTAAAGGGGATCGTTAATAATGACTTTGATGAGTATCCGTATACACAAACAGTCACTAATTTCAGGATGTGTCTCGCTCCTCAGCTAAATTGTGATCGAGCTGGAAATTGGGAAGATAGACAGGCATACACTGCTTTAACTGACAGAATGATGGTTGTTACTGGGCGTATGAATAGTGACTATGAACAATGGCGGCTTGCCATAAAGAGTGTGCTTTACGTTTAAAATTCGACCCAAAGCCTAACAAAAAGCTGCACCTGACAAATATTGCTACGCTCGTTTTTGTGTATGTCGCGTAGTTCCATTTTGCACAAAAACGCTCTTCGCAATATTTGCAGGTAAGCTTGGCTTTATGTGGCCAAGGCTAATTTCAAACTAATGGAGAGTGCTAGATGTTCCGAGGTTTATTATTTTTAATATTTATTGTCGTTTTATCTGGCTGCTTCGAAAAAAAGCGTGAATTTTCTGAAAATGAATTTATAGGCGCCACAAAGTTTCTGTGCCAAAAAAAGCGCTTCAGTGGAAGCCCTCTTATGGCAAACACCTTTGTTCTGTATTACAACAAAGAAAAAGGAATCGGAAACGTAGGTTCATACGTCTATATGGGTGAGTACACAGAAAATGAAATTGGTGAGGCGCACCCGTACGAAACAGACAATGCTTTGGTAATGGATGATTCCATTATTTTTGTCTTGGAAGCGCTGGAGTCAGAGCGTAATTTATATGTCTCAATTAATAGAGAAACATTAGAAATTTCAATGGGCCACAAATCAATGAATTGTGAAATGGTCTCGGATGACGTGCTGGAAGAAAGAAAGGTGCAATTAATAAGTGATCACAAGGCTTATAAAGTAGAGAAAGAAAAAGCAAATATAATATAATATGTAACTCTTAAGAGCACATAACAAAGCAATCAAGCTGATGGTTATTAAGTTGCACATTTGCCATTTCGCTTCGCTCCATTTTATGGAAAAAGTACAATTTAAAAACTACAGCTTATCGCGGTGTTTGCGTACTTCATTCGCTGGCCATGGAATAGATTCTGATGTCTGATTATTTCGGTTCTTGTTTGTGCGGCACTGTGAGCTTTGAGCTAAAAGGTGACTTTGATAGCTTTTACCTGTGTCATTGTCAGCATTGCCAAAAAGATACGGGTTCGGCTTATGCGGCAAACCTATTCTCGCAGTCAGCTAAATTGGTCTGGCGGTCGGGGGCGGATGCTGTGACTTCTTTTACGCTTCCAGGTACTCGTCATAGCAAAAGCTTTTGTAAGCTCTGTGGTTCAGCGCTGCCGAATACTCAGAGCGCAGGGTTGCTCGTTGTACCAGCAGGGTGCCTGGATACTAAACTTTCTATGGCGCCAACAGCGCACATTTTTTCATCAAGCAAAGCTGGTTGGTATGGGGAGTTAGGGGAAGTGCCAGAGTTCGAGGGGCTGCCAGGTTGAGCTGTCATCACATAACCCGCGGTTGTTGGCAGGCGCTGTAATTCCCGCCGCCTTAATGGACCCGTTAGATTCGGCATTGGGATACCCTCGACGGATACAGTGGAGTGTCCGGTACAGAGTGACTGGCTTGTTCCGAAAAGCACAGGCAACAGTTGCTGAAGAGGTTGGTTAGGTTTGGCGCTCTGGGTGAGGAGCGACTTATCTCCGGTGCTGGCTTATGAAGAAGGTTATATAACAGACTCTGTATATGCTTTTAAGCTCGCTGCGCTTTGCAGTTTGTAGGGGGTAAGTCGTTGATAGCGCTTGGCTCCGGACGGTTCCGGGTTGCTTTTTTGGCGCAATTATCGACAAGGTTTGTGATTTGGGCGGCATTTTTATCGGAGGTGCTATTTTTTGTCTATTTTTTTCCGGTAGTGGATAGCAAGCTCAATGGATTCTATGGTAGAAATAGGTTGTGAAGGGTTATTGGTAAAGGTTAATAACATCAGGGAAAGGGTCTTTGGGGTGTTTTACTAAATAAAGCTTGACTTGGGTGTGGATTCTCTATAACTTGGTCGTAGCTAGAAAGTAAGCCTCTTTGTACAGTCTTCATTACGTTGCATTCTTGTAGTACATCGTCCTGTTGGTATTAAAGTTCCGCCTGTTTTCACGCTACACATGCCCTGACAAGGCATCTTTAATATATTTTTTACAGGATATCTATTATGTCTACTACTACTGGTACCGTTAAGTGGTTCAACGAATCTAAAGGCTTTGGTTTCATCGAGCAAGAGTCTGGTCCAGACGTTTTCGCACACTTTAGTGCAATTTCTGGTTCTGGCTTTAAAACTTTGGCCGAAGGCCAAAAAGTTGAGTTCACCGTAACTCAAGGCCAAAAAGGCCCACAGGCTGAGAACATCGTTGCTATCTAAATAGCACTTTGTTTCACCTTAAAAAGGCAAGCCAATGGCTTGCCTTTTTTGTATCTGGTCGTTAATTTTCTCCGTTCTCCGTTCTCCGTTCTCCGTTCTCCGTTCCAACTGGCAAAATTGCAAGGTAGTGCAAAGACCTGCGGCACCCGTTATTTCGGAGGTTATAATAGCCGCTGAGTTACTTCTTCCATTCTTGCTTGGCCCGTTATGCCCTATCGCAGTTCCTCTATCCCACTGACGCTCGTGGTCGCCTTGGCTGCAGCGATGATGCTGGGTCCGTTCTCGCTGGACACTTACTTACCCGCTTTCCCTGCGATTGCGCAGGATTTGGGCGTGTCGTCCCAGGCGGTGGCGGTCAGTGTGTCGGTGTATATTTTTTTTCTGGCTATAGGGCAGCTGATCGGTGGCCCGCTATCGGACCAATTGGGCCGCAAACCGGTACTGTTCGCCGGTTTGGGCTTGTTTGCTCTGGCCAGTGCGCTATTGGTGTACTTGCACACGCTGCCGCATTTTTTGGCGGGGCGCGCTTTACAGGCGCTGGGTGCAGGTTGGGTGCTGGTGTCTGTGCCCGCTATGGTGCGCGACCGGGTTAGTGGCCAGGAAGCCGCCAAGCTGTTTTCACTGCTAGGGCTGATTCTGGTGGCGGCACCTGCCATTGCACCGAGCGTGGGCAGTTTGCTGCTTAAAGTAGGTCCCTGGATGGGTATCTTTGTTTTTATGGCGGCTTATGCGCTTTTGTTGATACCGGTTTTGCTGATGGTGCTGGCGGGTGATGCGGTTGGTGTGCCGGCTGCTAAAGCTGCCACTACACAGCCTCGTCCGGGGTTGCTTCGTGCATATGGGGCGGTGTTCGCTACCCGGCCTGCATTGGTGTACTTGCTTTGGCAGGTGGGAGCTTTTTCGGTAATGATGGTGTTTATTACCCACAGTTCTTTTATTTATCAAAACCACTTTGGCCGCTCGGCCGATACTTTTGCCCTGATGTTTGGCGCCAATATTGTGGCTATGTTCAGCTGTAATTTGTTTAATCGTTTTTTGCTGACTCGCGGCTTTAGTTCAATTGCGATTTTGCGCGGTGCAACGGCGCTACAGGGGGTAGGGCTGTTGTGCTTGGTGATTTGCGCGCTTATGCATGGGTCGATTTGGGTGTTTTTGCCTGCCATGATGCTGACCATTGGTGCTCACGGGGCGCTGTCGCCCAATCTACAGGCTTGTTATATGGAGCATTTCCCTCATAACGGCGGGGCGGCAGCGGCTTTGCTGGGGGCTTTTCAGTTCGGTGGGGCAGGCGTGATGAGCGCTCTGTCCGGGTTGTTGCCCCATACCTTGCCTGTGGTAATGCTGGCTATGTTGGCTTGCGGTGCAATGGCTCAAGGGTGTTTGTGGTTTTCTCTGCATCGCCGCCGGGGTGCTTAATAGGGGGAGTTTTACGGCAATGGATGAAATTTTCTCTCAATAGCCTATAATACCCGCCCGTCACCGTGCTGTGGATTTATCCCACAAGCTCAGCCGATGCCGATACCCGCGCCGACCGTGTGTGGGAAAGTGGGGCAAAGGCGGGTTTGTCAGTTCGCATAACGGTTCTACTTAATTGACAGGCGGATAGCGGCCATCCCGCGGCCACCTGCAAACTACGGAGATCTATCGTGAAAGCACCTGTACGTGTTGCCGTTACCGGCGCAGCTGGTCAAATCAGCTATTCCCTGTTGTTCCGCATCGCCGCTGGCGAAATGCTGGGCAAAGATCAGCCAGTGATTCTGCAAATGCTGGAAATCACCCCGGCTCTGGAAGCCCTCAAGGGTGTTGCCATGGAGCTGGACGATTGTGCCTTCCCTCTGTTGGCCGGCATGGTTTGCAGCGACGATCCAAACGTAGCCTTTAAAGACGCTGACTACGCCCTGTTAGTGGGTGCTCGCCCACGCGGCCCGGGCATGGAGCGCAAAGATTTGCTCGAAGCCAACGCTGCTATTTTCTCTGTTCAGGGTAAGGCCTTGAACGATCACGCCTCGCGCGATGTTAAAGTGCTGGTTGTCGGCAACCCCGCCAATACCAACGCCCTGATTGCCCAGCGCAATGCGCCGGATCTGGACCCACGTAACTTCACCGCCATGATGCGTCTGGATCACAACCGCGCCATCAGCCAGCTGGCTGAAAAAACCGGTAAGAGCCTCAACGACGTGAAGAACGTGATCATTTGGGGTAACCACTCAGCGACTCAGTACCCAGACGTTCACAGCACATCTGTGGCTGGCACCAATGCTATGGAGCTGATTGAGCAAAGCTGGTACGAAAACGACTTTATCCCCACCGTACAACAACGTGGCGCGGCCATCATCAAGGCTCGCGGTGCTTCTTCGGCAGCATCGGCAGCTAACGCTGCGATCTTCCACATGCGCGATTGGGCGCTGGGCTCACCAGAAGGTGACTATGTCACTATGGGTGTTTACTCAGATGGCTCTTACGGCATTGATGAGGGGCTGATCTACGGCTTCCCGTGCGTGTGTAAAGATGGCGACTGGTCAATCGTTCAAGGCATTGAGCTGAATGATTTCTCGAAAGAGAAAATGTCAGCCACCGAGAACGAACTGAAAGAAGAGCGCGACGGAGTTAAGCACTTGCTGCCCTAATCGGTTGCGACTTGCTTGCTAAAAAAAGCCCTCTCTAACCGGAGGGCTTTTTTGCTTTTAGCGTTTGAGTCGCTACAATATATTTTCCGGAAGGTTAAGCATTTTTTAGGTTCCTACATAGCAAAGGAGATGAATATGAAGCGGTTTATTAAGCTTACGATCCTTGCCAGCCTAGCGGCATTACTGGCGGGTTGTTTTTCCAGTGTGCCAAGTGAGTTGAAGTCTAGTGTGGGTGAGACTTATTACACTCAGCGCAATTTATGGATTTATCGGAGTGAACACGAAACTGTAAATTACGCAGTGGAGCGGTTGTTACCCATTAACTCCGAAATTAAGGTGCGGGACATAGGAGGCAAGGTCGTTGAATTTACGCTGCTGGATGATGGTGCCGATCTTGTTCTAATCAACATCGAGAAATACACACAAGCTGGTATGTCGGAGATATTTGATCGCTACTTTGCTAAAAGCAAAGTGAGCTTGTCTAGCTTTAGTGCTGCTGAGCGCGAGGCCATTGAGGCCGGAGATGTGCGAGAGGGGATGAGCAAGGCGGCGGTTTTATTAGCTCGTGGTTATCCGCCAGCTCACGAAACCCATTCGGTCGAAAATGATGAGTGGAAGTACTGGAGAAATCGCTTTAATACCCGTGTGGTACATTTTGATAATGGCCGAGTCGATCGTATTGTCGATTAAACTTGGTTGGGCAGCCCACGTTGGGCTGCCTTGTTTATTGCTTGTCTATTTACACTCCTGAAGTAGCGTGTCACTAGGCCATTAATCGACAGGTTTGTCGGTATATTGCACTTTGCCGTTTTCATCCACATGGCGGTAGATGGTGCCTTCAGAGTCCGAGTTGTAGTCAGCACTTTCACCCGCTTTAACGTCTTGAATCTTGTAATTATCCGACCCCGCCAACACCCCGGCAGAGCCTGCTGTCTCTACGAAAATAATTTCTGCTAGCTGGTTTAATTGGGGGCTGGTCAGCAAGCCCAGTTTATTATCCGCTTGTAGCTTGCGCTGAAATTCTGGATCGTTAATGATTTTTTGTACACGTGTATCGTTTTTCACAGCGTCAATACGCTGCCAGCCTTGGGCAATTTTCTGTGCCGTTTGGCGGGCCGAGTCTTCATCGTTAACATCCAGTCCTGAAGCTGCCATAAGTTCGCGCATATCTTGATCATTCATCAATCGGCGAAATTCAGGTACTTTCATCAGCTCATCAATATCACCCTGTTTAAGTAAGCGTTGAGAGCGGCGATCTTTTAACAGTGATTGTAAATCCGGACTTTGGGTGACTCGGGTAACACGGTCGACGCTGTCGACGGGGTTGGCAACAAAGCTTTCGGTCAGCTTTATGTTTCTTTCATTGGCGCCGCTGGCGGACATAATGGCCCCGACAGACTTACTAACAGCACTTTTGGCAATTCGGTCCACAGGGTCAGCTTGCTTGGCGGTGGTGGCATAATCTGGTGCGTTAGCTTCTTTGGCGGAGGTGTAAATGCCCAGCAAATACACAAGCAATAATCCGATAAAACCACCGATAATCCCGCCAATGACCAGTCCGCCCATGCGCGATACTTGGCTGGGTTTGCGATCACCGCCCGGTGTCATTTTGGCCAGCACCCAAAATACAATTCGAATGGCGACCATGGCCACAATGAAAACCGCCATGCCGCCGACAATGTAGGCTAATATGCCATCCAGGGGTGTGTTTTGCTTGACTTGGTGGGCGGCCTGCTTGGAAAAGTAAAAGGCCGCGCCATAAGCGCCTAGAAAAGAAATCGTCCGCACAAGGGAGCCATAAGTTCCGGTAAAATAGCCTCGGATGGCGAAAAATGCGGTCATGGCTAGCAGAATGATTGCGGAAGTGCCCATATTGTCGTCCTGTAACGTTATTGTTGGTGCCTTTTTTGTGCCAACCCCTTAGAGTTAGATGTCAATCATATAACAGGCGATTCAGGGGTGCCATGCCCGGTTTGAATCGATATTTTTTAAATAAGAGCTATTGAGGTCTGAGTGACAGAATTTTGGTTTCAGTATCGATGTCCCGTGTGCCACTTTCCTTTGCAATTAGAGGGAAATAGTTACGTGTGCGCGGAGGGCCATAATTTTGATCGGGCGCGTAAAGGGTATGTGCATTTATTGCTTTCGCACCGCATGGCTTCAAAACAGCCCGGCGATAATAAAATGATGATCGAAGCTCGCCAGCAATTTTTGAATGCGGGTTTTTACGCTCCATTAGTTGACGCTTTAGCAGAGGTCTGTGGTCAGTACGGTATTAGTAGCTTGCTCGATGCCGGTTGTGGTGAAGGCTATTACAGCACTGCATTGTCAGAGCGCGGCTTACAGGTGGCCGGTTTGGATATTTCTAAAGAGGGTATTATGGCGTGTAGTCGGCGCCGCAAATCCATGCCCTGGTGCATTGCCAGTGTCGCTGATATGCCGTATATGAACGCCAGTTTTGATGCTGTACTCTCGATTTTTTGCCGAGTAGAACCCACAGAGTTTGCCCGGGTCACTAAGCCCGGAGGCTATATGATCTATGTGGGCCCTACCGAGTCGCACCTAAGTGAATTGCGCAACCGTTTATACGATGAGGTGCGAAGCTATGAGAGCGATAAGCCTGAACAGTATTTTTCCGGTTTTGAGCAGCTGCAACAGCGAACGGTCACTATTCCCTTGCAGCTGGAGTCGGCCGAGCAAATAGAAAATCTACTGAAAATGACACCGCACTACTGGAGTACTAATCGACAACAGCAAGAGCGGCTGTTCAGTGCCGGGCCATTAATAGACCAGGCTGATATTCAAATAAGGGTGTACCAAGTGCCATCCGATAAAACTGAGTCGGCCGGTGCCGTGGGCTAAAGACAATGCTATATTGACCGATAGATACTATTTGCCGGTAGATAGTATTTACCAATAGCGGCTATTAATCGATAGTGACAGCTGTCATCGAATGTAATAGGTAATCCTCTCTAATGGAGAATTCCATGAAAGCCAAAACGATTTCTCAAGGTATATTGCTGTTTTGGCTGACTCCCAAGCAGCGTTTTGCTCTGGGCACTCTGAAAATTAAAGAAATCGTACCTTTCGTTGAGCTCACGCAACTGCCCGAGCAGCACCCAGCGGTTTTGGGGACAGCCCATATACGCGGGGTCACCATGCCCGTTGTCGACATGGCCCTGGCCATAGGCAGTAGACCTCTAGCGGCAGACGAATATCGCGATAGCTACATCATTATTACCGATTGTCAGCGCAAAACCATTGGTTTTTTAGTGCGCTCGCTGGATCGTATTGTCGATTGCAACTGGAGTGACATTGAGCCACCTCCTAAAAGCTTAGGGCGCAGTGCTTGCGTCACCGGTGTTACCAAGGTGGATGATCAACTGGTGCAACTGGTGGATGTTGAGCATATCTTCGCCAAGTTGTTTGGGTTAGAAACCAGCGAGTCGACGCAAGTACTGCCCCAAGAGCAAGCAGACGTGCTACAAGCGTTAAATATATTGGTAGTGGATGACTCCTCCGTTGCCCGCAAACAGCTATCGGACGCACTTAAGAGTATCGGCGTCAGCTTCCAAATTACCGCTAATGGTCAAGAGGCCTTGGATATCATGCGGACCGAGGCGCAAGCTGGGCACCCGATTGATCTATTGGTGAGTGATATTGAAATGCCGGGTCTGGATGGTTATGAGTTGGCTTTTGCGATTCGGGATGACGCTGCACTGGCCCAAGCCTACATTATTTTGCATACCTCAATTTCTAGCGAAATCAGTGTCAGCCAAGCGCATCAGGTTGGCGCCAATGAAGCCCTAACAAAATTTGATGTGGATGAATTAATTCAGGCGATGTTACGCGGTGCGGGTAGGGCGGTGTGACAATCCACTGACAGCTTACGGTTAATAACTTGCAATAAAAAATGCCCGGCTCACAGAGCCGGGCATTTTTATGAGGGCATTTTTTTGGCTGTTCTTACTTATATCTAATTTATTGCTTTGCGATCGAATACTTATAGGCTTGTGTACTTCAGGGTCACCAGGTGACCTTCTTTCAAATCTTCAACGCCGGCGCCAGAGTGCAGACCTGAGATGGCTACATCGCTCGGTAATTCAACCACACGTGGTGCGGTACCGTTAAGTGGGCGAATAAGAGCCAAGCCTTGACTGCGATTAATTTCTAAAATTTCACCTTTCACGAGGTGGTGAGCGCTTTTCTCTTCGGCTTTCTCTTCGGTGCGAAGGCGCAATACAACATTTTGGCCTGCCTCAAGTGCTGACATAGAGCGCTGCTTGCGACCGTCAATGTCGATCTTAGGGCGGCCAGGAAAGTTATAGGTGTTGATTTCACCTGTTTGAGCTTCAATGATCGTGAAGCTCTTGGTCTCGTAATCGACAGACTCTACCGTGCCGTCTACGTAGCGTACGGCGGCTGACGCAGATACCGATGCGGCGAGTGAAATGCCCGCTATAAGAGTTGTAAGTGTGTTGCGTTTAGAAAAAGTAAACATGAACAAGTCCTCATAAATGCCAATAAAGTAAAACGTATTCGAAAAGTACCCCGTCTCTTGAGTACGAGAGCTATTCTACGGAATTATGTTACTCCTGTGTTACTTGAGCGCTACTTTAAGTTACGGTTTTTATATTAATTTATTATGAAATGCGCCGTATATTTATTTATATTCTATAAGGGAATTAGAAGGTGATAATCTGGTGCTTTAAGGAAATATAAAACCTTTTTTGGTGCGGCCGGGTGTAACCATGAGTAACGTTTGTGGTGCGGAATAATTAAGGCTGCCCACAGATGGGGCGCCCGCAGGGCAGCTGCTGGTTGGCTCCTGCAGGGGCATGGGTGAAAAAGAATGGTAATATCTACCCGTTAATAATATTAATTGTGATATAAAGTATCTAAATGAGTTGGAAGCTTCTGGTCCGGTAATTAACATTGTTGGCGAGGGTGTGTCGAGGGTTGCCTTGCGGCATACCCGGTGAGGAAATAATAAATGTACAAAAATCATGTGGCACTATGGTTCTTGAGTTTACTTTTTGTATCCGGGTGCGGAAGTCCGGGTGAAAACACCGCAGGCCAGAGCACCGTCAGTGTTAACCACCTGAGTTCGTCATCGCTGCACACAGATGTTACAGCCTGTCCCGCCGGAAAATATAGAGTGGGCTATGTTCCCTCTTGGCAGGGTGAGTTAACCCGAATTCAATTGCAGTATTTAACCCACATCAATTACTCGTTTGCTCAGCCCGAGGCCGATGGCCGATTAAAGCCCATGGGGGAGGCAAGTGAAAACCGCTTAAGTGCTTTAGTCACCATGGCCCACGGGGTGGGTGTAAAGGTTGGTATTGCTCTGGGCGGTTGGAATGGAGGGGATGACAGCGCCTTTGCGGCTTTGGCGGCCAAGCCGGAAACCCGCACACGTTTTGTCGAAGCCGTGGTGGCGATGGTTCAGGAGTTTCAGCTTGACGGTGTCGATATGGATTGGGAGCACCCGGACAACCCTGCCGAAAAAATCGGCTATCTTGCGCTTATGCAAGAGCTGCGGGTCGCTCTGGATGCGCTGCCGGACACGCACTACTTAACGGCTGCGGTGGTCGGTTCCGGTGATTGGGCGGGGCAGTATATTGACCCAGAGGTTTTTGAATGGGTGGATTTTCTCAATATCATGGCTTACGACAATTACGATCAGGAGCACCACTCCAGTTTGGCGTATGCCCATGAGGCGGTGGAATATTGGCAGGCTCGTGGGCTAAGCCGCGAAAAGACGGTGCTTGGTGTGCCTTTTTACGCGCGCCCCTCTTATGCACAATACAAAGACTTGGTGGCGGCTGACCCTAATAATGCTTGCCGCAGTCGGGTGGGTAATGATTACTACAACGGTTTGCCCACTATTCGCGCCAAAGCCGCATTAACCGAAACCCACACCTGTGGGATTATGGTGTGGGAGTTAACTCAAGATACGGACGACGAAACCTCGCTGCTTAAGGCTCTGTGGGAAACCGTGACCGGGCAGGCGGCGAGTTACCCCTGCCCCTAACCGAGTGCGCTATTTCTTTGTGCCTCTTCCGGGCGCAGTGTTAACACCTCTACGCCGGTGGGCGTCACCAGTACGGTGTGCTCCCACTGAGCCGATAACTGTTTATCTTGAGTGATCACTGTCCACTGATCTCTCAGCGTGCGGGTGGCGCTGCGGCCCTGGTTGATCATCGGCTCAATGGTAAAAGTCATTCCTGGCTTTAAGGTTAGGCCCGTGCCGGCACGGCCGCTGTGTAATACCTGGGGCGCTTCGTGCATTTGTTGGCCAATGCCGTGGCCGCAATAATCCAACACCACACTGTAGCCCTGTTGGCGAGCGTAGGTGTCGATGGCGTGGCCGATGTCGCCTAATGTGTTGCCGGGTTTAACCGCCTTAATGCCTTGCCACATGGCGGTATAGGTCGCATCGACCAACTTTTGCGCGCCAGATGAAACCTGACCTATACAGTAGGTTTTACTGGAATCGGCAATATAGCCATCTTTTTCGAGGGTAATATCGATATTGACGATATCGCCTTCCTGCATGGGTGTCTCTGTGGGAAAGCCGTGGCATACCACATGGTTCGGAGAGGCGTTTAAGCTATAGGGGTAGTCGTACTGCCCGAGGCTTGCCGGTCTAGCGGCCAGCTCGTGACGAATATAGTGCTCCACCCACTGATTAATAGCCATGGTGGTAACGCCAGGCAACATTCGGTGGTCAAGTTCGGTGAACACTTGCGCCAGTAATTGACCGGCACGGCGCATTTTGGCGATGGCATCGGGCCCCTTTAAAATAACTCTATTCATGATTTTGTTGTTCCTGCGCTTGCAGTGCTCGCTGTATGATTTCGCTAAAGGTTTGCGTGGGGTTTCTTTCTGCCTGGCGACCAATTTTCATCCAAAACTCGGCCTGAGCATTGATAGAGCGCTCCATCACCTGACTGGCGGAGCGAAGATGGTCGTGCATTTGGTCGGAAATTTTAACAATACCCATAAAGATGATCGGCCCTAAATTTCAATATATGATCTGTATATGTTTCGTATATTAAGCGCTCGCAACTTATAAAGCAATAATTTGATTGCAACAGGGCAAGTGCGCCGTCACAATAGCCCAAAGCCTGCCGCACCCAAATATCGAGCGGTTGATAAAGATCTACTGCCGATCAATAAATAAGCAAATATTCGCACATGTTTTTTACCCCCGAACGCCAGGACTTTTTTAAGCCTTTAACCGGTAAATACCGCGAGTCTATCGCCCAGTGTTTGTGCTTACTGTACGAGCGCCTGTACAGTTCCAACGCCGATTACGGCCACGCATTATCGCGTGATCAGCTGTTGGAAATTTTGACCGAAGCACTGGCGCGTGCCCCCCAAGAAGTAGCTCACGAGTCGGACGACATTGGCGACAGTCCGCAGCGTTTTAAATCCTTGCGGGAAAAAGCTCAGTGGGTGATGAAGCAACTGCTCGACAGTGGCTGGCTGGAAAAACAAGTCGATACCGCCACCTTGCAGTCAACCTACCCTTTTAGCCGGTTGGGGCGTTTATTCACTCAGCCATTAGTGGAGTCGGACACCACCCGTATTCGTACCCGCCACCGCAACACCCGCAATACTCTCAATGCGCTGGATGCTTTTCATAACCGCGGTGAAGTACACGATTTACTCGATGCTTTTGAATATTCCGAGCGCATTGTTACCGACTTTACCGATGTCATCTCCGAGCTAGAAGAACGCAAGCGCGAGCTGGTGCGCGAGGTGGAGTCGCAACAATTGGTGCAGCAGGCCACCGATCAGTTTTTTGAGTTTATGGAAAAACGCTTTCAGCCCGATGTGGCGGTGCGCTTGTCGGCTGACAGCGTCGAAAAACACCGCGATCAAATCGGCAAAGCGATTGCTAAAATTCGCCGCAAACCTAAAGAGTACAAAGCGGAAGTGGAGCGTCAATTACGTCGCCAAATTCCCGAGTTGGCGCTGCCGGGGCAATCGGTATTGTGGACCATTCTCGATACTATTGAAAAACGTATGGGCAATGCGGCAGAAATTATGCTGCCCGCTCTGCGCCGGGCGCTGCACAGCTTTACCAAGCGGGCGGATATAATTATTCGCCAGTTGAGCTACCTAAACAGTCAAAACAATAATGACTTAGTTGATATCTGTCAGCAGTTGGCCGAGTTAAGTGAGTCGGCTATGAATGAGCGGTTAGGGCGAGCGGCCAATGCCATGGCCGGTATGCGCGTGCAATTAATCGATCCGGCGGCTATGCGCTTACAAGAGCGCCGCAAAGCAGCTCTGGTTAACACCCAGGTCGCCGAACAACCACCGCTCGACAGCGAAGCCGAGCGCGAACTGTTAATTCAACAAATGCTGGATCAAGCCTTTGCTATGGACAATTCGGGACTGCGCCATTATGTGGAAAAGTCCCTGCGCGATGGCCGGCAAATATCCACCCGGCACCTGCCCATTGACAGTGCTCGCGACCTGTTAGCCATGGCGCACATTATCGAGGTGGCATCGCACAATAATCTATCCAGTGAACAAGCATTCCATGTGGAGCCAACCGGTAAAACGTTACATACAGATTTTTTTACCGAAGCCGACGAATTTTTAATTTCGCTTAGTGAACAAAGCGCACACGAGTAACTATGTTAGACGACTACTTAAACGAAGTACTGGCCCCTTTACAATTATCGCGGCAGGAATTTTCCGAGTTAATGATACGCTTACTCGATTACGGCGTGTTGTGCCGGGATGAAAGCCAAACCGAGGCCAGCCTCTACGACCGCTATCTACAGTGTTCGGCTCTGGTCGAAGAGTACCTCGCCGTTATTGGGGTCAGGCTACAGCACGATCGACAATTCGCTTTTGTGCGAGTATTCCCACCCGGCGCCGAGGTGCCCGGTGTGGCCGATGACGATAACAGCCCATTTAATAATGGCTTTCGGATGCGCCCCAGCCAGCAAGAGGTCGCTGTTATTTTGGTGCTGCGCGCTGAGTATCAGAAAAATCTGCGCGAAGGGCAGGTGGATGAAAAAGGCCGGGCCATGTTGTCGCTGGAGGGGTTGGCTATTGCGATGAATAACTTACTCAAGCGCTCCCTGCCCGAGGGATTGGTCGAGCGCAAACAATTGTTTCGCCGCTTAAAGCAACTGCGTTTAATCCAATACCAACTGGAAGATGACCTCGATAGCGACGAGAGTTGGATTTCTATTCAGCCGGGCATCACCAGTTTTGTCAGTGATGAGGTATTGCAGACCCTGGCCGATAGCGCCCCGGCCACTGATGACACCGTTGCGGTGGAGTCTGACAACGCTGAGACGTTGATAACCCCAACCACTGACGAGGCAACCGACTGATGTTTTTAAAGCGCGGTATTTTCGTCAATTGGGGCAATATTCCACAATTAGAGTTTGAGTTTGGCCCGATTAATTTATTCTCCGGTGGCAACGGCTCGGGTAAAACCACCGCCGCCGATGCCATTCAAACCTTGATGACGGCCGCCCACGAAAATTTGTTTAATTACAACCCAGGGCAAGATGAAACCACCCAGCGCGGGCGCGGTGGCAAACAAGTGCGCACCCTGGCCTCTTATGTGTTGGGCTGCGACGATGGCAGCTACGCCAGACCCTGGACGGTAGACGGTTACGTGGCCGGTATTTTTCACCCCACCCAGGGCGAGAGCGGGGAGCCTTTCACCGCGGTAATGTGTGTGCGGGCACATCTGGACAGTGCTGGCAGTCAAAAACAAGCGCGACTGGATGAGTTGTTGTTTTTAGTCGTGCCTGGCGAGCAGCTCAGCTTATCGCATTTTGTGAAAAGCTATAAAGACGGTAAACATGTCGTACCACTGACCGATGTAGTCACGCTACTGAAAAAAGAGTACGGAGCCGGCGCCGTTGAGCAGTACGATAAAAAAGGCGCCTATCTGCGGCGCCTGTACGGGGCATTGCGCGGCCGTAAAGACGCGGTATCCGATCGCGAAGCCAAGCACGCCGCGCGTACTTTTGCCAACTTTATGGCTTACAAGCCGGTAAAGAGTATTACCGATTTTGTTGCCCGGGAGATTTTGGAACCGCGCGATTTGGGCGATGCCATTCGCAATGTGTCGGATTTGATGAAAACCATTCATCAAATGGAATCAGACACCCGCGCCATTCGCGACTCCATTACCACCTTAGAAGGTGCACGCGATTGCTCCAGGCACTATGTGGATACATGGATCGAGCGGCAATTGGCCGAATACAGTGAGGCGACTCGCCAGGTAAAAGCTACGCAGCGCGGTTACCTCAGCGCCAAAGCCGAACAAAAAAATATTCACGAGCAGATAGCCGCCAATGAATTGGCCGAGCGCGACAGTGACAATCGCCGCCGCCAGTTTCACGACGCGCAAGTGGCACTAGAGGCCAAGCGCCAGGGTATTGATGTCTTAAAAACCAAAGATGAGCTGGAACAGGCCATTGCTAATAGCACACGTGATTTGGCTGGCAAAGCGCGTCCTGTGCACGAGCAAAGCCAGCAATTACAACGCAATGTGCAGGCCAGCGAGCAATTGTTACAGCAGCTTAGCCAATGCTCGCTGGGGGTGGATATTCCTGCACTCGACAGTAAAGCCTTGCGTCAACTTGGGCAAAAAGTGGTGGCAACCGCATCTCAGGTGGATGTGGATTTAGGCCAGCTGGTCAACAAAGATTGGGTTGGCATTGAACAACTAGAGAGTGATGTCACCCAGATTAAAGCCGCCGAAACCGAACATTTACAGTGGGCCGAGGCGCTGCACAGCGATGCGCTCAGCACCACGGGGCAGAGCCTGCGCGAACAAATCGCGCAGCTGCTAGGGCAGGCCGAACGCAAACGTCAGGACACCAATAGCAAACTGAAACAAAAACAAAAAGACGTGGCTTTACTGCAAAGCCAAAAAGTGAACTACCCGCCCTATGTGGAAGCGGCTCTGCAGGCGATTGAACAAGCGCTGCCGGGTGCCCAGCCCTGTGTGTTATGTGACTATGTTGATGTGCTCGATGCCCACTGGCAAATGGCCATTGAGGGTTACTTAGGCGGCGCGCGCTTTTCGATTGTGGTGGAGCCGGAGTACGAGGCGGAAGCTATGCGCTTGGTGCGCGCTATGCCAGGGGGGCGGCGCAACAAAGCGCGGGTTATTCAGGGCGAAAAAGCGCGCCGCGATGCCGAGCGCTGGCAGTCACCGGCCGGCTCCATTCTCGACGTTATGGCTTTTAGCCATAAAACCGCCGAGTATTATCTGCGCGCCTCCTACGGCAACGTATTGCGCGTAGACGATGCCGAAGCACTGCGCCAAACCGCCCGTGGTATTACTCCCGAAGGTTTGGGCAGCGGTAACTACAGCATGTGGCGCTGCGACTTGGATGACAGTGAACTGGTGTTTGGGCAACACGCTCGCGAGCGCGCGCTCAAAGCCAAAATGCGCGAGTGCGAACAACTGCTGGAAGACGCCCAGCAGTGCGAGCAAAACTATCAACAGTTGGCCCGTATTGTAGAACTGGTGGATAAAATTCAGCCGGTGCATTGCGGTGAAGCCATTGCCGCCATGATGGAGTGCCACCGCAGTATTCAAAGCGCCGAACGCGCACTGGCGCAGCTGGATTTAACCGACTTTAATGATTTAGAGCAAGAGCTGGCCGACCTAAAACAGAACTACCGGGCCGAAGAAGAAAACCATCGCAACATATTGGAAGAGGCGGGCAAGCTAAAAGAGCGCGAGCGCACCATCGCCCGCCAGGTAAATCAGCTGGCCGATGCGCAAGATGCTCTGGCCGAAACTCAAGACGATGCCGAGCAGGCCTTCTACTTAATGGCCGATCACTACCCAGAGCTGGATGTTGAAAACGCCATTGGCAACGCCTCTCAAGCTGCGGAACAGGCGGCCGATAATTTTACCTTCATCGATAATATCGAAACCTTAAAACAGCAATTAGTGGCTCACGAGCGCGCTCTGCACAGCGCTATTTTGCAGCACAACCAACATTGTCATAAACACGATGCGGTTGTATACGATACCGGCCTGGGTGAAGCGCACGGCATTGAATGTTTCCGCCGGGTATTGGCGATGGGCAATGAAGTTGAGTCACTGTTTAACCGCCTTAAAAATAATGTATTGGTGGATAAACACGAACAGTTGGCCGAATTGCGCGACAGTTTTAATACCGCTTTTGTCACTAACTTATGCCACTCGATTTATCAGGCGGTAAAAGACGGTGAGCGCACGCTTAAAGATCTCAACAAAGAGCTGGAGCACCACCGCTTTGGCGCCGACCGAGAGCGTTTTTATTTCGGCTACTCGTGGGTGCCCGAATTTAAAGATTACTGGCGCTTTTTTACCGAGGTCATCGCCGTGCCCAACCTGGGCGATGGCACCAGCTTGTTTGAGGCCGAGCTGTCGGATAAAGCCTGCCAGGTGCGCGATCGTATGCTCGATATGCTGCTCGATAAAGACGAGCAAGTGGCACTGCGCGAATTGTCGCGCATTAGCGATTACCGCAATTACCGCTACTACGAAATTTACAAAGAGCCCGAGGGTAAAGCGGCCATCGCCCTGAGTCAATACGGCACGGGCTCCGGCGGCCAGCTGGAAACTCCGGCCTATATTATTCGCTCTGCGGCTGTTACCAGCGCTTTTCGTTTTAACGAAGGCGATAACCATCTGCGTATGGTTTTGGTGGATGAAGCCTTCTCTAAAATGGATGAAAACCGCTCGCGCGAGGTTATTCATTACTTAACCGAAACATTAGGCCTGCAACTACTGTTTATTATGCCCAGCAGTAAGTCCGGCCCGTTTATGGATTTAATCAGCAATCAATTTGTATTTAGCAAATGCCCCACGGCGCAACCCATTGGCGAGTTAAACACCCGCGTGCTGGTGGACCGCAAAGCCTGTAACCAAGACAAAATTCGCACGCTGTGGCAAAACCATCGCAAGACGGTGCGCCATCAAGCCATGTTGGATTTTATGGAAGAGTTTGAAAGCTAAATGAAAAGCGCGGCGCAAAAACCGGTGTGGCTGGATGAGCCATTAATTCAAAGACTGCTGCACAGTCTGCTGGATAAACTCGAACGCGGAGTGAAACCCAGCCTGAAAGTCAGCGCTAAAACCGCTGCCGAGCTTTTTGATTTTAATGAAGACACAAACTTTTTATGGGCGCTGGTGGAGAGTCTGGATAAAGACTGCCAGCTGCTAACTATTAAAAAAGCCAAGGTCAAACCCTTTCAGGAAGCCTACGAGGGCGCCCAGCTGTGGCTGGTGCCCGATTGCGAAGAGCGCTTGCGCCAGTGGTTAAACCGCCCGGCGCTCGACCCCTATGCCCTGGTGTGGCACAAAGAGTTGGAGCGCCTGGCCGACGGCGCATTGAAAAACCATTTAACCGATCATTTAATTCGCATTCCCGAATTGGGCGCCGAACAAACCCTGCGCGGCCTGCTCGCGATCGGCCGAGAGTTATGCGCGCCTATGACACTGCGCCAGCTCTCAGCGCGCTGCTTTCGCGGCAACTCCAAGGTGTTGGATCGCCACGGCGCGTGGGTGGAACAGCTTTACCCTGAATTGGCGCACTGGGTTTTACCGCGCCCGCTGTTGGTCAGCGCGCATTTGCCCGAGCGCTTTGCTCAAGTGTTGTTTATTGAAAACCAAGACACCTTCTTGAGTTTGGCCGGGCAACCACAAACCCGCTACGCACTGGTGTATAGCTCGGGTTTTGCCCTCAGTGCCGAGCGCATTCGCACACAAGGCCAAGCGGTGTTTGCCTACACTCAGGCCAGCGAGGCCAGTCGGGTGTTGTTTGAAACCTTCTGGTTTAGCCAAAACACACAATACCCCGTGTACTTCTGGGGCGATTTAGATTTTGCCGGCATGGGCATTTTGCGGGCGCTGCGCACCAGCTTTAATGACGTTCAAGCCTGGCCGCCAGGTTATCAGCCCATGCTGGCACGATTGCAGCAGGGTGAAGGTCATAGCGCTGCAATGGCCGCCAAAGCAGCGCAACTTGATCCGGGTACCACCGGTTGCGCCTACGCCGATGACGAGTTGCTGGTGGCTATTCGACGCCAGCAGGGCTTTGTCGATCAAGAGGCCGTTCAAGTGAACTTGGCTAAAGGTGAACGTTGATGACAATCTGGCCGTAAGCTTGGGTAAAGAATGGGCTGGTAGCTTTACCTTATAGCTGATAATCGTTATCATTTGCTTGTTTGAGGCTCGGCCTCGTGTCATTTGCTAACGGAAGAATGTTATGACCTCAGTAATTCGCACATCGATTCAATATTTAGCAACCTTTACCCTGGTCACTGTGTTTGGCGCGAGCCAGGCGTTGGCCAATGGCCCTATTGGCGAGCACGTTAACCACCTGCAAGACAATCTGGGTGAATACTCCGAAGAGGTGAGCTGGATTATCGGTAAAGTCGACGCCATGATTGCCACCTACGAGGACAAGGGCACTAAGGCGGCTAAATCGGAGCGGTTAATCGACTTCTGGGAAGAGGTAGACTTCCACTCTGCCATTGAGACCAATTACGTGCCCGTTTACGCCTCTATTTGGCAGGGTTTGTACGGCATTAAAGGCGCTATCGATGCCGGCAAGCCAATCGCCGAAGTGCGCGCTGAGCAAGAGAAGCTGGAGCAGGCATTGTGGCAGGCCTTGGGTGCCGTTAAACTAGCGGCCAAGTACCAGCAAAATGGTTTGCTGGATAAAATCAAAACCACAGCTGGCCCTTCTACCCCGCAAGCGGCGCTGAGCGAAGTCAACCAACGTCTGGATCGTGTGGTTGCCAAGTACGCTGAAAAGCTGCCGCAAGAAGCGACCGATATTGTGCACGACACCTACCTGAATTTATTCGAAGGTGTTGAAGGCGCATTGATCGAGCAAGATGCCAGTCTGGTGGAAGATCTCGAAAAAGATTTCAACGTCACTTTGCCTAAAGCTATATCCGCTAAAGGCACTGTGGATCAAGTGCGCGCCGTCGTCACCGCCATGCAAGGCAAAATCGACCAAGCCAAATCACTGTTGGAGCAAGCCGAGAAAGAGCGTAAGGACGTTTTCTAAGTGCAACGCAGATTATTCTTGCAGGCCCTGGCCGGGGCCGGTTTACTGGGCAGCTTGCCTTTGTCTTTTAGCGCCTTTGCCCGCGAGGGTGGGGCGCTATCGGTTGAGCAGTTGCCGGCTCTGGAAGGCGAACTCACGCTCTATTTAGGGCGCGGTGAGGGCGGCCTGTACGAAAATGTCCTGCAGGCCATTGAAAAGCGCAACCCCAAATTTAAGCTCAATATACGCCGCGGTGTGACGGCGGCTCTGGCTAACACAATAGTGGCCGAGGCCAAAGCCGGTGTGCGCCGGGCCGATGTGTTTTGGGCGGTGGATTCCGGCGCTATCGGCTTAGTCGATGGTGCAGGCTTGGCCAAACCGCTGCCGGCGGATTTAACCGGTCAGCTTAATGAAGGCTTTCGCTACGCCAACTGGGCACCAGTCACTGGCCGTATTCGCACCTTGCCTTACAACCTCGATAGTATTGCACCCGAGCAAATTCCCGACGATGTCATGGCGTTGCCTGACAGTGACCTAAAAATTGGTTGGGCACCGGCTTATGCCTCGTTCCAGTCGTTTATTACTGCCATGCGTTTGCTGGAAGGTGAAAAGGCGACAGCGGCGTGGCTCAAGGCCATGAAAAAACGTGGCAAAGCCTACGCCGGTGAGCTGGGTGTGGTTATGGCCGTTGAGCGCGGCGAGGTGGACTTGGGGTTTGCCAATCACTATTACACCCTGCGCCTGAAAGCCGGCAAGCCCGATGCTCGGGTGGGCTTGGCCTTCTCGCGCAACGATGCGGGCTGCTTAGTCAATGCCTCAGGTATTTTGGCGCTCAACGACAGTGAGCTGGCCATTAACTTTATTCGCTACCTGCTCACCCGCGAAGTGCAGTCGTACCTGGCTAGTGAAGCTTACGAAATTCCACTGGTCGCCGGTCTGGCACCGCCGCAGGGCTTGCCCGCACTGGACACTATATCGCCCCCTAAAATGGACTTAACCCGTCTGGCGGACTTGCGCCCGACACTGGATTTGATGCGCAGCGTCGGCGTGCTATGACCCGCTGGCCAGCTTCTTACCCACTGGCGCTATTGATAGCGCTGTTTGCGCTTGTGCCTGTGGGGGTACTGGTGGCGCTCGCCAGTGATACGGCCTCGCTGTTTGATGCCCATAACCTGAAAGTGTTGGGCAACACGCTGGCCCTGATGGCGCTAACCGTGGTCGGCTCGGTTTTAATCGGTGTACCACTGGCCCTGCTCACCGCCTATGTGCACTTGCCCTGGCGCAAGTTTTGGTTGATTCTGCTGGCTGCGCCCCTGGCCATGCCCAGTTATATCGGCGCTTTTACCCTCTACGCGGCCTTTGGCCCAGGCGGCGAAATCAATGCCTTAACGGGCCTGCCCACACCCGCCATGTACGGTTTGCCCGGCGCCGCTTTGGTTATGACCCTCTACACCTATCCGTTTGTCCTGCTTACCACGCGTGCCTCGTTATTAAGTTTGGATGCCAGCTTGGTGAACGCTGCGCGCACGCTGGGCATGTCGCTGCCGGCCAGCCTCTGGACGGTGGTCTTGCCCCGTGTGGTTAACGGCGTCGCCGCCGGCGCTCTGTTGGCTGCGCTTTACACTCTGTCGGATTTTGGTACTCCCGCCATTATGCGTTTGGATACCTTCACTCGCGTTATTTATGTGGAGTACAACGCTTTTGGTTTAAGCCAGGCGGCCATGTTGTCGCTGCAGCTGTTGGTGATTGTGGCTTTGGTGCTGATTCTGGAGTCGCGGGTTAAGGTGACGCCCGAACGTCCGGGGCGCAAACTGACCCTTTGGCCCTCGCGCTGGCAAAGCGCTGTTATGTTACTGGCCTCGGCGCCGGTTGTACTGCTCTCCATTGTGTTGCCGCTGGCGATTTTTACCCTGTGGCTGGTGCGCGAAGGCAGTGCCGGTTTTGAGTTTAGTTACGCCTGGAACTCCACCTACGCATCGCTGCTGGCCGCGCTGGTGGCGGTTATCGTCGCCATTCCCGTTGCCCACGCCGCTCAAGCAGGGCGAGCGGGTCGCTTAATGGAGCGGGTAACCTACTTAGGTTTTGGCGTGCCCGGCATTGTGATGGGCACCGCGCTGGTCTATGTCGGTTTGCAGCTACCGTTTTTGTATCAAACCTTGGGGCTTTTGATTATCGCCTATGTGCTGCGGTTTTTATCGCTGGCGGTGGGTTCCATTCGTTCCAGCGCCGAAAGTCTGGACCCGAGCTTAGTCAAAGCGGCGCGTTTGCTTGGTGCTAGTCCCAAAGAGGCGTTTACTCGTATTACCTTACCGCTGACTATGCGCGGTATGATTGCCGGCGCGGCGCTGGTATTTTTAGAAGCCATGCGCGAGCTGCCGGCCACACTTTTGCTGGGGCCTACCGGCTTTGAAACACTGGCCACCTACCTGTGGCGTGTGTATGAGGCGGGTTACTTTGGCCGCGCCGCCATCCCCGGCTTGTTGCTGGTGTTAATGTCTGGCCTGGGGCTGGCACTAATGTTCAGCGGCGAGCGCCGCGGGGATATTGACGTAATTGATAAGCGGGACTCCGAATGCTGAGCGTACAAAACCTATCTGTAGACTATGGCACCACCCGGGTGGTGGACGATTTGAGTCTGGCGCTGGGGGCGGATGAAATTCTGATGCTGGTAGGGCCTACCGGCTGTGGTAAAACCACCATTTTGCAGGCGCTGGCCGGGCTGATTCCTATCAGCGGTGGCAGCATTGAGCTGGGCGCCTGGCGCGCCAGTGCCACAGCAACGGTCGCGCCGGAAAAGCGCAACGTGGGCATGGTGTTTCAAGATTTCGCTCTGTTTCCGCATTTGACCGTGCAGCAAAATGTGAACTTTCGGTTAAAAGATTCACACTTGGCCGACCACTGGCTGGAGCTGCTCGGCCTGAATGCTTTGCGCAACGCCAAGCCCGCCAATTTATCCGGCGGCCAGAAACAGCGTGTGGCCTTGGCGCGCACCCTCGCTCATGAACCTGTGTTCGTCCTGCTGGATGAGCCCTTATCCAATTTGGATGCCGCATTAAAAGACAGTTTGCGTTGGGAAATTCGCAACGCGCTAAAAGAGGCTGGTGTGCCCGCTATTTGGGTAACCCACGATCAGGAAGAAGCGCTGTCGGTAGGCGATCGGGTCGGCATTTTAAACCGCGGCAAGTTGGAGCAAATAGCGCCACCAGAAACCTGTTTTTGCGAGCCTGCCAGCCGCTTTGTGGCGCGCTTTTTGGGCGAGGCAAGCTTTATTCCCGGGCGACTTGAGCAGGGTTATGTGACCACCGATTTAGGCTCCGCACCGGGCACCCCGGTCGATGGCGCCACGGGGGAGGTCGACTTGTTACTGCGTCCCGACGATGTTTCAATGCACTCTAGTGGCAGCGACAGCAATGGCACCGTGCGCTGGTCGCGCTACGAGGGCGGCACCTGTTTATACTCGGTGGATACTGACGCCGGTTGCGATATTAAAGTGCGGGTCAGTCACGAAAACCGTGCCGCTGCGGGCGAGCGGGTGAAATTGGCGATTACAACCACCCACCCATTGGCTGTGTTTAATCGAGTTCCGACATAAACCATTCACGAGACCCACTCGATTTATCGAGAAGGAGACGTTATAGATGTGCAAAAATCAAGTTATGAAAATCACCGCCCTAGTCGGCAGCTTGGTGTTTGCGTTTAGCGCGGCCACCGCTGGTGCAGCTGAGTGTGAAGTGACGGTAGACAGTACCGATCAAATGCGCTTTGACACTGAAGCCATCAGCATCCCTTCCAGTTGCGAAAGCTTCACCGTCAACTTAACCCACTCGGGTAATTTGCCTAAAAACGCCATGGGCCATAACTGGGTACTGACTGAAAAGGATAATATTCAGGGCGTTGTGCAAGATGGCATGAGCGCCGGGCTTGAGAATCAGTACGTTAAGCCAGGTGACGAGCGTGTGTTGGCGCACACCGATGTTATTGGCGGCGGCGAAAGCACATCGGTGAGCTTTAAAGTGGACGAGTTAGATGCGGCAAAAGAGTACAGCTTTATTTGCTCATTCCCCGGCCACTACGCATTGATGCAAGGCTCGGTAGCGGTTGAGTAATAAACGTGTGTTGTTGCGGACAAAGCCCAGCTCTTGAGCCGGGATTTGTCGTTATAGGGCTCGTTTTTTGTTTAAGAAAATAGCCGTTGGTGCACTTCTTTAAGACTGGCAAGCTCGGGGGCAAAGGTGAGAGATTGCTCGGCCCGAGCCAGTGCGGTCTGCGCCATTTGCAACGCCGGTGCGTGAAAGTTTCCGTCCACGGCACTGAGTGCTGCCAAAGATTTTTGCAGGCGTATTTGTACCTCAATAAAAGCCGCTCCGTCCCGTGTAATGGGCGAGAAAAAATCGACAAACAATTCTTCAATCTCAATTCGTGACACCCATACATTGGGGTAGGGGATATCGAAATCGCTGATATCGTCCGGTGTGACTTGCCACTGACTTATCAGACGTACCCCGCGCCCTAAGATCTCAATTGCAGTGCCTGGGTCGTTAATGCCGGGGCTCAGTGCGCGCGAAGCAATCTCGGCCATTACCAGCAATCCAAAGCGTGGGTCTTGATCAAACGAGCGGGTATCACCCAAAGTGATGGCATTTTGCAGTGTCTGACATGCCTGCTCGTCGCACTTTTGGCTGCAGTACAAAATGGCGCGGCTGGGGTGAACAAAGCTGCCAGGAAGGCAGGTGACATATAACTTGGCGTCGTTCTCTGTGGCCCAATGGTTTAATGCCTGAATATCAATATGCTGAATATAACCAATGCCACTGGCCGTAATGGAGTAGCTGCCAGAGGGGATATCATCCAAGGTATCTAGGCGATTGGCATCCAGCCAGGGGTGCTTGCCGCGCCGTACAATGGCAGCACTGGCGGCATCTTCTACGCGCTCGGCAATCTCACTTACCCGGCTTAGGCGGGCCAAATGATTAATCCAAAGTAAAATGGTGCCGACAATCAGCACCACTACCGCGATGGTGACAATAAACAACACCACGCGCCCCTGCTCGCCATACAAGCCTGTACTCAGTGCAATGATCCCAACCAGAGAAAACACAAACGAGCCCACAAAAGTCGCCAGCGCGTTGAGGGTGGTGGCGTCCTCCATCATCAGGCGGGTGGCGCGGGGTGTTAAATTATTCGCCGCCGCCCCGTGGGCAGATACCATCACACTAAGGGAAAAGGTCGTCACCGCCAGCATACTGGATGCAAGAATCGACAGAATTTTATCCACCGCCTCCGCGCCAATAAACCCTGCTATCGAGGCGGGAATAACGCCTTTTAACGCAATCGCCATCAGCGCCGTCACCACCGCCAAAATCGCAAACGCCAAGGTGCGCATCCACAGCGCCCGGCTCAACAAAAGCAGCTTCCAGCCCAGTTTGGTTAGCATGTGTGTCCTTTGGGGTTATTGGTATGTTTTACCAGTATAGGGAAATAGAGACGGTGATGGTTAAATTATCGTTTAGTTGTTGTATGTCCCCAAATAGTGCTGCGATGAACCGCCCTTTGCCGATTTTGAACTTAACGGCGGTACCCACTGTATAGATCCTACTGCCTCATATTAAGTGATATGACTGACTCTGCCGCTACACATCGTGCGGCGCTATTCTCATCAGTGATGCCCTGTAATTTATACCGTTTATGGTTGAACCAATAAAACTGGTTAAAATATAACCAGTTTTGCCGTAAGGGAGCCTGTCATCTTTGACAGTTACCATTGGCGTTAAAATTATCTAAATTACCGTGAACTGGTTCAAGCTTGGTTGGTCATTTGCTATGCTTTTATTGGTGTTAAATTGGAGTATTTATAAACTAAGCTTCTGCCTGATAAGGGATTTCTATGAATTTAAAACTGAATACGTTTGTTCTAATGATGCTCATGTTGTTGGGGGTATGCTCTTGTGGAGGCGGGAGTTCTTCTTCAAGTGGAGGCCAGTCGGGCTCTTCAGTTGCTCTAGCTCCAGAGAAACCTCAAAATGTAAGTGTTACTACAAATTCAGGACAAGCCTTCTTAAAATGGCAAAAGGCTCAGAGGGCAGATTCGTACGCCATTTACAAGCTTGATTCGAAGATTGAAAATCTGTCTGATGCGATCCTTGTAAATGATTCGGTAACTGGCAATAGTTATACGGTGAATAACCTTGAAGACGGTGTTGTTTACTTTTTTGTAGTTGTTGCAAGTAATGACACTGGAAGTAGTCAGGCTTCGGATAATGCCGCAGCACTAGTGGCGAGTATTAATCAAGAGAATAAATTCTCTGCTTCCATTAATCCAAATGTGTTTGTTGTCACTCGAAATAGTGTCGAAGAATTCTATGAGAGTATTCTAGTTTCTACACCTAGTAAAATTAAGTTCGACGGGTTGGTGGCAGATTTTACGGTGGATGACATATTACTAGTGCCGTCAGATGATCCAGAGTTTCCCTCGATTTTTTCAAAGGTGATACACGTTGACGAGGTTAATGGTAATACCGAGCTACAGGTGGAAGCTGCGGGCTTGTCGGAGGTGTTTTCTTCATTGGAGGCGGAAGGGGCGTTTCCATTGGATTTGGGGGGAATATCAGCAACAAGTATGGGAAAGGGTGCTGGCATTTACAAAGCTTCGAATGCTCCTGAAAAACTAATCAATCAGTGCGGTACTCAGCGCTCTTATATCGTGGCGCTACGATTGGGAAATAAACTCTCCGGATGCTTGTCAATGGATGCAAAGCTTGAGTTTGATGTGTCTGTTGACCAAGTAGGAAACGTTGAATGGCGTAGCCTTGTAACTTTTGACACTGATACAAATATTGAAGTGACTACCGAAGGAGGTTCAGATTTTTCGTTATCGCAGGACTTGTTTCCAGAATTTGTAAGTTTACCTCCTGTTGTTGTCGGCTTGTTGGCATTTGAAAATCAGATTAATTTTAGATTGGGTGGGGACTTTTCGGGTGATTCGAATATAGAGCTAGGATTTGATTCTGCCGGTAGAGCATCTGCTGGCTTGGTTTTTGACAATGGTCAGTGGTCACCGATTTCCGATGCATCCCCGAGTTATCAATTCCATCCGCCTGAGTTTTATGAAAATTATACTGGAGGATTGTTTGCGGGCCCCCGTTTTCAAAATTTTCTGTTTGGGTTGGCAGGCCCCGACGTCAGCGTGTTTAGCGGGGTAAATTATAGTGGTGGGGCTCATCCATGGGGAAGTCAATTTGATTCAAATTATTTTATGGATGCTAATATCGACTTGGCATTTAATTCTGAAATCATAGATGTAATTAAATTTTTATCAAACCTGTTACAGTTGCCTGAGGGTCAGGTTCGCGATTACTTTTATTATGGTGTTGAATTGGTGGATGCAGAAATTTTTAGCGACATCAATTACTCCTCTGGCGGCGGCAGCTCGAGCTCCGTCGGCTCAGGTAACGGTGGTTCTGGTAATAATAGTAGCGCGGGTAGTGACTCAAATGGCGAAATGTCTTCGGTTTCGTCTAGTTCCAGTAGTTCAGTCTCCTCATCATCGAGTATAAGTTCCAGCAGTTCGTCTACCAGCTCCTCTGGCAGTGTGAGCAGTGGAGGAGAAAGTAGCTCATCTGAAGCATCGAGTGATTCGAGCGTGCCAATGAGTACCAGCTCCAGTAGCTCTTCCGTGGCCAGTGTGGGAGGGGGCGCAGTCCCGCCAGCTCCAGAGACCTGTAGTTCAAATGCAATTACCTCTGGATTGCCTTCGGTGTTAGCTGATTTTGGTGAAAACACGAATTTTGTTGGGATCGATGTGCCTAACGATCAATCTATTCTGTCGCAGCAATTTATTGCACCCGTTGAGTCTGGCAGGGCTGGTTTGGTTCTGTTTCACCCCAGACGAACTTCATTTGGTGCCTATATTAGAGTTTGGGTTTCAGAGTGTGCAGGAGGGCCAAGCTTGCCATCAAGTAGCTCCTTAGAATGTTTGCAGGGTGGAAATTCTGCCCAATTGCGGTGGGTGACGGGTGCGTCCAGATTCACCTGTGGATTTAATCCAGGTGAGAGTTATTATTTGAATGTTCAAATATACTCCAATGGGGATAGTTGCCCACCGGGAGGTAGCTGTCAGTTTGAAGTCCAGCACATATCAAACTAATACACTTAGGTGAAATCATTGGAGTAGTACATGTAGTAACTTTGGCTGAGTGGTGATAAAAATATTTACCTATGCATTGGTTCAATGCTGGCATCACTTGCCGTAGCCTCAATGTATTTATATAAAAAGGATTGACTTTAACTATTAATATTGTGACAAATTAACTCTGCCCCATGAGCTGGATCACAGCAAGGGCAGTACCCCTGATCGTGCTAACGCAGGCAGTTCAGGGGTGTTTCCCTATTCCTACGGGCACGGAGATTCAGGTCAATTCGGCACAGTAATGAGCTATGTCAGCCCTGTGGTGGGGTTGTTTTCCAATCCCGATATTGATTGTTCCGGGGTGCCCTGTGGGATCGCGCACCCCGATGACAATTCGGCTGATAATGCGCTCTCAATTAACAATACGCGCTTTGATATAGCAGCTTTTAGGGAAACTGTGGTGCCTGATCCTGCGCCCCTGAAGACATTCTCACTCTGGAAAATGATTCAGTTTTCGGAGTGGTTACTGAGGCCTCCTGCGCGATAGAAGCAGGCCCGAGCTACGTCGTAACGTCGACCGCAGATGTAACATTTAGCGCCAACGAGTCTATTACTCTCAACCCCGGATTCCGGGTGGAGACTGGTGGGCAATTCGCAGCGACAGCGGAGCCGGGATTGGTACCCTAGACGACAGAGTATGGCAGGCGGTTTTAGGCGTAAACTGAAACAGATCTCGCGCACTCGCTTCTAGAGTGAATTTAAAATTTAAAGTGTAGAACCCGAGTAGTCCCTCCCAGTACCGAAACTTAGTCTCGGTACTCCTCAACAGTCGGACAAGAACAAACCAGATTCCAATCCCCGTACGCATTATCAATCCGGTTTTGGTTTAATGCCGCCGAAGCGCAGCTTATACCCAGGGCAAACAGATTAAAGGGTAAGCCGTAGTACGTCGAATGGCACCCAAGAAACGAATGCCACTAATCAAAAAAGACCGAAACTTAGTCTCGGTACTCCTCAACAGTCGGACAAGAACAAACCAAATTCCGATCCCCGTACACATTATCAATCCGGTTAACCGCTGGCCACACTTTGTGAGCTTTTAGCCAGGGCGCGGGGCGCGCTGCTTGCTCGCGGGTGTAGGGGCGATCCCAGTTTGCTTGCATGACATCGTCTTGGGTGTGGGGCGCGTTGTGTAGGGCGCTGGTGTTGTAGTCGACTTCGCCACTTTCAATTTGGGCGATTTCTTTGCGGATGATGATCATGGCCTCACAAAAACGGTCGAGCTCTTCCTGGCTTTCCGATTCGGTGGGTTCAATCATCAGTGTGCCCGGCACCGGGAATGACATGGTGGGGGCGTGAAAGCCGAAGTCCATTAAGCGTTTGGCGATGTCTTCTTCGGTAACGCCGCTGGCTTCTTTTAAGGGGCGCAAATCGAGCAGGCACTCGTGGGCAACGAAGCCTTCGTTGCCTTTGTACAAAATGGGGTAGTGATCGCCGAGTTTTTTAGCGACATAGTTGGCGTTAAGTATGGCGATTTTGGTGGCGTGGGCCATGCCTTCGCGGCCCATCATTTTAATGTACATCCAGCTAATAGGGAGGATGCTGGCTGAACCCCAGGGCGCGGCGGAAATGGTGCCGTTGGCAAGGTCGGTGCCGGTCACCGGCTGCACAGGGTGCGCGGGTAAAAACGGTTTTAAGTGTTCTGCCACGCCGATGGGGCCCATGCCGGGGCCGCCGCCACCGTGGGGAATACAAAAAGTTTTGTGCAGGTTTAAGTGCGACACGTCGCCGCCAAATTTACCCGGCGCAGCTACGCCTACTAGCGCGTTCATATTGGCGCCATCGATATAGACTTGACCGCCGACGTTGTGCACGGCGGCGCATACCTCGGTAATGCCTTCTTCAAAGACGCCGTGAGTGGAGGGGTAGGTCACCATAATGCACGCGATGCGGCTGGTGTACTCGGTGATTTTGGCGTTGAGGTCGTCGAGGTCGACGTTACCTTTACTGTCACAATTGACCACCACTACTTTCATGCCGACCATCTGCGCCGAGGCGGGGTTGGTGCCGTGAGCCGAGGCGGGAATTAAACAAATATCGCGTTCAAATTCGCCTTTGTTTGCAAAGTATTTTTTTATCGCGACCAAGCCTGCGTATTCACCTTGGCTGCCAGCATTGGGCTGCAAACTGACGGCGTCGTAGCCGGTGCAGGCTTCCAGCATTTGTTGCAGTTGAGCAAACATTTGCGCGTAACCTTGCGCTTGCTCCATCGGGGTAAATGGGTGCAGTTTGCCAAACTCGGGCCAGGTGACGGGAATCATCTCGGCGGTGGCGTTGAGTTTCATGGTGCAAGAGCCGAGCGGAATCATTGAGTGATTCAGGGCGATGTCTTTGCTCTCTAGCTGTTTTAAGTAGCGCAGCATTTCGGTTTCGCTGTGGTAGCGATTAAACACCGGGTGGGTGAGTATGGCATCGCTACGGCGCAGGGCTTCGGGCAGGCCGGTGGCCGCATCGCCTGCACACAATTGCTCATCAATGGCATTGAGGCTCAGGCCGTGATCACCGGCGCTAAACACGTTCAGTAGTTGGCTAATTTGAGGGAGTGTGGTGGTTTCGTCCACACTGATGCCGATGCAGTCTTCCCCGACTAGGCGCAGGTTAATTTGGTTGGCTAGGGCCGTTTGATAGAGCGCTTGTTGTGACTCGCCTACTTTAATGCAAAGGGTGTCGAAGTAGTCGCTGTGAACACTGTCAAAACCGCGCTGGCGTAAGCCTTCCGCCAAAATATCTGTCAGCCGCGCCACTCGCTCGGCAATGCGCTTTAAGCCTTCGGGGCCGTGGTAAATGGCGTAGAACACGCTCATTACTGCCAAGAGTACCTGAGAGGTACAAATATTAGAGTTGGCCTTCTCGCGGCGAATATGTTGTTCTCGGGTCTGCATGGCCATGCGCAGAGCGGTTTTGCCGCGCGAGTCTATCGACACCCCAATAATCCGGCCCGGTGCGCTGCGTTTAAAGGCATCGCGAAAAGCAAAGAAAGCGGCGTGTGGGCCACCAAAACCCATGGGCACACCAAAGCGCTGATTGGTGCCGATAGCGACATCGGCTCCCATTGCGCCGGGCGACTTTAAGAGTGTTAGGGCTAACAGATCCGAGGCGACGGTCACCAGAGTTTTCTGCTCGTGGGCGGTGCTGATAAGGTCGGTTAAATCGCGCACTTCGCCGGTGGTGCCTGGGTATTGCAGTAGGGCGCCAAAACATTCGGTGTTTGCCAGTTGTTCCGCTGCCGCGACCACGACCTCAAAACCAAAGTGTTCAGCGCGGGTTTTAATGACGGCGATGGTTTGCGGGTGAGTATCTTCGGCGACAAAAAACACATCGGAGCGATTCTTTTTGTTTTGTCGTTTGCACATGGCCATGGCTTCAGCCGCGGCTGTGCCTTCATCCAGCATGGAGGCGTTGGCTAAATCCATACCGGTGAGGTCAATAATCATCTGTTGGAAGTTGAGCAAGCCTTCTAGCCGCCCCTGGGCAATCTCTGGCTGATAGGGCGTGTAGGCGGTGTACCAGCCGGGGTTTTCCAGCACATTGCGCAAAATAACGTTGGGCACATGAGTATCGTAATAACCCATGCCGATAAAGCTTTTGAACAGTTTGTTTTTACTGGCGATGGTTTTTAATTCCTCCAGCGCCTCTACCTCTGATTTGGCCGACTCCAGTGCTAAGGGATCGGTATTGAGGATTTTGGCCGGTACGGTTTTCTCAATCAGGGTGGCGGTGCTGTCGAGTCCCAAGCTGTTTAGCATGGTGGTGGCTTGGCTGTTATCCGGGCCAATATGGCGCTGAATAAATGCATCGTGTTGAGCCAGCTCAGTCAAAGGTGCACGGCGAAGGTCCTGAGTCATAGAGAATCTCTTGTGTTGGGGCCAAATCTAATGGATTAAACGGTTGAGCCCCCTCCAATAAAGCATAGGCTTGGCGGGTTTACTCACTCAGCGGACTAACCTTGAGGGATCGTTTAATTCGGGCGGTCAGAAAGGGCGCAATAGTAGCAATTGGCGGCCTTTTGAGCAATTGAGAAAACGCTATTACCGGCGCCATTAGGGCAGAAGAATCAACCGAACCGGCTCTTAGAGGGGGCAAGCGGTTGCTATTACTGGCCACCAGCTATATTGTTCAGGGATAATATGCAAAGTGGCTATAAGTGCCTGACCACTGAGATGGCCGCAACGCCGGCACCCTGAAGCCCTAGTCCGCAGTGGGTCATGCTTTGGGTGCCGACAAACAATTGTATTGAGTCCTTTTTTATTGGCGCAGTGAATGGAAATACCCGGTTATAAAATAGTGGACACTCTTGGTGAGGGCGGCATGGCGACCGTTTACCTTGCCATTCAGGAAAGCTTTGAGCGCGAAGTCGCGTTAAAGGTGATGTCGCCACAACTATCCAAAGACCCCAGTTTTGGAGAGCGCTTTATTCGCGAGGCTCGTATTGTGTCGCGACTGATGCATCCCAATATTGTTACGGTTTACGATGTGGGCGTGCACAATGGCAACCATTATTTGTCTATGGAGTACGTGCCGGGCGAAGACCTTAAAGCGAGCCGTTACCATCTTGAACTAGAGCGCTCCTTGGCCATTATTAAAGATGTGGCCAAAGCGCTGGATTACGCTGGTCGCAAAGGCTACATACACCGCGATGTAAAGCCAGAGAACATCATGATTCACGCCGAGGATGGGCGGGCGGTGCTGATGGATTTTGGCATTGCCCGCGCCTCGGATGTGGCCTCGGGGATGACCCAAACCGGCACGACCATGGGCACCCCGCATTACATGAGTCCCGAGCAGGCCAAAGGCGCCCAAGTGGATCCGCGCAGCGACCTATACGCGCTTGGCGTGGTTCTGTTTCAGTTGGTGTGCGGTTTTGTTCCTTTCGATGCCGACTCGGCTGTGGCTGTCGGCATAATGCATGTGTCGGACCCGGTTCCCACTCTGCCCGAACATTTGGCGGTTTTTCAGCCCATTATCAGTAAGTGCCTGGCGAAAAAGCCCGATCAACGCTATCAAAATGGCGCGGAGTTGATTGCCGATTTAAACGCGATTGCGCCCGAAGACATCGAACATATAAAAGCGCAAATGGCACTGACTCCCAAGGTGGATGACTCCGACGAGTCGGCCGCCACGGTTGTGTCTGCTGCTATTGCTAATACCCAGGTGAATACCGAAGAGGTGGCCAGTGCTACCCGTGACGACGAAGAGCTGCCTACCGGAGAGCTGTTTAGTGTGGGCAGCGATGATGGTATCGGCTATCGCGCGCACGAAGACAATCGTGAAAGCCCTGCCACAGGCAAATTTTGGCTCGGGGGCGCTGTACTGGCTGCCGTGCTGGGTGGCGGCTGGTTCGCGTGGCAGAGTGTCGGTGGCCCGTCTGGTTCGCCGAGTGATACCTCATTAGCTCAATCTTCGGTCGCGGCTATCTCCACCTCGGGTGAGAAGGTTGAGGCGCCGGCTGATGTCGAGGCCATGATCAGTGATGGACTTGAATCGACCCTTTACGAGCAATCTGCACAAGTTGCCAGTGCGCAGGCGGTGCATATCGATCAAGCCCCTGTTCAGAGTGAAGACGATGGCGATGTCCAACCATTGGCAACTGATGATGCCTTGCAAACAGCAGCCCAGCTGCGTGAGACGCTGGAGGCTAACCCCAAGGCTGCGATTGAATTGGCAGCACTTTACCGGCAGTTGAGCCTCAGTGATGACACCGCTCAAGCCGAGGCGGGTAAGCAGGGGTTGGCAGAGTTATCCCAAACTCTGCAGCAGCGGTTTGAGCAGGCTGTTGAGAGTCAAGATATCGCCGCCGCAGAATCGCTGGCGGCTATCAGTGCCGAGGCTTTCGAGCAAGCCGAACAGGACGGTCGCAACCGTGAAGCCATTAGCCAGCTACGTCAAACGACACGAGTATCAAGCCTTTTGGCCCAGGCTGAAAAGTATCTACTCGCCGATGCCTTAAGCTCGCCGGCCGGCGCCAATGCGCTGGAGACTTACCAGACAGTGCTATCGCAAGAGCCCGGCAACATGCAGGCTCAGCAAGGACTGCAGCAAGTCGCTGAGCGCTACCATGTGTTAGCTGAGGCCAAACAACGCGAGGGTGATTTAGATGGAGCGGCTCGCCTGATTGCCCGGGGTCTAAAAATTAACCCTAAGCACGATAACCTCTTGGCGCTACAAGCGGCTGTGGCCGAGCAACAAACGGCGCTGGATAATCGACAAGAAAGTATTGCCGCCTTAAATGCTGAGGCCCAACAGCTGTTAGCGCGCAATCAATTGATTACACCGCGCGGCAATAACGCTTATGAAACGTATCAGCGTTTGTTGCAGCAAGCTCCAGAGGCGGTCGATACCGTCAACGAAGGTATGCTGCGAGTGGAGCAAGCGCTGATTAGTCGTATTGATCGCTTATTGGCAAATGAGTCACTCGATGAAGCATTGCTACAGCTCGACATTGCGCGCGACCGCTTCCCTCAAAGTGAGGGCTTGCTAACTCAGCGTTTACAGTTGGATCAGTTAGTTGAAGCCCAACTGCCCAGTATTTCTAATGTGTTAGTGGCGGCACAGCCAATGGCTGATTTAAGTCAGCCCCAGGGGGACCCTCTGGCGTTGGACCGAATTATTCATATCGGCTTTGAGTTTGCTAATTTCAATGGTGAGGCCAATGTAGTGCAGGTCGTATTGACCGATGGTTCGCGCAGTGTGCAAATAGCGCAAAAACCGGTTATCGTTAGCGGCACGCAAGGGGTTCAGTTTTTTGCCATAGAGCGCCCGGTGACAGGCTTTGGCAAAGGGGCCTATCATGTTGACCTTAAATTAGGGGATGCTCCGCTTGCCAGTGTTTCCTTCAAGGTGGCGGAATAGCGGTATACTTACATAAGTGTAGGCACACTGACATCAACTTCAAAACGACAGAGGGTGAGCTGCTGGTTGGGCTCGAATACAACTAAAGAGGCTTGAGATGACAAAGAAAATGATCGCGGGCATGCTTGTTGCGACTGCACTTGTGACAGGTTGCCAGACCCAACCGAACGTACAAAAAATGCAAGATGAGAATGAACAGCTGCAGTCCGAGTTGGATCAGGCGCGTTCTAAAATCGTCTCGCTGCAAAACCAAGAGTTAACCCTGCAGACCCAAATCAATGACCTTAAGCGAGTGATGTCGGTGCTCGATACCGAGAAAACCGTGCGGGTGCAGGAGTCCTCTGAGCTGCGCGGGCAGGTGCGCCGCTTTGTACAAAAAGAGATCGACGAGCTAAAAGACTTTATGGTGCAGAGCGATTTACTCGACTATATTGGCGGTGAATTAGTTCAGCGCAGTCAGGTAGATTCGCAGTCCTTGTTATTGGTGGATATAGAAAACCCCATGCCAGCCAATGGCACTATCACCGGGGTCAGTGCGCATTTTGTTAAGCCTGGCACTTTCACCGTGCAGGTAATGCGTCCGGTGCAAGATCAAATGCTAGTAATTTGGCAAAGTGAAGTCTTACGGGCCACCGATGCCGGGGTTGCCCGGGTTAACTTCCCCGTAAGCGTTGGTGTAGAGCAGGGTGATTATATTGGCTACTATTTTCAAGAAGCGGGTATCGTCAGCTTTGATGAAGGCACAGGTAATACCCGTTATATCGATGACACGGTATCCTTGGGGGAGTCTTTGAAAATGCGTGCGTTAAAAGGTGAGCGCGACAAGCGGGCCTATTCTGTCGGTGTCTACGGGCTGATGAATTAATGATTTACTCGATAAGTTAAGCAATCTTAAAAAGGCTGGGGTTTTTCCCGGCCTTTTTTAATGGGGCGAATGATTTGCCGTTTGATAGGGGGCAAAAATCATTTCAATATCATCAAGCAGCGAGCCAATTTGTTGCGGATCTTGATTGCTATGGGCAAAGGCTCGTGCCCCCATTATTTGCGTTTGCAGCAGGCGCGCTAAACGTTCGCAGTCCACAGTTTCTACCAGCTCCCCTTGTGCTTTTGCCAAGTGTAAAACCTCGGCAAAATACGCCTCAAGTTGCTGCAGAATCAGTACCGCTTTTTGATGTAAAACATCGCTATTGTCTGTGGACTCAAGCAGGGTTTTTACCACCATGCAGGCGGCAGGCCCCTCATGAGGCGTGTCGATGAGCAGCCAGCGTAAATACGCCATCAACCCCACAATTACCTGACCTTCGCGTTCGATAAAGTCTTTTATCTCGGTCTGGGTGGCGCCGGCGTAAGTGTCGATGGCTGCATTAAATAAACCTTGTTTGTTGCCAAAAGCCGCATAGAGGCTACCGGGGCGCATATCCAGGGCCCTTTCAATGTCTTTTAGGCTGGTGGCGTAAAAGCCGCGCTGCCAAAACAAATTGACCGCTTTTTGCAGGGCGTCTTCACGATTATATAGGGCTGATCTAGGCATAGTGGATTCACATTGCTTGAATAACCATTCAATTATAAGTTGAATGATTGCTCAAGTATAGGTATGCTGACCCTTAACTTGAATGATCACTCAAAATTAAGGAGACACCATGAGTCAATTTACCTTGCATACTCAAGAGTCAGCCCCAGAGGCATCAAAGTCATTACTGGAGGCATCGCAACAAAGTTTTGGCATGATTCCCAATTTGCACGCCGTTATGGCCGAGGCGCCGGGGCTTCTGGAGGGGTATCAAACCTTGCACCGGTTAGTGTTGGAGTCCAGCTTCAACAATGATGAAAAAACAGTGGTTTGGCAGACGGTCAATGTGGAGCACAAGTGCCACTATTGTGTGCCGGCGCACAGTGGTATTGCCCGCTCCATGAAAGTCGATGAGTCGATCGATACCGCACTGCGCAATCAGCAAGCCCTGCCCGAGAAGCTCGAGGCTCTGCGTAGCTTTACCCTTGAGGTGGTGCGTTCGCGTGGGAATGTTAGCGACGAGCAAGTGGCGGAGTTTCTTAAGGCCGGATTTACCCAGCGTAACGTGTTGGAAGTGGTGCTAGTGGTATCGCAGAAGGTGATGAGTAACTACGTCAATCATTTAGCGAATACGCCCATTGATGAGCCGTTTAAGCAGTTTGAATGGTCTGATCAGTAAGGCTAAATGAGTCACTCACGGTGCCGTAAGCTTGGCACCGTGGTGAAGGCGAGGGGGTTTACTCTTCGCCGGAACTCATTTGCGATTGTAGGTAATTTTGCAAGCCCACATTCTCGATCAGGCTGAGCTGGGTTTCCAGCCAGTCGACGTGCTCTTCTTCGGATTCGAGAATATGATTTAACAGGTCGCGGCTAACGTAGTCGCGCACTTGTTCGCAGTAGGCGATACCATCGCGTAAATCGGGAATGGCTTTGAGCTCAACTTTAAGGTCAGACTCCAGCATTTCTTTGGTGTTTTCACCAATTAAAAGCTTGCCCAAGTCTTGTAGGTTAGGCAGGCCTTCCAAAAATAAAATACGCTCCACCAGCATATCGGCGTGTTTCATTTCATCAATGGACTCGTGGTACTCGTGATCGGCGAGCTCTTTCAGTCCCCAATCTTTATACATACGAGCGTGGAGAAAATATTGGTTAATGGCAACCAGCTCATTGCCCAGTACTTTATTTAAAAATTCAATAACTTTAGGATCGCCCTTCATGAGGAACTCCTTACCGCAGACGGCGTAGGGGGATTGTCAACGGCGTAAGTGTGGGCCGTAATTACCCGGCTGTCAAGCGTAAGTGTTTGATGTAAAAGGGCTTTTAAATGATTATGAGATTGGCTTGCATTGCTTTTCGCAGCTGACTTGTTTTATCAAGCAACGGCGTAGAATTGCGGCATACCGCCAATTTCGGGGATTTCTTGCAGGGTTTCATCGAGTATTTCGCGGGTAAGGCTGGCGCACTTGCCACATTGGCTGGCAACACCCAACGATTTGCGCAGTTTTCCTAGGCTGTGAGCACCATCGTGCACGGCCGATTGAATTTGGCGGTCGGTAATACCTTTGCAGAGACAAACGTACATGAAGCCTGAAACCCTAGAAAGTAGACGTTAAAGAGATAATATTGTTAATGAGAATCTGTGTCAATAGTCTCTGAGAATAATTGCTGTTCGCGCGACTTGTCGTTAGGTGAGTGGCGCGCTTTGCCCCATAGGCTTAGCATCGCTAAAAGCAATGGCCTCCATATAAAAAATTAATAGGACAGGTTTTCTTGAGGGTGTAAGATAGTGTGCATCTATCAAGGGCTAAGTGCCTGATTGTAAAAGCTTTGTCACACTTTCTGGGGGATTGCCTTGCAATTTACACTGCCGGCCCCACATCCCTTAGAAGATTCTTAGTCAGTCCGTCAATTTAGGAGATTAAACATGGGCGTATTAGTAGGAAAGCAAGTACCAGATTTTACCGCCGCTGCGGTATTGGGCAGCGGCGAAATCGTCGACGAATTCAAGCTGTCAGAAGTGATTAAAGGTAAAAAAGCGGTTATTTTCTTTTACCCGCTGGATTTCACCTTTGTGTGCCCATCGGAGCTGATTGCTTTTGACAACCGTTTTGAAGCTTTCCAAAAGCGCGGTGTTGAAGTGATTGCCGTTTCTATCGATTCTCAGTTCACTCACAGTGCATGGCGTAACACTGCCGTCAATGACGGTGGTATCGGCCAGGTTAAATACGCCATGGTTGCCGACGTTAAGCACGAAATCTGTCAGGCGTTTGATGTAGAAGCCGATGCCGGTGTCGCTTTCCGTGGCTCTTTCTTGATCGACGAAGAAGGTGTTGTTCGCCACCAAGTGGTTAACGACCTGCCTCTGGGCCGCAACGTTGACGAAATGCTGCGCATGGTTGACGCACTGGCGTTCCACCAGGAGCACGGTGAAGTTTGTCCTGCCGGTTGGCAGGAAGGTGATAAGGGTATGGATGCTTCTGCCGACGGCGTTGCCTCTTACCTGTCTGAGAACTCTGGCAAGCTATAAGCCATAGTTATTGCGGTATTACCGAAAAAGCCCGGCTTGCGCCGGGCTTTTTTTTGCACTCGTTTTCGGCCGTTGAGTGGCTGTGATAAATTGTTAATCCCATGACAGGAAAGGAAGATAAACTCTTTGGTGAACACAATTAATCTTGAAACAGGCTGGTTGAATGAGTTGCAAGGGGAGTTTGAACAACCCTATATGCAGGCATTAAAAGCTTTTTTACAGGCACAAAAGCAGGCGAACAAGGTGGTTTTTCCACCCTCGGAACTGATGTTTAATGCATTTAATAGCACCCCTTTTAACAAAGTGAAGGTTGTGATTTTGGGGCAAGACCCTTACCACGGACCGGATCAAGCACACGGCTTGGCTTTTTCGGTACCAGTAGGTATTAAGCCGCCGCCGTCTTTGGTCAATATATTTAAAGAGATTGAGCGCGATCTCGACATACCAAGGCCTTCTCACGGCTGCTTGCAGCAGTGGGCCGAGCAGGGGGTGCTGCTGTTAAATGCAACGCTCAGTGTCGAGCAGGCCAAGGCGGGTTCTCATCAAAACCGGGGCTGGGAGGCGTTTACCGACGCCGCCATTGAAGCGTTGAATCGCGACCGTGAAGGGGTGGTGTTTTTACTGTGGGGCAGCTATGCGCAAAAGAAGGGCCGGCTGATCGACACACAAAAGCACTTGGTGCTTAAATCCCCGCACCCTTCACCACTGTCTGCTCACCGAGGCTTTATCGGCAATGGGCATTTTAGTCAGGTGAATAGCTATCTACAGCAAAGAGGTTTAGAACCGATAGAGTGGGGGTTGTGAAAGTACGGGGCGCAGTATGCAGAATGCGATACGCCGTACGAAGATACGGCGCGTTATGTATAAAGCAGGGTGAAGTGCTTGACTGATGTTGGTCCACACACAATCTTGTTCAGCATTCAGCATTCAGCATTCAGCATTCAGCATTCAGCATTCAGCATTCAGCATCTACTGCAACAACGTCATCGCCGCTTCCATCTCATCGGACAAATCTTCGCCTTCGGCCATTTGCATGTCCGGATCCATGCCCAGTCGGTTAAACGCGCTGACCTGATGGTAGTCCACTTTGCCCAGCGGTGAGTCTGACCCCAGGTAACTTTGCAGCATGGCAACGGTGACAATATCGGCGTAGTCGGCTTGCTCGGTTTGGCGGTCAAATTTCATGTGTTGAGACGGAACATGGGACAGTTCATCAGGGAAGTCCCAAGCTTTGAGAATCAAGTCGCCAATGGGCCCTTGCAGCTGATTAATGACAGTGTCGAGCGTCAGGCTGTCTTTCAGTAGTGAGGGGTGATCTTCGGCGTAGGTCAAAATAGGCAGTACGCCAATTTTGTGAATTAGGCCGGCCAAGGTCGCTTGGTCGGGGCGCAGCTTGGTGTAGTGTCGGCACAGTACATGACTGATGCCGGCTATTTCACTGGCGCGGGTCCAGGTGTCGCGCATGCGCTTGTCCACCAAATCGGAGGTGGCCTGAAACATCTGCTGCATGGCAAGGCCGGTGGCGATGTTGCAGGTATAGGCAATGCCCAGGCGCATGACCGCTGTTTTTAAATCTTCAATGGCTTTGTTGGCCCGCAGTAGGGGGCTGTTGGCCACGCGGACGATGCGGGCAGACAGGGCGGCGTCGTTACCGATCACGTTGGTCAGCTGGTCCATGTCGGCATCGGGGTCTTCGGCGACCTCCCGAACTTTAAGAGCGGCTTCCGGCAGGGTGGGCAGTACCAGTTTGTCAGATTTGATCGCTGCGATAATGTCCTGGCGGACGGTATTTACTACTTGACTCATTCGCAGTCCTGTCTCAGTTTTAAGGGGTTAATCTCAATTGTGGCTGTTTTTTATAGCATAGGGCAAGTCTAAACGTTTTGCTTGCTCTGGAGGGTCACCAATATACAGCTCGTCACCGTCTTCATCGGGTAAAACTGCCAGCCCACGGTAGAGTCTATCTTGCCTCGCTGCCCATTGCACCAGCTGGCCGCGCTTTTTGCCGTCGCTGTCGGTTAAGTCAGAGCCCGCCTCTGGTAGAGCCGCGGCACAAAACTCAATTGGGTAGAGGTGTTTTTTTAATTTGCCTTTATAGTGCAGGCGCGCAACCACCTCTTGGCCGGTGTAGCAGCCTTTTTTAAAGCTAACGGCGCCTATTTCCGGGTAGTTTAAGTCTTGCGGGGTAAAGAGCTCGCTGGTGGCGGTTGTTACATCCGCTCGTCCGGCGTTGATCAGGCCCAGTTGCCACTGTCCTGTTGCCGCGGGGGTGAAGGTTTCACGCAATGTTAACCACTGCGCTTGGCTGGCCTCTTGTTTAAGCCAGAGTTCGATTTGATCGGTGTCGTGTTTTAACGCGATCAGCTCCTGCGTGACAACCAGCCGCTCGGATTCGGCAAATGCCAGCCCCAGAGTATCGGCCAGTGCCTGTTCGGCGCCCGCGCCGCAGACTCCAAGCGCCTGCCAGTCCTCGGCGGGGCTGAGGGTGACCTTGGAAAAAACAGCGTATTTGGTCAGTCCCGTTATAAACGTGTCGGCCAAATCGTGTGAGGTGCGCAGCAGTAAAGCTTCGGGTTCGGTTTGTGCCACGGCAAAACTGGCTATCACGCGGCCTTTTAAATTGCACTGCGCCCCTGGTAGCCATTGAGTCGGGCTTAATTCGCGCAGATCACAGGTCACTTGACCCTGTAAAAATTTGGCTGCCTCGGCCCCTTGGATGTGCACCAGGGCTGTGTTGCCTAGATCGCATAGGTAGGGCGCCTGGGCGTCAATGGCGGGAAAGCTGGCGCCGCCGTCGGCTGCAAAGCGGGCGCCTTGTTGTTGCAGAAAATCTTGCCAGTGGCTCATAGTGCGTTTAGTTCACCTGTTCGAAAGTGTACGCCATCAAAACATACCGCCAAGCATTTTGGGAAGGCGGCGGCCTTACTGAGTGAGCAAAAACTCAACCAGTGCTTTTTGGGCGTGTAATCGGTTTTCCGCTTCTTGCCATACGACCGAGTCGGGCGCATCGAGCAAATCAGCGCTCACTTCTTTGCCGCGATAAGCCGGTAAGCAGTGCATAAATAAAGCGTCGGCGGCGGCGTGGCTCATAAGCTCGGCATTGACTTGATAGTCCGCAAAAGCGCGTTCGCGCGCGCCTTTTTCTTCCTCTTGCCCCATGGAGGCCCAGGTGTCAGTCACTACCAGGTCGGCGCCGGTGACCGCTTCGGTCGGGGTATCGCACAGCTTAATGCGGTTTTGTTGCGAGGCCACTAAGTCGGCATCGGGGGCGAACCCGTTCGGCGCGGCAATGCGCAATTCAAAGTCGCACAGACCGGCGGCATTAATGTATGAGTTACACATATTGTTGCCGTCGCCGATCCAGGCCACGCTTTTGCCCTGCATAGAGCCGCGTTGTTCGACAAAAGTCTGAATGTCGGCCAGTAGCTGGCAGGGGTGAAATTGGTCGGTTAGGGCGTTGATGACGGGCACTCTGGAATAGGCGGCAAAGCGCTCGATGATGTCGTGGCCAAAGGTGCGAATCATCACGATATCAACCATGCGCGAGAGTACGCGGGCCGAATCTTCGATCGGTTCGCCGCGGCCGAGTTGAGTGTCGCGCGGGGATAAAAACATGGCGTGCCCGCCCAGTTGGGCCATGCCCGTTTCAAATGAAACGCGCGTGCGGGTTGAGGATTTTTCAAAAATCATCCCCATCACTTTGCGCTCCAGCAAGGGCTTGTCGCGACCTTCGTAAACCTCGGATTTCAGTTCAATGGCGCGGGCAATAATATCCTGCAGCTCGGTTTTACTGACATCGTTCAAGGTCAGAAAGTGACGAACGTTTTGGTTGGCTTGCGGGGCGTTAGTAGTCACCATGATGACGCCTTATTCTGTCGGTTGAAAGTTTGCAATGAGCTCCACCACACCGTTGACTAAGGTGTCGGTTTCTTCATCGGTCATAATAAACGTCGGCAGTAAACGAACGGTGTTGCCGGCGGTCACGTTAATCAGTAAGCCCAGCTCGCGCGCTTTAGCGACCAGTTCGGAGCAGGGGTGTTCCAGCTCGATGCCGATCATCAGGCCCTGGCCGCGAATATCCACGACCATGTCGTTGTGCGCCAGTTTTTGTTCAAACGCCTGCAGCATTTGACGGCCGCGTTCGGCCACGGTAGCCATTAGGTTGCTCTCGGTTAGGGTGTCTACAACGGCACTGGCCGCGTGACAGGCGAGCGGATTGCCGCCAAAGGTCGAGCCGTGGTTGCCGGGCCCAAAAATATCCGCCGCCGGGCCGTGAGCGAGGCAGGCGCCGATAGGCACACCGTTGCCGAGGCCTTTGGCCGTAGTGACCACGTCCGGTAAAAAGTCATAGTGCTGATAGGCAAAGTAGGCGCCGGTGCGGCCATTGCCGGTTTGTATTTCATCCAGCATTAACAGCCATTCGTGACGGTCACACAGGGCGCGCAATTGCGGCAAGTACTGCTCGTCGGGTACGCGCACACCGCCTTCGCCCTGCACCGGCTCTACCAACACCGCCACAATGTTTTTGTGTTCGGCGGCCAAGACTTCAATAGCGGCAATATCGTTAAACGGCGCACGGACAAAACCCGGCAGTAAAGGCTCAAAACCTTTTTGCGCATTGGCGTTGCCGGTGGCGGTCAGTGTTGCCATGGTGCGGCCGTGAAACGCGCTGTTCATGACTACGATGGTAGGGGTGTCTATGCCTTTGTCGTTGCCGTACTTGCGCGCCATTTTAATGGCCGCTTCATTGGCCTCGGCGCCGGAGTTGGAAAAGAACACCTTGTCCATTTTTGACACGGCACAAAGCTTATCGGCCAGCGCTTTTTGCGGCGGGATATTGTATAAGTTTGATACGTGCAAGAGCGTGTCGGCCTGCTCGGTGAGCGCGCGGGTAACCGCCGTGTGAGAGTGGCCCAACCCACAGACAGCGATACCACTGATGGCGTCGATGTAGCTGTTGCCGGCATCGTCCCATACGCGACTGCCAGCACCCTTGGTTAGGGTTAGGGTCCTTTCGCCATAGGTGTTCATCAATGTCGACATTTAACGTTGCTCCACGGTCAAAATTCAAAATAAAAAACGCTTCGCCGGAACCAAGGTGAGTTGGTTCAGATCGAGGACGTATTCAAGGAAATACTTTCGACAATGCAGTGGTTAACACTGCGGCCACATACAGCTCTTAGAGCTGGTGTTTAACCATTGGCGAGGGCGAGCTGGCGCCGCACAATCGCCGCGAAACAGTCGATACTATAGGGATTGGGCGCGCTTGGCAAATACCGTAGAATGCCCCTCCCGAGGAGGAGTTATGAACGCCATTGAATTGAGTGTATTTGCCAGCCGCTTATCGGCCATCTGTGAGGAAATGGGGGCCTTATTAAAATGCGCCGCCTTTTCCCCCAATATTAAAGATCGGCTGGACTTCTCCTGCGCCCTGTTTGACCCCGATGGGCAGCTGGCGGCGCAGGCGGCGCATATTCCTGTGCACCTAGGCAGCATGGCCTACGCCATGGCCGATATCGTGGAAAGCCACCCCTGGCAGCCGGGCGATATGCTGGTGGTGAACGACCCCTATCTGGGGGGCACCCACCTGCCCGATGTCACGGTTATTGCACCGGTTTATGGTTTTGAGCAGCTGGTGGGGTTTGCCGCCAATCGGGCGCACCATGCCAACATCGGCGCCAGTGAGCCGGGCTCAATGCCGGTATCGACCTGCCTGCAAGAAGAGGGCGAGATTATTCCCCCCACTTTATTGGTTAGGCGGGACGAGGTGGTCAGTGACGTGATGAATCGTCTGTGCGGTACCGACAGCCAAGCCACTCACAGTATTCAGGCGCGCGGTGATTTTGCCGCTCAGATCAGTGCCTGTCGTCTCGGTGCTGACCGCTTAACGGAACAAGTTGAAGCCTTAGGGGTGGCCTCGTATATGACCTCTTTGCGAGCCTTAAATGACTACGCCGAGCGTTTGGCTCGCCACGCTTTGAGTGTTATCCCCCAAGGCAGTTATCGGTTTCGGGATTATATGGATGACGACGGCCTGGGGCAGAGCGATATTGAAATTGCCGTTACGATTGATGTCTCTGAGCACGGGGTGGCGGTGGATTTTACCGGTACCTCGGGGCAAGTGAGCGGCAATATTAACTGTCCACTGTCTGTGGCTGCGGCCGCGGCGTTTTATGCGTTGCGTTGTTTAATGCCGCCGCAAACACCGGCCTGCGCGGGGACTTTTCGGCCCATCCAAATTACGGCACCTATAGGTTGCCTGGTCAATGCGCAAAGGCCCGCTGCCGTGGCGGCGGGCAACGTAGAAACCTCTACCCGGATGGTGGACGTTGTGCTTGGGGCTCTGGCGCAAACCCTGCCCGAACTTATTCCGGCGGCCAGCACCGGCTCGATGAATAATGTCGCCATGGGCGCGCATGCCACAGCGCAGCAGCCGCGCTGGGACTACTACGAAACCAATGGCGGCGGGATGGGCGCGGGTAAAAACGGCGGCGGGCTCAGCGGTGTGCAAACTCATATGACCAACACCCTAAATACACCCATTGAAAGCCTCGAGCAGCACTATCCGCTGCGGGTGACGCGTTACCAATTGCGCCGAGGTTCCGGGGGCAAAGGTAAAGTGTGCGGCGGAGACGGCCTGATTCGCGAGTACCAATTTTTGGCACCGACGCGGTTAACCTTGCTGACTGAGCGCCGCTCTTACACTCCCTGGGGGCTCATGGGCGGCGAGCCCGGCGCAGCCGGAGAAAATTTACTCAATGGCGAACTATTACCGGCCAAAATTGCGATCGATGTGGCAACCGGTGATGTACTGACTCTTGCCACCGCAGGCGGTGGTGGTTGGGGCAAGGCCAGCTAGGGGCAATCGTGGATTCTGTTATTGATTTACCGCTCGCGAGTTTGCGCGACGAGTTTGTCCGGGCATTGGGGCAGGGCAGCTTATTGTTGGAGGCCGAACCCGGAGCGGGTAAGTCTACCCTGGCGCCTTTGTGGGTGCTGGAAGCGTTGGGTAGCCGTGGCCAAATTTGGCTGATCCAGCCGCGCATTTTGGCAGCGCGCGCGCTGGCCAACCGGCTGGCGGCCATACTGAAAGTAGAGCTCGGCACGCGTGTGGGTTATCAAGTGCCTTTTGAGTCGCGTTTTAATCAAGATACCCAGCTTCTGGTAATGACGCCGGGTGTTCTGCTGCAGCGATTACTGGCCGACCCAGAACTCACGGCCGTGGCCGCGGTAATGCTCGATGAAATTCACGAGCGCTCGGTGCAGCAGGATACCGCTTGGGCATTTCTGCAGGAGACGGAAATCCTGCGTGATGATTTGCAGTTAGTGTTGATGTCGGCCACGCCCGATCAACTGCTGCGTGATCAAGTGGCCCAATCGTTGTACAGTCCTGGCCGCTGTTTTCCGGTGGCGCTAGAATACTGTCCGGCAAAAACTCAGACGAAATTCCCCGAGCGCCTGGAAGAACACCTGCTGCGAACGCTTAAAGCCTCGGCCGGTTGGCAGCAAGAGACTTTATTGGTGTTTCTGCCTGGCTGGCGTGATATTGAGCGCTGTCAGCAGACACTGAAAACCAACTACCCGACCCAGTCTGTGTTTACCTTGCACAGTCGGGTCAGCAGTGCCGAGCAGATGGCGGCGCTCGACCCCGCATCCGGCCCGCGCATTATCTTAGCGACCAATATTGCCGAAACCTCGTTAACCATAGCGGATGTCACCTTGGTGATTGACAGTGGCTTAGTGCGCGAGCCGGATTATCAACAGCGCACCGGTGTCAGCCGATTGCACACCCGGCGAATATCGCAGGCCAGTGCCGAGCAACGCAGCGGTCGGGCAGGCAGGGTGCAGGCCGGTCACTGTATTCGCCTGTGGCCAGAGTCAGAGCCCCTGGCGCCCCAAACGCTGCCAGAAATACGCCGCTGCGACTACCTACCTCTGGCGCTGCAATTAGCCCATTGGGGGACGCCCGCCCGAGAGCTACCATGGCTGGAACCACCCGGCGCCATGGCTTTGCAGCAGTCGTTGCAAACCTTGCAACAGTGGCAACTGATCGATAGCGCTGGCGCCATTACCGGGCTGGGTAGCCAGGTTTCGGCGCTGGGTACGCACCCACGTATCGCGGCACTGTTGCTGCACGCCAGTCCCTATTTACCGTCATTTTCCTGGCTGATGCTGTTGGCTTTGGCTATGCATTTTGACCTGTCAGGTGAGGGGAGTGTGCAAGAGTGGCTGGCCCAAGCGGACCGCGAGTTTGGTCGCGACCGGCGCTGGCAGACATTGGCGCGCCGTTGGTGCCGGGTATTGTCTATTACTGTTAAACCCTCGGCCGAGTGGTTCATGTTATCGCCCGAAGCTAGCCAGTGTGTGGCTGGTGTACTGGCCGAGCGCATAGGCCACAGTGATGGCGATGGTCGCTACCGGCTCAACAGTGGCGCAACCGTCGCGCTGCGCTCTACCGCCGAGTGGGGGCTGCTGCTGCAAATTTCGGCTCGGGGCCGCGCTTTGACCGGAGTCGCTGTTGACCTGTCTCTCGAGCGCGAGCAAATTCGGCATTTGGCGCAGGCCAGGGTGTCGCTCGAACAGCAGGGCACAGGGGCCAAAAAGCGCTGGTTTCGCGTTTGCCGTTATTACCTCGGCGGTAAAGAGATCGACAGCCAGCGCCAGCCTTTGTCCGCAGACGACATACCCGATGCCATTATAAAAAGCGTCAAGGATAGAGGCCTGCCGAATCTGCCTTGGGCTCAAGGGGCGTTGACGTTATTGCTGCGTGCTCGACTGGCCGAGCGCTACCAACTGTTGGCCTTGCCGCCACTGGATGCCGAATGCTTACAAGCCAGCCTACACGATTGGCTGAGTGGGTTTCTCAATTCGCAGTCGGACATCGCACACTTACCACTGGAGCAAGGGTTGGCTTTCTACTTAGGCTTTGAAACTGTTCAGGCCTTGGATAAGGCATTGCCGTTACGATTGTCATTGCCTAGCGGTCGCAAGGTTGAGGTGAATTATTGGGGCGGCGGGGATTGTGAGGCGCAGGTGCGTGACGGCCCATTGGGAGAACCAAGTATTGCCGCTAAACTGCAAGAATTTTTTGGCGCCAAGCAGTGTTCTCTGCCAGCAAGCCAGGTGCCACTGGCGATTGAATTGTTATCCCCCGCCGGGCGGCCACTGGCTATTACCCGAGATTTAGCCTTCTTTTGGCGAGAAGTGTATCCTGAGGTCCGCCGCGAAGTGCGTGGTCGCTACGCCAAGCATCCCTGGCCTGAAGACCCTCTGAATCATAGTGCGACTCACCTAACCAAGCGGCGGCTCGAATCTTAAATATATTATTTATGGAGTCAGTAGTTTAATGAGATGCTCCCCGATTCACTCACCGTGTTTATTCCTTCTCTCGGTGGTCTGCCTGCCCAGCTTGGCGCAGGCGGCACTATCGGGCTCTGATGTGACTGCGTCTGAGCAACAAGTATCCGAGCTGACAGAGCCCGCCATCGAGACGGTGGTGGTGACCTCGGGATATAGCGAAGGCCTCTGGCAGCAGGCGGTGGGGGCTGTGGCTGTGCTTGACACTCGGCGTCAAACACCAGGCATGGGGCAAGACAGCGCTGAACTTTTGGCAGGCTTTGCCGGTGTGCAAGCCGATAGCCGTTCTAATTTTGCTCAGGATACGCGACTGTCAATTCGAGGTTTTGGTGCGCGCTCGGCTTTTGGGGTGCGAGGTATTAGTCTTCGAGTCGATGGTGTGCCGCTAACGATGCCCGATGGTCAGAGCCAAACGTCCAGCTTATTACTTGATAGCATTGACAGAGTGGAGGTTCAGCGAGGGCCTTTGGCGTCTTTGTATGGCAATGGGGCCGGGGGCAGCATCGCGTTCTACTCCGCATCACCTGAGGTGAGCGAAACCAGCCTCTCGGCGGCTGCGGGTTCGGCTCGCGAGCGCCGCTATCAGTTGCAAACCTCTTGGGTGGGCGAGCAGCACGCCGCGCGTGTGATCGCCCGGACCTTTTCCGCTGACGGTTCTCGTCAGCATTCCAGTGCCGAGCGTGAGCAACTCGCTGCGCAGTGGTATTACCAAGGGGAGGAAGGGCTCATTGTGGTGGCAAGGTTAGACTTAAGTCGCGACCCGTTGAGCCAGGACCCACAAGGTATTACCTATGAGCAGTGGCAGGAAGACCCCAGCCAAGTCCACCTTGTGGCAACCTTGTTCGACCCGCGTAAATCCAGTCGCCACCGTCAAGTTTCGGTCAGTGCTAATAAACCCCACTCATGGGGGCGCTGGCAAAGCTCGGTTTGGTTTGGTGACCGCCAGGTCGAGCAATTTTTAAGTTTTGCTGGCGATGCAGTAGACAGCGGCGGTGCCGTTATTGATTTGCAGCGTCAGTTCGCCGGTGGCAATGCCATCGCCGAGCGAGATTTTGGTGCATGGCAAGGGTTGCTGGGGGCTGAGTTGGGGGTGATGAGTGATGCCCGACGCGGTTTTATCAACGATTATGGCTTGCGCGGCGAGCTTCAACGCGATGAAGACAATACTGTTAGCAATTCGGATTTGTTTGCCGGAGTTACTTGGTCGGCTACCGAGCGCTTACGCTTGCGCGGTGGCGGGCGTGTGAGTCGAGTGAGTTTCGACGTTAAAGATTATTATTTCACCGAGGGTAACCCGGATGACTCGGGTGAGCTGACCTTTACCGAGCCCTCGTATTTTGCCGGCGTCAGTTACGGCGAAAAGCACTGGCGCTTGTTTGGCAATCTGGGGGCCGGTTTTGGCGCGCCGACGCTTACCGAGCTGGCCTATCGTCCCGAGGGCAGTGGCTTTAATCAAGATTTGGTGCCCGCGCGCAACCGCCAGGCCGAGCTGGGGTGGCGAGTGCAAAAGCCGCGCTGGCAGAGCAGCTTGGTGGCATTTATGGTGCGAACCCGCAACGAATTAGTGGTGGATCAGTCAACCGGTGGTCGCACGACCTACCGTAACGGCGCCGATACTGAGCGCCAGGGGCTGGAGTGGATGCTAGATACTGAACTCAGTAGCTCGGTAGATTGGCGCTTGGGGGCGACTTGGTTGAATGCTGAATACACCGCAGGCCCCTACGCTAATCACGCTATTCCCGGGGTGGCTCGCACCAATATCTACTCGCAGTGGGAATGGCAACCTCTTGGGGATCGCTTAAAGATAGCAGTGGTTGGGCGGTTTCGATCGGGGGTGATGACCTCGGATGACAACGATGAACGCGTGCCCAGCGCAATGACTTGGGATCTGGCCTTAACCTCGCCGTGGGAGGCGCCCCGTTGGCGGGGGGAGTGGTGGGTTAAATGCAGCAATTTGTTGGATGACGATATCGTTGGCTCTGTTATTGTCAATCAGAGTCGCGGTCGAACCATTGAGCCGGCCCCAGGGCGACAATTTAGTGTGGGTTTGACTCTGACCCGAAGATGATAGCGCTGTCATTGCGAGTGACTAAAATTTGCGTTCTGTTTTAAGGTAAAAAAGCGCAAATATCGACCAAAATTGGTAATTTATTCACCTTTTGCAGTCCCATTTGAGCTTCAGTTGGGGTATGATGTTCTGACTGTAATGATGAGTTGGTTAGGCTTTGGCCTGAATCAGCTGTCCATACAGACCGTTCTTCGCAACGGTCGCAGGGAATGCTAGCGACGTAAATTTGGATCAGGTGCTGCAGTGCGGTAGAATAGAATACCTGAGTAAGCCGCTGGGTTATTCTGGATTCTTTTTGACCCACCCGTGTTAGGCTCAAATGCAGGCTCATTTTAGCCCTCCGATCCGAAGTATAGAGGTAGATTTTGTCTATGGACGTCGTAGATACCATCAAGCAACAGATTTCTGAAAATCCGGTGATTTTGTACATGAAAGGATCACCTAACGCACCTCAGTGTGGATTTTCACAGCGTACTTCACAGGCAGTGATGGCGTGCGGTCAGCGGTTTGCGTACGTGGATGTACTTTCAAACCCTGAACTCCGCGAAGGTTTAAAGCAGTACGCCAATTGGCCGACTTATCCGCAATTGTGGGTGAACGGTGAACTGGTAGGCGGTTGCGATATTGTGACCGAGATGTTTGACAGTGGTGAACTAAAGACGCTTGTTGAGTCTGTCGTTCCCGCCGATTCTTCTGATTGATTCATGCTCCTGTTGGGGCAGCTCCCGTTCCGGGCGCTGCCCATTTCTTTTCTGCTTATTCTCTAATCTCACCCATACTGTCGTTAACTGTTAATTTTCCAAGCGTATACTCCCAGAGCCGCTAGTGCGATAGCACAGAGAATCATTAAGGTCGCTCCCAGTTTGCGATAAGGGTGCTCGACGATTTCAACTTCCCCATCTGTTCGTAACCAGTGCGCCATCCAGGCTGCTTTTTTGGATTTTAGCAGTCGAATTTCTTGGTTGCGCAGAGCTCTTATTTGTTCTTCGATTTCTTCGCGCTGTGGGCCACTGCATTTCTCGCGTTCTTGATAAAGCGCGTCTAATTTTTTTTGCAGCTCGCCATGGTTGTCGTCAATGCGCTGGCTGAGTGCCTGCAGTTTTTTGTCGTTAGTCTGTTGCACTGTTTATCTCCACGCCAATTATGTGCCAACAGTAACAGAGTTGAGGGTAACAACTCCAATAAGACAGGCCTGATAGGGGACACAATGCCATGTCGCCCTGCTATAATCTCTGCCGATTTACCCTTGGTGCAACGACGTTTGCGCGATTAAGCCCCGATAGCAGTAGGAAGGCAAATCTCTATGGCTGATTCATCATCCCGTCGATCGTTAAGCGGTTTCACACACCCTAAATACTGGGGGACGTGGCTTGGGCTAGGTGTTCTGGTGCTTATCGCGTATTTGCCGTTGCCGATTACCCGCGCGCTAGGGGTGTTGATGGGTAAGCTGTTTTACCGTTTTGCTACCGAGCGCTGTGAAATTACCCGAATTAATGTGGCGTTGTGCTTTCCCGAGCTGAGTGCTCAAGAAAAAGAGCAGCGAGTACGTGAGATTTTACGCAACGTGGGGTTGAGCTTTATTGAGTCTGCGGTTGCACTTTGGGCGCCGGATCGCAAGTTTCGCAATCTATACACCTTTGAGGGCCTGGATATTCTTCGCCGACTTGAGGCGCAAGGTAAAGGTGTGATGCTGCTTGGCGGTCACTACACCAGTCTGGATATGGCCGGTCGCGTGATGGGGTTGAATATTGAGTGTGACATGGTGTACCGGGTGGATCGCAATCCGCTGTTGGCTGATGCGGTAGCGCGTGCGCGAGAGAGGTTGTCGGGAGCCGCCATTGAGCGTGACGATGTTCGGCAAATGGTCAGGCGATTGCGCCAAGGGCGCCGCCTTTGGTATGCCCCCGATCAAGATTACGGGAGGAGTAATACTGTATTTGCTCCCTTCTTTGGAGTGCCAGCGGCGACGGTAACGGCAACTGCTCGTTTGGCGCGTATGGGGCGCGCCGTAGTGTGTCCTTTTGAGCACTGGCGTGATGAGCAAGGAATTTACCACGTGCGTGTTAAAGAGCCACTGGCAGACTTTCCTAGTGGTGACGATGTGCTCGATGCTACGCGGGCGAACGAAGTGGTCGAGTCGGTGGTGCGCCGCTATCCGAGTCAATACTTGTGGGTGCACAGGCGGTTTAAAACCCGGCCAGAGGGGGAGGTTACGCCCTATCCACCTAGGGAAAGAAAGCGCAAAAGAAATCACTGATGGGTAGGCAGAGCTGGAAAAAGCTGCGTAGACTTAATCACATAAAAGGCTAGGCCCGCTTAGAAAATCTGAGCGGGGTGGGCAATATTGCTAGGGCCGGGAGAGCTAAACATGCTGAGAATGTTTGATATTCAAAATGCCAAACTGCGCGACCAAAATGTTGACCCGAATAATGTGCATTCGGCGATGCAAGAGGCTGTCTGGATTGATGCGCACGAGCCCACTGATGAAGAGCGAGAGCAGCTCAATACATTTTTGCGTGCTGAGCTGCCCGAGTCGGACGATGTAGAAGAGATTGAGTTTTCGGCGCGTTATTTTTTGGACTCCGCCGGTATTCATGTTCACTCCCTATTTTTGACCCCCACTGAAGGGCGCCACAGCACGACTACGGTTGCTTTTATTTTGCAGGAAAAGCGCCTGCTGACGCTGCGTGATGGCGAGCTGGCAGACTTTCGTTTGCTTAGGATGCGCGCTCGCAGAGGGCAGGTGCAGGCCCATTCGCCGCAAGATCTCTTGATTACCATGTTTGAACAAAAGGTCGAAAACCTTGCCGACGTGCTGGAGGATATTCATCGTAAATTGGAGGATGTTAGTCATACCGTGCTGGAAGATGACGATGCCGATTTAGAAGATGCGATCGACAGGCTCGCTAAGCTGGAAGACAGTAATGGTAAAATCCGCTTGTGCTTGATGGATACGCAGCGCTCCATCTCATTTTTGCAGCGCCATTTGCGCGAGCATTTTGAATTGCAAGAAACCGCCCGCGAAATCAAGCGCGATGTGGATACCTTGATGTCCCACACAGCTTTTTTGTTCGATAAAATCAACTTCTTGATGGATTCTACTCAAGGTTTTATCAATATTGAACAGAACCAAATTATTAAAACCTTCTCCATTGCCGCGGTGATCTTCCTGCCTCCCACGGTGGTGGCCAGCTTTTATGGGATGAATTTTGAATTTATTCCGGGTTTGCACTGGGAGTGGGGCTACGTTACCGGCACCTTAGTGATGCTTGCCTCAGCCATTGCTCCGCTTTGGTACTTTAAGCGTAAAGACTGGTTGTAGCGCGGCCGTCGCAGCGTTTTACTTGCGCTGAGTTGGGCACTTATTAATTATTTTCACGGATATCCAAGAGGCGATGGGCACGTTTCAACGCGGTTGAAATATGCTATTATCGCCCGTTTTTCGATCTGCATCGACAGGAATTTCTTATGAATCTTGCTGACAGGGTTCTGGCGGTTAACAACGATCTTCCCATTCGCACCCAGCTTCCGGTTCATAGCGGTAAGGTGCGTTCGGTTTATTGGTTGACCGAAGCGGATAGCCGCCGCTTGATTGCCGATAAAGGCTATGACGTTGCCGCTGATGCGCCCTTGGCGATTATGGTAATCAGTGACCGAATCTCAGCTTTCGATTGTATTTGGCATGGTGAGGGCGGTATGAACGGTGTGCCGGGTAAAGGTGCGGCGCTCAATGCCATCTCCAACCACTGGTTTCGGTTGTTTCGCGAGCAGGGTTTGGCCGATAGCCATATTTTGGATATTCCTCACCCACTGGTTTGGATTGTGCAAAAAGCGCGTCCGGTAAAAATCGAGGCGATCTGCAGGCAGTATATTACCGGCTCTATGTGGCGCGCCTACTCTAAAGGTGAGCGCGAGTTTTGCGGTATCCAATTGCCGGACGGTTTAAGCAAAGATCAAAAGCTACCTGAGCTGCTCATTACCCCCTCGACTAAAGGTATTCTGCAAGGAATTCCGGGAGTGCCAGAGGTGGATGATGTCAATATTACCCGCCGAGATATCGCTGCTAATTTTGCGGCTTTCAACTTTAAGTCAGAAGGCGATATTGAGCAGTATGAGACATTGCTGAAAGACGGTTTTGCCGTGATCAGTCAGGCGTTAAACGACCTGGATCAAATATTTGTCGATACCAAATTTGAGTTTGGCTATGTCACAGACGCCGCTGGTAACGACAAGCTAATTTATACCGATGAGGTAGGTACGCCCGACTCCTCACGCATATGGGACGGCCCCAGTTATCGCGCCGGTGAGGTTGTGGAGCAATCGAAAGAGGCGTTTCGCCAATTGTTATTGAACCACTTCCCCGACCCCGACATTCTGCTTAACAAAGATCGTATGGATGAAAGGCAGGCTCTGGCAGAAAACAATGCCTTGCCTGAGGCTGTATTGATGCAGGTGTCGCAAACGTATCTGGGCATTGCGGAAAAAGTGATCGGCCAGACCATAGAGGTATCGGCAAATCCTAAGCAAGAGATTATCGACACGCTGCGTGAGCAATACGACCTAATAAGCTAACCAGTCAGTCATGGGGTTATTCTACCCACTCCCAACGCAAGGGTTCGCCAAACTCATCGTAGATGAGTTTTTTGCGAGGCCTGGATTGTTTTGGGCGGGACTGCTTGGTTGAGGTTTGCGGTTTTTTGCGCTCCTCTATGGCGGCAATCTCGTCGCTGACCGGGGTGCGTGTCTCTGGCTCGGCTTTCTTGTCAAACACATGGGGTAGCGGACTGTTGACGGTATCGCGGCCCGATTGGCCGCGTGGCACTTCAGACACGGTACCACCGCGAGCCTGAAAGGCACGAATTTGCGCCTCAAGTTCCCGACGCTGTTCCTTTTTGGATTTGACCAGTTTCATGCAGTAGACGCGAGTTATGACGAAGCCGATTAGAATAGCATTTGCAACGACAGCCTGAAAGCAGACAGCCGGATTTGAGTGAAGAATTGATGAGTGAAACGAGCGTTAAAATTACCGAGATTTTTTACTCGCTGCAAGGTGAGTCAAACACAGTCGGTTTACCGACCGTGTTTGTACGCCTGACGGGTTGCCCGCTGCGCTGCGGTTATTGCGACAGCGAGTACGCCTTTTACGGCGGCGAGCGTATGATGCTTGCACAGGTGCTGGAAAAGGTGGCGTCATACAAGGCGCGCTATGTGTGCGTTACCGGGGGCGAGCCAATGGCTCAGCCGGGTACGCCCGAGTTGCTGACCAAACTCTGCGATCAGGGCTATCAGGTGTCGCTGGAAACCAGTGGCGCCATGTCCCTGGCTAATGTGGATGAGCGTGTGGTCAAAGTGATGGATTTGAAAACTCCGGGCTCGGGTGAAAGCAGTCGTAATCTGTGGGAAAATCTAGAGTATCTGGGGCGGCGAGATCAAATAAAATTTGTGCTTTGCTCGCGGGAAGACTATCAGTGGGCAAGCCTTAAATTGGATGAGTATAAGCTTGCTGAGCGGGTCGATGATATTTTGATGTCGCCCAGTTTTGGTGAGATCAATCCACGCGATTTGGCCGATTGGATTGTGACTGACAATCTTCCGGTGCGCTTTCAGTTGCAGTTACATAAAATTTTGTGGGATGACACGCCGGGTCATTAACGTTAGTTGTTGGAGACGCTATGAGCGAGAAAAAAGCCGTTGTTTTGGTATCGGGTGGTTTGGATTCCACCACCGCTTTGGCCATTGCCCGCAGCGAGGGGTTTACCTGTTACACCATCAGCTTTGATTATGGTCAGCGTATGCGAGCTGAACTTGTGGCCGCAGAACGAGCCGCTATAGCGCTGGGCAGCATTGAGCACAAAGTTATCGACCTGGATTTACGCAAAATTGGCGGTTCGGCACTGACCGACGATAAAATTGCAGTGCCAGAGCATGAAACACAAGGCGTGCCTGTGACCTATGTGCCTGCGCGCAATACGGTATTTTTGTCCATTGCTCTGGGTTGGGCGGAGGTATTGGGAGCGGATGATATCTTTATTGGTGTCAATGCGGTTGATTACTCCGGTTACCCAGATTGCCGGCCAGATTATATTGCCGCCTATGAAAAAATGGCTAATTTGGCTACCCGGGCAGGCACAGAAGGGCACAGCTTAAAGATACGAACCCCGTTAATCGACTTAACCAAGGCTCAAATTGTACAAAAAGGGCTGTCATTAGGAGTCGATTACGGGCTGACGGTATCCTGTTACCAGGCTGATGATGACGGTCGTGCCTGCGGCCTCTGCGATAGCTGTCGGTTGCGTAAGGTGGGTTTCCAACAGGCGGGCGTGAGCGACCCTACCCGTTATCGTTAGTCGGTGTTGAATGCTGGTTGTGGCAGAGCTTGAGGAAAATCGCTGAAAAACTGCCCGCATCGGTAAGTTATTGATCAGTTGTGGTTTATTCTCTAGAAAAGCAAAAAATTGCTTGTTTTTTCTGCTTAAATCATTATTATGTGCGCCTCTGATTTGGACGCTGAACAGCGCGTTTAATGTCAGTTGGGTCGTTAGCTCAGTTGGTAGAGCAGTTGGCTTTTAACCAATTGGTCGCGCGTTCGAGTCGCGCACGACCCACCA
>NZ_JAUOSC010000040.1:0-711 GCF_030548285.1 Gilvimarinus sp. 1_MG-2023
GGCCTGGCTGCTTACAGATCAGGCCCAGCTCACTCATAAGTCGTCGAACCTTGAAACGACCGACGGCAGTGCCTTCCTCCCTGAGCAAGCCTTTGATTGTCCGGCTGCCGGCGGAACGACGACTCTTGGTGAACAGGCGGTTTACCTGAGCCCTCAGGGCCATGCGCTCCACATCAACGTGGTTCCGCCGATGGCGGTACTCGTAATAGCTGGAACGGCTGATATCAAACGCATTGCAGACCATTTCAACAGACATTCGCTCACTCAACTGGTCTATCAGCGCGTACGATTCATCTCGTCCGACATCAAGAGAGCGGTAGCCTTTTTTAGTATGTCTTTTTCCTGTTCAAGGCGCTTGCAGCGGGCTTCCAGCTCCTGAATACGACGCTGCTCCGGGGTTAAGGCCTTGCCCTTCGGGGTGATACCGTCACGCTCCTCGGTTAGTTGGTTAACCCAGCGCCGGATAGCGCTTTCACCAATTCCCAAGGACACGCTCGCCTGGGGAATCGTGTAACCTTGATCCAGCACCAGGCTGGCTGCTTCCTGTTTGAATTCAGGAGAAAAGGAACGTCGCTTGCTGGTCATCAGACACCTCGTTTATGGTGGCGATATTACCACCTACGTTGGTGTCCGGAATCATTGAACCACTACAGGTGTCTTAATAGTGCTCTTCCTATAGAGTTGATGGGTGTCTCAATAGTAGGATTGTTT
>NZ_JAUOSC010000400.1:0-358 GCF_030548285.1 Gilvimarinus sp. 1_MG-2023
GGCCGGAACTGCACCTCAACATGCTCGACTGCGCTGGTGATTTCACCGGCATGCCACAAGGCCACACCGGTCGAAAAACAAATACGCTGGCCTGAACTGGCCAACAGTTGTTGCCGGGCTTGCTCATGATTCCCCGGTTTGCTGACCACTTCGCCATTGAGAGAACAGGCCTGGTCGCTGCCGATGATCCAGTGTTGCGGGTATTGTGCTGCCAGTGCCCGTGCTTTTTGTTCAGAGAGCCGCTGCACACAGGCATCAACGCTTTCATCAGGGTATGGGGTTTCGTCAATATCTGGACTGGCCCAGTCAAACGGCAGGCCCAGCTGGGCCAGCTGTTGGCGTCGGTAGGGGGATGAAG
>NZ_JAUOSC010000401.1:0-357 GCF_030548285.1 Gilvimarinus sp. 1_MG-2023
CCTGCGCTGGGAGCGGTGTTGTTCGCGCCGTTTGCCGGGCGTTTGATTGATCGGTTTGGTGCTTATCCATGTACTTTTGTTGCTTTGTTTTTGTACGGTGCACTGGGCGTTTCCGGGCAATGGTTGTCTGGGCCTATAGCGGTATACAGCAACCGGATCGCACTGGGGGCGATGACCACGGTGGTGATGGCTGGCAGTACGACACTGATTTCACAGTTTTACGTTGGGCATGAGCGCTTGAAAATGATTGCCCGGCAAGGCATGGCGGTGGAGGCAGGAGGTGTGATTTTACTGTTTATTGGTGGCTTGCTGGCGGTTCAGTCCTGGGAATTACCCTTCTTTATCTATCTGGTTGCC
>NZ_JAUOSC010000402.1:0-357 GCF_030548285.1 Gilvimarinus sp. 1_MG-2023
ATACCGGCTTGCCAAGAGGGGTGGCCCGGCTGATGCCAGCGTTGACAGGCAAACTGGAAAGTCTGCATTTGCGCGTCCCAACCATCAATGTGTCCGCTCTGGACGTCAGCTTGCAGCTCAAGTGCGACACCAGCGCACAGGCCGTTAACGAACTGATACAATCCGCTGCCAATGGTGTATTTCGTGGCCTGCTGGGTGTGACGTACGAGCCGCATGCTTCGATTGATTTTAACCATGACCCACGTTCCTGCATTGTTGATGCGACCCAGACTCGGGTCAGCGCCGGTTCAATGCTGAAGTTGCTGCTGTGGTTTGATAATGAATGGGGATTCGCCAACCGCATGCTGGATACGGCGC
>NZ_JAUOSC010000403.1:0-357 GCF_030548285.1 Gilvimarinus sp. 1_MG-2023
GAGCAGTACGTGGGTTTGCCTTACGAAGACCTGAAGTCCTGAAGTAAGTAAGCCGGTGTCCCTGAATCAGGTTCAGGGACAATACCTCACTACATAACCCCACACCGAACCACACACATAACTCCACCGTCTTGCCGGACAGGGCCATGCTTTTTATGTATGGCCCATGGTCCGGAATCCATGGGTTGTGACGGCGACCCTATGACCACCTGAGTTCCCTTCTCAACAGCTCCCTCTCAATGCCACACTTGAGCGCTAAAGAACGCGGCAAAATGCGGCCGCAGGCGGCACATTCGCCGCTCCAGTTGCGGCCATTCCAGTAGCAACAGGTCCCTGGCGGACTGCACCTGTAAACGC
>NZ_JAUOSC010000404.1:0-357 GCF_030548285.1 Gilvimarinus sp. 1_MG-2023
GAGTACGAACTCGTATTCGAAGGGCTGAACGAAGCCAACGGCGGAGTAGCCCAGCCGTTGACCCTCTATCGCAATAAATTCAGCCCAACCACCGGCCTGGGCCTGATCACTGACGAGTTCGGCACCATGACGATAGAATGTGAAGCTCTCGAAGACACCAGCAAAACCGGAGCTGGTATCAGCCGCTACTGCAAAAACAGGATTACATCCTAACCACCCTCGCGGGAACCGCTCGATCATTTTCCCGGCGTCGGAAAAATGGTGCCGGTTCCCGCCCCTCTGAAGAGACCTCTCATGGCTAACCCGATCGTATCCCTGCTGCTGCAAGTAAAAAACCTGATATCCCCAGGCGCAGAC
>NZ_JAUOSC010000405.1:0-356 GCF_030548285.1 Gilvimarinus sp. 1_MG-2023
GCACAGACTCATCAGGCTGGTGAGGCATAAGGCGGTAAAACGATTCATAAAAAGGCCCGTTCGGTTGGGTAGCAAACGGCTACGATACAGGGATTGGCCGGGGTTGGGCAAAACCCGGGCGGTGTCTTGGGTCAGCAGCCTGGCTCGATACGCAAGGCCAGGGCTTCAGGCACGGGTTCTTACCGCTGCAGGGAATGACCATCTGTTGACAGGGTTGTTCACTTACGGAGTCGACACGGCCCAAGACGCCAGCTTCAAAATCTGGATAATACCTTCCCTTACATTGCTCTCGGCTTTGCTTGCACTGTTGCGCTTAACGCCGCCGCGTCACTCTCCAATTTTTAATCCGGTATCCC
>NZ_JAUOSC010000406.1:0-356 GCF_030548285.1 Gilvimarinus sp. 1_MG-2023
GGGCAAGAGATATGAAGTTGTCAGCAGTCAAGATGCGCTGTTACGCCGTTTTCCTGGCAAGGTTGAAGCCTCCGAAGAAGTATCCCTCGCCTTTCGGGTACCCGGTGAATTACAGACTCTTCCTGCCTTGGCCGGCAAGCAGGTCAAGATGGGGGACATACTGGCACGACTCGATCCGACGGATTACCAGCTTCAGCTGGACGAGCGTCAGGCTCGCTTTGAGCTTGCCAGCTCACAATTCCAGCGGATCGAAAACCTGTTCCAGAAAAACCAGGTGTCCAAAGCGCAATACGACCAGGCAAGAGCCGATCTGGCCATCAGCAAGGCCGCGCTGGGCAGTGCTCGCAGCAATATGA
>NZ_JAUOSC010000407.1:0-356 GCF_030548285.1 Gilvimarinus sp. 1_MG-2023
GGCGGAAACCCGCAAGGCCGCAGAAAGTGTTATCGAGGCCTTTATGGGGCTGAAAGCCAATATCATGGTGCAAGAATTCATTCAGGAAGCCGGTGGCGCTGATATTCGCTGTTTTGTTGTTGGCGACCGCGTGGTGGCCGCCATGAAGCGCCAGGCCGCCGATGGCGAATTCCGCTCCAACCTGCACCGGGGAGGCTCTGCCAGTCTGATCAAGATCACTCCGGATGAGCGGGCAACGGCTGTGCGGGCAGCACGCACCATGGGACTGAACGTCGCCGGTGTCGATATTTTACGATCGAATCATGGCCCGGTTGTGATGGAAGTTAACTCTTCTCCTGGCATTCAGGGGATTGAGG
>NZ_JAUOSC010000408.1:0-356 GCF_030548285.1 Gilvimarinus sp. 1_MG-2023
GCCGGGTTTCTGCCAACAAGCGCCGCTCGTAAACGGCCAGAGTCAGTGACGGGTCCAGCTCTGCCAACGATTCATCCGGCAATTCGGCTGCCTGGGATTGCACTCTGGCCCGATACAGACACTGGCGAGCGCGTACGATCAGCGCGTGCGTATCACCCCCCAGCAACTCGCCGGGCTGGTGTTTGACGGCATCGTAAAGCCAGCTCATTCGCACTTTTTCATGTCGGGGCATTTTGCATTTACCATCCAGTACCTTAAGCATCACGGTGGTGGCGCAATCCACTTGCTCTGGGGTCAAGGGGTGATTGATCACCCAGACGCGGACCTGTGCCTCGACGGTCAGCTCGGCAGACAAG
>NZ_JAUOSC010000409.1:0-356 GCF_030548285.1 Gilvimarinus sp. 1_MG-2023
GGCCCGCCTTTGCCAGCGAGGTCTTTCACTTGCTGCCAGACGTCTTCGGTGATGAACGGAATAATGGGGTGGGCCAGACGCAGGGTGGCTTCCAGCACGCGTACAAGGGTGCCAAGGGTGCCGCGACGAATCTCGGCGCTGGCGTTTTTGTCCCACAGTACGGGTTTGGACAACTCCAGATACCAGTCGCAGTATTCGTTCCAGATAAATTCGTACAGTGCCTGGGCGGCCATATCGAAGCGGTATTGGTCCATATGGCGACGGACTTCGGCTTCGGTGCGTTGCAGGCGCGAGATAATCCAGCGGTCGGCGAGACTCAGGGCTGCGGCTTCGCCGGTGGCACCGCAGGCGGCCAG
>NZ_JAUOSC010000041.1:0-665 GCF_030548285.1 Gilvimarinus sp. 1_MG-2023
GCCGAAGGCAAGGCCAGCGTGGCCAAGGCCGTGAATCAGGCTTGCCGGGATATTGGTTTCCTGGTCATTACCCAACACCAGATCCCTGCAGAGCTGATCGAGCGGGTCAGCAAACTGACCAGCCGCTTCTTCGACCTGCCCATGGAAGAAAAACGCAAAGCCAACCGTCCCCGTCCCGACATGGTGCGCGGCTACAGCGCGGTAGCAGAAGAGAGCCTGTCGTACTCCATGGAAGAAGCCGCTCCGGGCGACCTGAAAGAATCCTTCTCCATCGGGCCATTGAATGTGCCGGATGAACCTTATTACTCCGAAGCCATGGCCGGGCCGCATTTTGCCCCCAATGTCTGGCCGACAACGCTGCCTGGATTTGAGGAAGCGTACGCGGAATATTTTGCTGCCATGGGCGACCTGGCCCGCAGCGTGATGCGTATTTTTGCCCTGTCACTGGAAATGCCAGAGACCTTTTTCGACGACAAGATCGACAAGCACATCAGTATGTTCCGCAGCCTGCGTTATCCGCACTTGAAAGAAGGCATCGAAGAAGGTCAGTTACGGGCCGGTGCTCACTCCGATTATGGCAGCCTCACCATCGTCAAACCCGACAGCGCCCAGGGTGGTCTGCAAGTTTGCAACCGCGAAGGCGAATGGGTCGATGTGCCTTATGT
>NZ_JAUOSC010000410.1:0-356 GCF_030548285.1 Gilvimarinus sp. 1_MG-2023
GTTTCCAATCTGCTGAAAAATGCCATGGAGGCCTTGGAAAAAACCGCATCGCCCCGGATTCGGGTTGAGTTAAGTGCAACAGCCAGTCATATTCAGTTGGTGGTGGAAGATAATGGCGGTGGTTTGGATGATGCGGTTATGGAGCATCTGTTCAGCCCCTGGTTCACCACCAAGGAAGTGGGTAAAGGCGTTGGTCTCGGGTTGTCGATTGTGTATGAGATTGTGCAACAGCAACACGGGGATATTCATGCTGAGAACATCAGTCGTGATGGGGCTGAAACCGGTGCCCGCTTTACCCTGCAATTGCCTTTGGCTGTTCCCTGACAATAACAAAGAAGCTGTTCAATGACCGATAC
>NZ_JAUOSC010000411.1:0-356 GCF_030548285.1 Gilvimarinus sp. 1_MG-2023
GATGAACCCCATTTGATTCTCCACGGCGACCCCGAAGTACGCATCCACCTGCCACCTGGCTCTGGCCACAAGGAAGGCATGCAGGCCTTTATCGAGGCCACGCGGAGCAAACTCCACGACCTGGCCGGTGTTGGCCACCGGGTGGTTCATGGCGGCGAACGTTTTCACAGCAGCATTGTGCTGAATGCCGATAACGTCGCCGAACTGGAAACCTTGTCGCCGCTGGCACCACTGCATAATCCGATGAACCTGGTCGGTATCCATTTATGCAAAGAGCTGTTTCCGTCTGCCCCGCAAGTGGCTGTATTTGATACGGCGTTTCATCAGAGTATTCCAGAGCAAACCTGGCTCTACGG
>NZ_JAUOSC010000412.1:0-355 GCF_030548285.1 Gilvimarinus sp. 1_MG-2023
GCCATCATGACCCGCGACCCAGAGAGACCCGGTCGCCCGGAGGGGCACAACACCTTGTATCTGTTATCCGTCCTACAATTCGTATCAAGAGCCATACCATGAACCTGAGCCTACACGCTGCCGATATTGCCACCGCCGTTGCCACCGCCCTCGCCGAAGATGTCGGCAGTGGGGATATTACGGCCCGCCTGATCCCGGTACAGCAACGCTCCCACGCCCGTATTATCAGCCGCGAACGAGCCATCATCGCCGGCAAAGCCTGGGTTGATGAAGTCTTCCGTCAACTGGACCCGAACGTTCAGGTTATCTGGCGTGTATCCGAAGGTGAATGGGTACGGCCTGATCAGGTACTGTT
>NZ_JAUOSC010000413.1:0-355 GCF_030548285.1 Gilvimarinus sp. 1_MG-2023
CGGTATCAGCGGCGGCATTGCTGCCTACAAATCCGCCGAACTGGTACGCACTCTGACCAAGGCCGGTGCCACTGTTCGAGTCATTATGACCGCTGGTGCGATGGAATTTATCACCCCGCTGACGCTGCAGGCCCTCTCCGGTAATCCGGTGCACCACGCCTTGCTGGATGAGACTGCCGAAGCCGGTATGGGTCACATCGAACTGGCACGCTGGGCTGATACCATCCTGATTGCACCGGCCAGTGCCGACCTGATTGCCCGCCTTGCCGCCGGTATGGGGGATGACTTGCTGACCACCGTCTGTCTGGCCAGCTCAGCACCGCTCTGCCTGGCACCGGCGATGAATCAGCAAATG
>NZ_JAUOSC010000414.1:0-355 GCF_030548285.1 Gilvimarinus sp. 1_MG-2023
GTCTTCGTAGGTGTAACCGCTGTCGATCAGCCGTTCAACCGTGTTGTTCACCTTGCCCTCATGGTAGAGCGAGGATTCGAGAAAATAGACATCAAAGTCGACCGCAAAGGCCTTGAGATCAAGATCCTGTTCACGACGCAGATAGGCTACCGCGAAGTGGCGAATGGCTTCCAGGTCATCAGCATCCTTGGCACCGGTATAACGCTGGTCGGCGGCTTCCACCACGTCACCATTCATATAGCTGGCGGCCAGATCGGTAATGTAATCACCGCGATAGCCGTTTTCTGGCCAGCCTTCGTCGTCCGGGGTCAGGCCCTTGCAACGGGACTGTACCGACAGCGCCAGATTATTGATC
>NZ_JAUOSC010000415.1:0-355 GCF_030548285.1 Gilvimarinus sp. 1_MG-2023
TCAGAATCAAAGCACCGCGGCAATTATCGATTTGCCGCTGCTCTGGCGGAACTTGTATGTTCTGTTCAAATCCATTCCCTTGCTGTATCCCCGACGAAAGTATTGTGTTCAGGCTAACTTTTTCGGCACTATACAGGCTGCGAATAATAGTCATTTGAATATATGGCATGGTGGAGTCGACAATGAGTGAATCCGGGCGCTGTTGCGGTAGCAGTGACAGTAGCAAGTCATCTTGTTTAAGTGAATCAGGTGTAGCCAATACCGAACCTGCTGCAGTATCGGCAGGTAGTTGCTGTGGTGGTGCCCCGGCAGTGGCGGCTGGCCCTGTTGTGTTTGTACCTGCGGCGGCTGCAAC
>NZ_JAUOSC010000416.1:0-354 GCF_030548285.1 Gilvimarinus sp. 1_MG-2023
GTGCTGATGGATGGCTTATCGTCGGTTTATTGTTTTTACGATCCGGCACTCACACGGGAGTCACCAGGAACCTTTATGATTTTGCAGCTCACGCGCCTGACAGCGGCCTTGCAGCAACCTCACCATTATCTTGGTTATTGGGTGCCCGGCTGCTCCAAAATGGAATACAAAACGGACTTTCAACCATTGGAACAGTTTGTTAATGGCAATTGGTGCAGTTATTCGCCCGGATAACTTTGATTATTGGCAGGAATTAGGGCAGAATGCGCCCGCTCTGTATATTCTCTAAACAGGTGATGAATGGCGAAAGACGATCATATAGAAATGGAAGGTGAGGTGATAGACACTCTGCCT
>NZ_JAUOSC010000417.1:0-354 GCF_030548285.1 Gilvimarinus sp. 1_MG-2023
GCCCCCCAAAGGCCTGTATGCCTTTTGTCGCCATTACAGTCATGGAGTTGAGATTCCACTGGTCTGCATGTCATTGCTGACGGCGCTGGCAGCGATTCTGGAGGTATCCCTGTTTGGCTTTATGGGTAATCTGGTTGACTGGTTATCGGAAAAAAATCCCGATACCTTTTTGCAGGAAGAATACGCCAGCCTGATCGGCATGGCGCTGGTGATTCTGGTGCTGATGCCATTAACCAGCTTTCTGCATTCGGCGCTGGTGCACCAGACCCTGATGGGCAACTACCCGATGAAAATTCGCTGGCTGGCACACCGTTATCTGTTGCGCCAGAGTCTGGCTTTTTATCAGGATGACTT
>NZ_JAUOSC010000418.1:0-354 GCF_030548285.1 Gilvimarinus sp. 1_MG-2023
GATACCGGATGACTTTGTCTTTGGCCAGATCGATACTCGCCAGCAAAAACGTGACTGGTTCAACTCGGTGGTCGACAAGGCCACCAACTGGCTCGATTCAAAGCGGCGTGATGATATGTCCAGTCATGTGGATGAGAACATTGGCAAGCTGGAAATGATGAACCAGATGTTTGAAACCATGCAGCTGTCCCTGACCCGTTTCAAGACGGCAGCTTATCCACCGGACCTGATGATCAATATGCCGATCGATTCTTGCGATATTTACGAATTTTATCGCGCCCGGGAAATGATTGAACTGGGCCGCCATATTGCCGAGAAAGCTCTGGATGCTTTTGAGCAGGGTAGCTGCAGCCC
>NZ_JAUOSC010000419.1:0-354 GCF_030548285.1 Gilvimarinus sp. 1_MG-2023
CACCCGGGGTGGATTTTGGTGAATATCAGGCCCAGACCCATATCCGGTTTGCCTTTACCGCCGATCTGGCGCGACTGAAGCAAGCGGTCGAACGGCTGTCAGACTGGTTGGTGCCACGCGGATGAAGTACAGCTCCGCACTGATTCCCGGCCGTTTGATCAAACGCTACACACGCTTTCTGGCGGATATCGAGCTGGCCAACGGCGATATAATCACCGCCCACTGCGCCAATACCGGTGCCATGACCGGCTGTGCCGATCCCGGTTGCCGGGTCTGGTTATGGGACAGCGCCAACCCCAGGCGCAAACTGCGCTACAGCTGGGAATGGACTGAAGTGGCAGGGTTGTATAAAGC
>NZ_JAUOSC010000042.1:0-665 GCF_030548285.1 Gilvimarinus sp. 1_MG-2023
CCAGTTCAGCGGTGAGCCGTTTCTGCTCTGAAATATCTTTCAGTACGGCATAAATGGCTGGCTGGCCTTCGTAGTGAATGCGCGTCAGGGAAATATCAAGCCAGCGTTGGGTACCATCCTGACGGCGAATCATCAGTTCCAGGTGAAAGGTGCCCTTGTTGAGACAGGTCGCAAAGGCCCGGGTGATCACCTCTTCAGACTCGCGGCCATCGGGCTGGGTTAATGTCGTGGCTTTGGCGAGTGTCATGCCGTCGATATTGCGGCCGTTGCGATAACCCAGCAGTCGTTCGGTGGCGTGGTTGTGGGCGATACACTGGCCAAACTGAAAGATCAGATTGCCTTCGGTGGCTTCCTTGAACAGGGTTTTGAAGTTGTCACGTTCGGTTTGCAAGGCCTGCTCGGTCTGTTTGCGCTGCTCGACTTCCTTGCTCAGGCGGCGGTTCCAGTAAATGCTGATAATGATGTAGAGGATGAAAACGGCAACAACACTGGCAACCAGCTGATAGTTGATGCGTTCGGCAAACTGGATATTTGACCATTGGTTGAGAACGGACAGCCGGTCGGCATCACTGAGTTTGATTCCGGTGGCCAAGATAGCCGACATCAACTCCGGTGACTGGCGGTTTACCATAATGGCGGGTTGAATTGTCACGCTGGTTTTACCC
>NZ_JAUOSC010000420.1:0-354 GCF_030548285.1 Gilvimarinus sp. 1_MG-2023
GGCTGATTGAGTGGCTTTGCTGTTGCATGCTGCGCCAGCCGATGTTGGTAGTGGATGGGTTGAGCTGAAGTCGGTAATCACTGTTTCCTGAGGTGGATGAGTAGCGGTAGTCCAGGTCGTGAGGGCGGTCGTAGTTGGTCTGGGTTGACGCTATTTGCCAGTATAGATCGGTGGCAGAGGTCAATTGATGACGGCCGTATAGTTGGCGCTGTAACAGGCTGCGTTCAGTCCAGTTGATCAGGGCGCGGCGGTAGGCTGTGTTGCTGGGTATGTCGTTTTCGCTCTTCCCTTGGGTTTCGATCAGTTCGGCCCTGTGGGTGCTTTGGTGGAGCCAAAGCACATTGAATCCGAGGT
>NZ_JAUOSC010000421.1:0-353 GCF_030548285.1 Gilvimarinus sp. 1_MG-2023
CTGCCATAAATGCCCGCCGGGCCAAGGATAAACAAGGGAAGGTGTGTTCATCGGCGGCTTCAAAATCAAAGCGACCGATAGTGACCAGATCCAGTGGCGCCACTCCGGATGTCATACGTTCAGGCCAGGCCAGAGCGTAAGCAATCGGAGTGCGCATATCCGGTTCGCCGAGCTGCGCGATCACCGAACCGTCACAATATTGCACCAGGCTGTGAATCACGCTTTGGGGATGTACAACAACCTGTATCTGTTCCGGCTGGCAGTTAAACAGGAAACAGGCCTCAATCAACTCCAGCCCCTTGTTCATCAGGGTAGCGGAATCAACCGAAATTTTTTGTCCCATCGTCCAGTTG
>NZ_JAUOSC010000422.1:0-352 GCF_030548285.1 Gilvimarinus sp. 1_MG-2023
GCATAGTTAGCCTGACCCGCATTACCGGTAGTGCCGATAATGGAGCTGATATTAATAATGGCACCGGCTCTCGCCTTGATCATCGGTTTGACCAGTGCCTTACAGACACGGAACACGCCGGTCAGGTTGGTATTAATCACTGCATGCCACTCATCGTCGCTCATACGCAGGAACAGGTTGTCACGAGTAATACCGGCGTTATTCACCAGTACTGCGGGCGTACCATGCTCAGCAACCAGCGCCTTGAGGGCCTCACTGGTCTGTTCTGCATCTGAAATATTCAGCACCACGGCGTCGTTGTCGGCATCGATTACTTGTAATGCCTCACGAATAGCCGCTGCACCCGATTCAC
>NZ_JAUOSC010000423.1:0-352 GCF_030548285.1 Gilvimarinus sp. 1_MG-2023
GGACAAGACCGCATTGGGTACACCACCAACGCCCATTTGCAGCGTGTCGCCGTTATCAATCCGCTCCGCGACCTGACGGGCAATGGCCCAGTCGACATCGGATGCGGCTGCGTCTGGCAGCTCGGTGAGTGGCACATCGGCTTCGATCAGCGCTTCAACTTCTGAAATATGCACCGAACATTCACCAAAGGTACGCGGCATATGGTGATTGACTTCGACAATCACCTTGCGGGCTTTGCGGATCACCGTGGCGCTGTAATCGGCGTTGGTGCCGAGGCTGAAATAGCCGTGTTTATCCATCGGCGACACTGTCACCATCAGACAATCCGGGCTGATGTTTTCGGTCAACATC
>NZ_JAUOSC010000424.1:0-352 GCF_030548285.1 Gilvimarinus sp. 1_MG-2023
GCCAGATTCCAAAGTCAGGGTGTGGCCTTCAGCTTTGCCACCCTCGAATGCTTCACCATCGACAAAGCCTTCAAAATCGATAACAACACGATCGCCATCTTCAGCAGCGGCATCGGTTTCTGTCCAGGTGGTGTTTTGTTGACGCAGGGTCTCCACCATTTTTTCCATATCGTCATCGGATACGGTGGCTGTCTTTTGCTCAATGGACAGCTCAGCAAAATCACCCAGAGCAACTTCTGGATACACTTCGAAGGTTGCCTTGAACTCAAGATCCTTGCCGTCTTCGTTTACCACAGGTTCAAAACTGGGCATTCCTGCCAGCTTGAGCGCTTGCTCCTGCACAGCCTGAAAG
>NZ_JAUOSC010000425.1:0-352 GCF_030548285.1 Gilvimarinus sp. 1_MG-2023
GATGAGCAGCATTTCAGAGATTTCACCTTGGGTTGGCTAAGTAAGCGCAGCGGTGTTTATTTTGACCTTGAGGTTGTCGATTCCAATCGCGATATCCCTCACAGTCGTAAGCTGGATATTGCATTTTCCAACGGCAGTTTGCTGCGTATCCGTTTTGACCAGGGAGTTGGTTATTGGCGACTTGGTGGTTCGCCCAATTTCGATTTTTCGGAAGAAGCCGATGTATTGATAGATGGTATGAGTGACCGTCTGGCCACTCTGAAGGTACATAATAGTGAATCCTGGGAAACAGATATTTCTGTTGAGTGGATTGCTTGATTTAGTCGTTAACTGTCTTATCAGTTAGCAGAGG
>NZ_JAUOSC010000426.1:0-352 GCF_030548285.1 Gilvimarinus sp. 1_MG-2023
AGCTAATATCGTGCCAAGTATGTTTTGGCTGAAATAAACAGATTTATGTGACCTGGTTCACTAAACCATCGGTGGGTGTTGGTTGAATCGCCTGCCTTGCAGAAAAGCGGGGTATCCAGTTGAGTACAATATGACAAATATTGTCACTCGGGTATGTGGTTGTCAGATATATCTGGCCATATTGGCGGTAGTGACTTTTGTGGTCTTGATGTGTGGGCCTGATGGATACCGTCAAAGGATACGGACAGGGCCGGTTTGGGCAGAGACAGAGCAGGTCACCGGGGAGAAAAGGGTGCAGATAGCAGGCACGGATGGATATGGCTGGGGTTTTGGGGGGGTTGGAGAGGGAGGG
>NZ_JAUOSC010000427.1:0-352 GCF_030548285.1 Gilvimarinus sp. 1_MG-2023
GGCAACAGCAGCGGCCGGCGAGCCGGGTAACACCGCCGCTGTCGCCACACTGACCGCGCCCAACACCCCAATCGAGGCATGACAGCGATGAGGAATAAAAGTCCGGGTCGACAAGGCTCCGCCGTTGCTGGCAGCACTGACCATGGTCATCTTGGGCACGGATTTGTCTTTCACATCCCCCAGATTCATCAATGGCCCGGCCTGTAAACGAATGGACTCCAGCCGCGCTCGCAAGTCATCGGTGGCTTCCAGTTCTTCACGGCTTTCGGTACCGGAAATACCCATGTCTGCAGCCTGCATAACCACCACGGGCATGCAGTTTTCAATCAGCGTAACCTCAACGCCATCAATC
>NZ_JAUOSC010000428.1:0-351 GCF_030548285.1 Gilvimarinus sp. 1_MG-2023
GACATAAACTGCTGCTGGATGCTGTCGCGCTGCTCATGGCTCAAACCGGCATGGTAAGCCCGCACCGGAAACGGCACTTGCCGGGCCAGCTGTTGAGCCACGTCTTCTGCGGTATGTTGCAGGGTGACGTAAATGATGGCTGCAAAATCCTGCTGTTTTTGTGCCGATTTACGCGCCAGATGCTGTAACCAGAGGGCGCATTGGGCCACTCGTTCGGAGGTGGCGGTTGGCTGCACTAACAGGCGTAAGTTGGGACGGTGAAAACCGGTTGTGACGACATCCTCTGCATCCAGGGCAAAATGCGTTTGCATGTCTTCGATCACTGCCTGGGTCGCTGTAGCGGTTAACAGC
>NZ_JAUOSC010000429.1:0-351 GCF_030548285.1 Gilvimarinus sp. 1_MG-2023
TCCAGACCCAGACTGACCAATACAAAGGTCAGCAGCGAACCGGCAATCGCAAACGCCAGACTGAGCCCGGCTCCCATTGCCAGCACGCCCATCTTGCCATTGGCACGGGCAACCCCGACAGTCATCGGCAATAGTGGCCAGACACAAGGAGAAAGAATGCTGAGCATACCGGCAACAAATGCCAGCGGAATCGACGAAAACTCCAGCATGATCAGCAGCCGATCCGTTGTTTCAAGGCATCTGTGATCACATTTTGCCGTGTTTCAGCGACACTGAACCAGCTACTTTCACCGCCGGTATACAACACAAAAGTGGACTGCCGTGGTGCCTTGAAATGACGCACCCATTCTT
>NZ_JAUOSC010000043.1:0-637 GCF_030548285.1 Gilvimarinus sp. 1_MG-2023
GGCGAATATGGCTGTCCAGATGGCCACTGAGATTGGCGAGTCGGGAGGCATCTTCCGGCTGCAGCTCCAGAGTCTGGACGGCAGGATCCGCAGTAAGTGCTGGAGCGCTGGGCGTATCGGTCAAAAAAATCTCCTGAAAATAAGCAAAAGCGTACTGGTCTAATACGCCTGGTCAGCATCGATGATGACACCACGCAGACTGTTCGGGTAGGCATCTTCAATCTGCACCCGGACGAATTTACCAATCAGGCTATGGTCTTCATAGTGGAAGTTGACGACACGGTTGTTTTCAGTACGTCCCTGCAGTTCACCGGGGTCTTTGCGGGAGACGCCGGTGACCAGAATGGTCTCTTCCCGGCCAACCATACGACGACTGATCAGCTGGGCATTTTGCAAAATACGGTCCTGCAGAATATGCAGACGTTCTTTCTTGATGCTCTCTGGTGTCTCGTCCGGTAACTCAGCCGCCGGTGTACCGGGGCGGGCGCTGTAAATAAAACTGAACGAAGTATCAAAACCAATGGTTTCGATCAGCTTCATGGTGTCTTCAAAGTCTGCCAGTGTTTCACCCGGGAAGCCGATAATAAAGTCGGAGGAAATGGAGATATCCGGACGCAGCTTGCGCAGTCGCTCAATC
>NZ_JAUOSC010000430.1:0-351 GCF_030548285.1 Gilvimarinus sp. 1_MG-2023
GGGCAGCAGGCTTTGAGCTGTTCCACCAGAGCCAGATTCGCCATGGCCGCCACCAGCTGCGCGGAGACTGGCAGCAACGAGCCTACAAGATTTTCGATTATCCGATGATTACGGCTCATGGTATCTCCCAGCAAACGCTGCTGCTGATCGAATGCAAACACCAACATGTGGGGAGATTCCGGGCCAGCCCTTACAACCCCGGCGCCTACTCCCGCGACCAGTTTGTTGACCCGATGCCAGACCGCTGCATCCCGCTGTCCAGCGCCGAATTGCCGCCCACATTACAACAGTGGAAAATCTCAGCGATCAAGCCTCATGCCATCCGTATCAAACTGAACGGCGATCTCTGTC
>NZ_JAUOSC010000431.1:0-351 GCF_030548285.1 Gilvimarinus sp. 1_MG-2023
GATGATAGTTTAACAAATTTCATCCGGTGTGGCTGCGTGTTTGGATCGCGCGCCACGGTTGCTGAAGTCAGGCGTACAAACAGTAAGCGATACGCCTGACACGGTCGGCCAGGCGGGTTACTGCGGCTTCAGGATCAGAGTGAATTCTACCGGTACGACCTGGGTAATGGATGTCAGTTTGGCGATATTGCGTAATGCTTCGATACCGCCCTCAAGCCCGAACTCGGCGGCATCAATCAAGACAGGCGCCAGGCTGCTGACAACCAAAGAGGCATCCGCTGCGGGAGTGGCAAGTACCTCGGTAGTGACCGTCGCCTGTTTGCCGTGTAACGACAGGGAGCCAGACAGAGT
>NZ_JAUOSC010000432.1:0-351 GCF_030548285.1 Gilvimarinus sp. 1_MG-2023
ATCCTGGTCACCGGGGTGTTGTTCAGCACCACGATTCCCAGACGCTCCGCCATATCCGCTGCGCTGGACTGTTCTTGCTGGCCATCATTGGCACAAATCAAGAGCACCGACGCGGGTCCATGGCGTTGACAGTAGTCGTGCACCCGTTGGTAGCCAGCGGCGGTGCTCGCTTCGGCAACCGCAACCGCATCGGCAACAACAATCAATGCCCAGCGGGCATCGGCAGGGGTTACCGTTGGGGGACAGCAGGTCGGAATCAATGGTCAAATCTCTATCATTTCAAAATCATCTTTACCGACACCGCAATCCGGGCAGGTAAAGTCTGCTGGCACGTCCTCCCAAGGGGTACCT
>NZ_JAUOSC010000433.1:0-350 GCF_030548285.1 Gilvimarinus sp. 1_MG-2023
GGCTTGTAATGCTTGCAGCGCTTTGTCTGACATCACGGCCTCGAGTGTATCCAGTGGATGACCGCTCAGTTGTGCTTGCAGGATGCCCAGTTCCTGTTCTTCGCTGGGGTAGCCCAGTGAAATACGCATAAAAAAGCGGTCCAGCTGGGCTTCTGGCAGCGGGTAAGTCCCGCTGAACTCCACCGGGTTCTGGGTCGCAATCACCATAAAGACAGCCGGCAAGGCATGGATCTCACGATCGATACTGACGGTGCCTTCAGCCATGGCTTCGAGCAAGGCTGACTGGGTTCTGGGGGTGGCCCGGTTGATTTCGTCGACCAGCAGCAGGTTGGTGAAAATCGGCCCAGGTG
>NZ_JAUOSC010000434.1:0-349 GCF_030548285.1 Gilvimarinus sp. 1_MG-2023
GCCTTTGGCACCGGCCCGGGCAACCAGGCTGGCAGCAGTAAAGGCATGACAAAGCGCAATCGCCAGCGCATCCGCCGCGTCTGCCTGCGGCCGGCCGGGCAATTTCAGCAAGGTTTGCACCATATGCTGAACCTGTTCTTTTTCCGCTCCGCCGGTACCCGTCACCGCCATTTTAATCGCTCGCGGAGCATACTCCGCCACCGGCAGTTGCTGTAATGCCGCGACAACCATAGCGACACCACGTGCCTGACCGAGTTTCAGCGCCGAGGCGGCATTTTTTCCCATAAAGGCCTGCTCAATCGCAAATTGTTGCGGCGACCAGGTTTCGATCACTTCATTAACCGAGGTG
>NZ_JAUOSC010000435.1:0-349 GCF_030548285.1 Gilvimarinus sp. 1_MG-2023
TGCGTTCACCGCGCAAGAAGGACTGGTCGCCAAAGCTGGCCTTGACCATATCCTGCGCCTGGTCGAAATTGCCTTCGATGGCGATGTTGAAGATATTGTCGCCGGTAACGGTAGTCATCTGGCGGCGTTGCACTTCAGAGACCTTGCCATGGGGATGCAGGATAAAGATGTCCACATTACGACAAGCCTTGGTGCCTTCGATGGCCGCCGAGCCGGTATCACCCGAGGTGGCTCCCATGATCACGACCTTTTCCTGACGCCGTTCCAGTACGTAATCCAGCAAGCGTCCCAGCAGTTGCAGGGCAAAATCCTTGAACGCCAGCGTCGGGCCGTGAAACAGTTCCAGCAC
>NZ_JAUOSC010000436.1:0-348 GCF_030548285.1 Gilvimarinus sp. 1_MG-2023
TCCATCAGGTCGTCATCAATGGCTTTTTTGCCCAACAGCAAGTTCGCCAGCCCATCGGTCAGACTGCTGCGGGTGCGGCTGAGGCCAGCCTTGATGCGGGCGAAAAAGCCGGGTTTTGAGACTTTTTCTGGTGCTGCCGGTGTGGCTGGGGCGATGGGTTCGGAGTCGGGTTCAGGGGTTATATCCACGACTGGCTCGATGGATGCTTCCACGACCGGCTCAGGTTCAAGAGCATCGTCAACAAGGCCGTCAACCTGGGCATCAACAGGAGTATGAACAGCAGGCTCCTCAGCCGCTGCCAAACCAGAGTCTGAGGCAAGATCGTTTGTTATCGGCGCTGCTTCATCC
>NZ_JAUOSC010000437.1:0-348 GCF_030548285.1 Gilvimarinus sp. 1_MG-2023
TGGTTATCCCGGCCGCATTACCCGGTATTGTGGGGGCCGTTATGCTGGCGGTTTCCCGGGCGATTGGTGAAACCATGATTGTCGCCATGGCGGCGGGTCTGGCAGCCAACCTGACAGCCAACCCGCTCGACAGTGTGACCACCGTGACTGTGCAGATTGTGACCTTGCTGGTGGGAGACCAGGAGTTTGATTCCTCCAAAACACTGGCTGCCTTTGCACTGGGACTGGTGTTGTTCCTGGTGACTCTGATTCTTAACTACGTGGCGCTGAAAGTGGTACAGAAGTACCGGGAGCAATATGACTGATCAACTCACAACGACTCGCTCCAAAGTAGAACAGGGCATGGCG
>NZ_JAUOSC010000438.1:0-348 GCF_030548285.1 Gilvimarinus sp. 1_MG-2023
ACAAAACACCATCGAATTCGCTACAGGCAATAAAGGCTTTTTAAGTGGCAGTCTCGAATCGTCTGGCGGACTTAATGAAGATGCGTCCCAGCGTTACCGAATAGGGGTGTATTCGAGTAGCGAAGATTCTTATCGTAATAATGTGGAAGAAGATAACGACATCGTTGATCTCGGTTATGCCTGGGATATTAATGAAGATGCTACATTAACACTGCAATATACTCATTTTTACCAATTGGGCGAGCGTGTGCGGGGGGTGCCTATTGATGAAGATGGCAACTTCTTGACAGATACTTCCTGGAACAGTAATGTGCCTTCTGACAATCAGGAATTCAAATCAGATATTTT
>NZ_JAUOSC010000439.1:0-348 GCF_030548285.1 Gilvimarinus sp. 1_MG-2023
TCTCGCTATATGGCGTTATTCCTGACAAGTGATTGCATACCCTCCTGGCACGCCTTCCCTGTCGCATATCAATAACAGGCGACCATTCTGGCCGCTAAAACCGTTTACTTCAGCCAGAGGCTTTCGTATAGTCAATGTCCTACCGGGCAGCCAAGGCTGCCTTTTTGCGTTTTAAGGAACTGTCCCGAATGACTGCGATCATGAACACCTATGGCCGCCTGCCCGTTACCTTTACCTCTGGTAAAGGGAGTTGGCTGACAGATACTGATGGAAAGACCTACCTGGATGCCTTATGCGGTATTGCCGTATGTGGATTGGGTCATGCCCACCCGACTATCAGCGCAACAC
>NZ_JAUOSC010000044.1:0-635 GCF_030548285.1 Gilvimarinus sp. 1_MG-2023
TGCTTGTTGCACACCTTCCCCGGATACGTCCCGGGCACTGGCACCACCACTGCCGCGGCTGGCAATCTTGTCGATTTCATCGATATAGACAATGCCCCATTGGGCTTGCTGGACATCCCCTTCGGCAGCTTCCAGCAGGCGCTTGAGCAGGCTGTCAACATCTTCACCGACATAACCGGCCTGGGTCAGAGTAGTGGCGTCACCGATCACAAAAGGCACACCAATAATCCGTGCCAGGGTTTTGACCAGCAAGGTTTTACCGGTACCAGATGGCCCGGCCAGCAGGATATTGGATTTTTCCAGCTCGACCATATCGCTGCCACCGTTAACCGGTATTCTGGCTTCGGCCTGGCTGTCCTGGAACTTCAAACGCAGATAGTGGTTATAGACGGCGACCGATAGCGTTTTTTTCGCTTCATCCTGACCGATAATGTATTCGTCCAGAAAATCCTTGATCGCCAGTGGCGTTTTTAATTCCGGCTCGGACGGATTCTGGGTACGACGCCCCCAACTGCTAACAACCTGATAGGCCAGCTTGACGCATTGCTCACAAATATGACCGTCGTTACCGGCTATCAGGGGAACTTGAGGGGATTTTTCGATCCCGCAAAATGAACATGTAGGCTGTGCGGAGC
>NZ_JAUOSC010000440.1:0-348 GCF_030548285.1 Gilvimarinus sp. 1_MG-2023
GGAATACGTCAGCACCGCCTACTGGGGTGGTTTTTCTCTCAACCTGTTCCTCGCGTCTGCCAGTATTATTCTGGGGATGCCACTGGGGTTTCTATGGGCTCTGGGACGACGTTCCAATATGCCCATGGCCCGCAGCATCTGTGTGGTACTGATCGAATTTTTCCGTGGCGTACCGGTACTGGCACTGTTCTTTATGGGCTCGGTCATGTTGCCGCTGTTCTTCCCGGAAGGCACCAACGTCGACAAACTGTTGCGGGTCTGGATCGTACTGACGCTGTTTATGGCGGGGTATATGGCCGAAGTGTATCGCGGTGGTTTTCAGGCGATTCCATCCGGACAGTATGAAGC
>NZ_JAUOSC010000441.1:0-348 GCF_030548285.1 Gilvimarinus sp. 1_MG-2023
CTCCAACACATCGGGAGTCGGATAAATCGCCGGATCAGCGGCAATCTCAGGATCAATCAGTGTCGTTGCAGCGGTGTTCGGATTGGCGTACCAGACATAATCGGTTACTTCCGCAATCACTTCCGGGCGCAACAGATAGTTGATGAATTTGTGGGCATTCTCGGCGTTTTTGGCATCCGCCGGAATCAACAGCATATCAAACCAGACTTCCGAGCCTTCTTTCGGAATGCTGTAGACCACTTCAACACCGTTGTCTGCTTCTTCAGCGTTATAGGCTGCCTGAAACACATCACCGGAGTAACCGACAGCAACACAACTGTCACCATTTGCCAGATCGCTGATGTACTG
>NZ_JAUOSC010000442.1:0-347 GCF_030548285.1 Gilvimarinus sp. 1_MG-2023
GCCGTGCCGTTCTGGCGTCCTAAATCGGCCGGGCCATTTTCCGTATGAGCTATGTGCCCGCGCTTGTCAGCCAGATAATCTGCCGCTATACCAGCACCAGTACCGCGCAGCGCGTCGCCAACGGTGCCTCTGTAGCGGGTTATCTGCCACCTACTCGGCAGAATGGTGCTGATATTGCCGCTCATACCGCCAGCGGTCGGGGTGCCCTGATCCGTCAGCAGTATCAACAGCCTCCCTGGCACCACCTGGGCTATCGTACCGGAGTCAACAGCGCCGAATCGCGCCAGCAATTGCACGCGCTCGGATGGGGCGTGCCAGAGTTCGTGCAGCTGGGGAGTGACATAGCC
>NZ_JAUOSC010000443.1:0-347 GCF_030548285.1 Gilvimarinus sp. 1_MG-2023
GTATTGGTTGGTGAGTTCATAAAGGCGCACATTACAAAAAGGGCAGGCGGCATCGCGAAAAAAAGCCAAGAGAATTTTTTTGCCCGAGTAATGGCTCAAGCTGACGGAGTTGCCATAAATATCTTTGGTTGAGAACTCGATAGGCGTACATGGGGCGGTGAGTTTCATAGGGGAAGCCTGTCAAATCAAGCATGAGAATAATCACTGCGTGAGTGGTTACAGGCAGCGGTCGATGGTGCTTTCAGACCATCTACTTGATCGTTCGTTCAAATGTTCGTTCAATCGGCTGATCCAGCGGACACATGAGTGCCGTCACGTTGCTCTCGAAAGGCGGTGGGTGCCAAACC
>NZ_JAUOSC010000444.1:0-347 GCF_030548285.1 Gilvimarinus sp. 1_MG-2023
GCCAACGTCTTGATTACCCAACTGGCCATTGCCACCGCTCTGGAACTGCGCTTGACGAAAACCAAACTGACCCGCACCCAGCTCCAACTCATTGTATTCGGTGTTGAAGCCGTTTTTGGTGGTCATCGCAATGGCGCCGCCCTGGGTATTCTGGCCAAACAGCGGATTGGAGCCAGAATACAGCGTCATATTACTGACGGCATCCGTTGGTAACAGATCCCAGTTTACCGTGTCCCCAAAAGGTTCGTTAAAACGCACGCCGTTCATATACACGGATACGCCTTGCGGTAATCCCAGCAACGGCGATGCCGTAAAACCACGATATTGAACATCCGGTTGATAGGGGT
>NZ_JAUOSC010000445.1:0-347 GCF_030548285.1 Gilvimarinus sp. 1_MG-2023
CCTCGAGTGTCACCCAGGGATGTCTGAACTTCAGTACGAGCGATATAGTTCTGATACTGAGGAATCGCCACAGCGGCCAAAATACCGATGATCGCAATTACGATCATCAATTCAATCAGGGTAAAACCTTTTTGCATCGTTTTCATGGAAGTCTCCACTCTCAAAATTTTAGGGTTGTGCAATATTACACGTGTTATGCAATGACTATTATGAGGGGTTTTGCCATGGGAAACATCCCAAAACATCCCAACACTTCGTTGTCGAAGCACTTGGTGGGTTCGGGAAATCGAAGAGGGGGTCTTCCCGGACTCAAGCCACTGGCTTCTGTGCATCTATCACTGGATACG
>NZ_JAUOSC010000446.1:0-347 GCF_030548285.1 Gilvimarinus sp. 1_MG-2023
GTGCAATGCAACTGCGAGAGTGCGCCAGCCCGCGTTGTTTAGTTGCCGACGACCATGAGGAATACTCAATTCGCGTCCATCCAGCAGGCGCATACGGGTTTCACCAGAGCCGATACGCACACTGCGCAGCAGTAAAACATAGTGATTATCCTGATCGCTGTAACGTGTTTCTGCCTTGTGTTCTGGCAAGGTTTTGCCACCTTTGGATAGTGTGAGTTTTGCCAGTGCTTGTTGTGCTTCTTCTCCGGTACGGAAACGAGAGCCTTGCTTTAGTTCATGTAGCAGAGTGGCCCATGGTGCGGTTTCAGAGCGTTCGGTATAGGTTTGGTCAATTAGGGGGCGAATAC
>NZ_JAUOSC010000447.1:0-347 GCF_030548285.1 Gilvimarinus sp. 1_MG-2023
GTATGGCAGAAGAGCTGATCAGTCAGTTGCCATCGGCAGAAGAAATTCTGGCCCGGGAGTCCTTGCAGACAGAAGCCGCAGGCAAGGCGTTTACCGAAACCTTTGACCGTCGCCAGCAGCAGCTGGACAGCGCGTTGAATAATGTGCCGGACGAAGCCGCACTGAAACAATATCAGGCAGAAATAACCGCCCTGACAACAGAAAAGATCACCTCGCTGGAGGATTTTAACCAACGCAAGCAACGGCTTGAGGTTTTGCGGGAGCAGTTCAAGGCTGATAAAAAAGCCCTGAATACGGCCAAGGACCTGATTGGTGAAACACGAGTCGAAGTCACCCAGCGTTTGCAG
>NZ_JAUOSC010000448.1:0-347 GCF_030548285.1 Gilvimarinus sp. 1_MG-2023
CCCTTGATCGGGCAACTACGTCGCCTGGACTGGACGGAACGCACACCGGATAACCAGCTGTTTGTGCGGCATTTGTTGGGTAACTGGTCAACGCCAGAGGCAGCAGACAAGCCTGAGAGTGACTGGTTACGTACCGGAGCGACGATCACCGAGATGATGGCACCGGTTATCCAGCAAGGACTTGTGGCACTGCCTGCCGCTGATGCGGATCAGGATGCCTGGGTTCAGCGTGGGTTGAACCAGCATCATGCAGGTTGTCCAGCCACGGCCCGATTGCTGGTTGCCCAGTTGGCGCTCGGCAGGCACATGAGTCTGGTTGAAGCAGCCCGGCTGGAGCTGGTTATGGC
>NZ_JAUOSC010000449.1:0-346 GCF_030548285.1 Gilvimarinus sp. 1_MG-2023
GCATGACGCACCACAAACATGTCGCTGTACATGGCTTCCAGGTTCCAGAGCGTATCCATCAAGGTTTCGCCCTTGGCGGTCGCGGAACGCTGGATGTCGAGGTTGAGAATATCAGCAGACAGCCGGGTTGCCGCCAGTTCAAAGGTTGAACGGGTGCGGGTACTGTTTTCAAAAAACTGGTTGACCACGGTTTTGCCGCGCAGCAGCGGGACCTTTTTGACGGCCCGTTCCTGGGTGCTGATAAAGGAGTCGGCGGTGTCGAGGATTTCAGTCAGTAATGCCCGGCTGAGGCCTTCGGTGGTGAGGAAGTGTTTTAGCCTGCCGTCGGCGGTGAGCTGAAGCTGGC
>NZ_JAUOSC010000045.1:0-630 GCF_030548285.1 Gilvimarinus sp. 1_MG-2023
GGTTTTAGGTGTCGCGACTTTAGAATCGGGATTTCTGTGCACCAATGAAGTGCAACCAAAGAGGGCGTGATTGTCGTTAAAGGGATGATAGCGGTAACGATACAGACAACGGATAGTGGCCAACGTTGTTCAGGGCGAGAGTCCTGCACCGCTTCAGAGTGTTCCTGTTTAAGATGGTTCGGGCCTGACCGGCCTGAACCATCTTTTTTCTGTACGGTAGCCAACAGCGCCGCAGAAAACGCAGGACCCTGACCCTGTACGACAAAAACAACACTATCAGGGCCATACAAAATGAAAAATAATAAAATCTTCAAGTTGCTTCCAATGGCAGCGGCGGTAGCTATCAGCGCACAGGCGTCTGCCGCTATCACGCTGTACGACCAGGAGGCGACCACCTTTTCTGTGGATGGTTTGTTCAATACCTTTTATGTCAACAGTGATAGCAGTGCTGACGGTACCAATGATGTATCCCAGTCCCGTGTCAAAATGGGCTTTTTACCCAATGTGATCGGTTTTAATTTCAGTAAAGAAGTGGATGGCCTGACCATGGGCGGCCGTTCTTCTTTCTGGGTCACCATCAACGATGGTAACTCCAATCTGACCGATTCCATGATTGATGTGCGGCAGTTC
>NZ_JAUOSC010000450.1:0-345 GCF_030548285.1 Gilvimarinus sp. 1_MG-2023
TTATGGCGTCATTGGTTGTTACGTCATTGATTGTTACGCCAACTCAGCCCCATTCCGCCGCTGGTCTGGTTAAATCTACTGCTGCGCTTGCGCTATCACAGTACTGACAGCGTATTGAATAAGTGCTCATCCATAAGCACTCCCAGCAGCAGACACATCAGCGATCAGGCCAGGCTATCGAGAATTTTCTGACACGCTGCAGCCGGATTCTCCGCCTGGGTAATCGGTCGGCCAATGACCAGATAATCAACCCCTGCAGCCATTGCCTGTTCGGGTGTCATAACACGTTTTTGATCCTGATTCGTGCTCCAGGATGGACGGATACCCGGCGTTACTGTTTTGAAC
>NZ_JAUOSC010000451.1:0-345 GCF_030548285.1 Gilvimarinus sp. 1_MG-2023
GTGTCATATTGGATACTCAAATGAATCGATGTTCTTTAAAATCGGCGGCTGGCAGCACGACGGATATGCCGTCCGCGCTGGCCCCGACAGCGATCTGTGCGTTGATCCGTGAATTGATCTAACGCCGGTCGTTGCGGATTTTGCGAGCCGATAACAGCTGCCGTTACCGCGACCATTCTTTGGCGCAGCAAGATACCTTAACCACGGATTCGCGCCAAGTGAATCAGCATTCAGGATAGCCCATGACCACCGCCCAACCTGCCTCCGCCAGTGATGTCTATAACCTGCCTTACTGGAGTGAGGGTTATGCCCGTATCAATGATCTGGGCAACCTGAGTATTCACC
>NZ_JAUOSC010000452.1:0-345 GCF_030548285.1 Gilvimarinus sp. 1_MG-2023
GTACAGAATGGCCTGCCTATGATGCAACATCCGGATACCCAGGAGAAGCTGTCAGAGCTGTTTATTCCCCAATGGCAAGATCTGCTGGTACTGGCCGCCCGTTGTTATGACATGACCGGGTTGGGTTATCTCGGTGCCGATATTGTTATCGATCGCCAGCATGGCCCGTTATTACTGGAGCTAAACGCGCGTCCGGGGCTGGCGATACAGCTGGCGAATGGTGCCGGGCTATTGCCTCGCTTGAAAGTTATTGATTCATTAGCTGCTGCAGATTTGCAGCGCCCGGCAGAAGAGCGGGTGGCGCTCTGTCAGCAGTGGTTCGGTGCTGGTCATCCAGGCGCCGCC
>NZ_JAUOSC010000453.1:0-345 GCF_030548285.1 Gilvimarinus sp. 1_MG-2023
TGCCGACACCGTGCCGGAAGGTCTGGCCGCCAGTGCTCGTCTTAATCGGGTGCGGGTACTGGTGATCGATAACGAGGAAACCATTCGTCTCAGTATGAAAAGCCTGTTGCAGGCCTGGGGGTGTAACGTGATTACCGCCAGTAATGGCGAAGTCGCCCAGGATGCCTGGCACAACTTCTGTCCGGATATTGTACTGGCGGACTATCATCTGGATCACGATGAAACCGGCACCGGCGTGATACGCACTCTGGCAGCCGCCGACAGCAACGTTATGGCAACTCCCCTGATCGTTATTACCGCTGACCGCAGCGATACCGTGCGTCAGGAAATCACCCGACTGGGAGC
>NZ_JAUOSC010000454.1:0-345 GCF_030548285.1 Gilvimarinus sp. 1_MG-2023
GAGTAACACCGTCCGTGGTGATGTGATCAACGGGGACGTGCGAAATCTACTAAACATGGTCATCCTCTCCCTTTTCGACAACTATTTGCCGGTCTGAATTGATCATCGGCGCACTGCCAACCATAACAGGCGCCGATTATTTGCTTGTTGATATATTCCCCAGCGACCGTACCTGCCACAAGGCAATCTCGCCCGCCTGTAATGTCATCCGGGTTTGATGACGGTCGACCACTCCAGGTTCCAGTGTCGACGTCAGTGTCAGTTCATTATCGCCAGCGGGCAGCATCACCCGGCGGATACGAATATCGTTGGGCACCAGCAACCAGCTGCGGGTTTCCGCGGCTT
>NZ_JAUOSC010000455.1:0-344 GCF_030548285.1 Gilvimarinus sp. 1_MG-2023
TCCATAGAATAAACGGTTTCGATAGAAATATAAACCTGTCTGGTATTCTCTTTAAAACGGAGGATTTTAGTCTCTAAATCGTAAATATCATTGTGTTTAAATTTGTAGGAATTAGCAGCGCTCAATCTAATTCCATCTCTAACAGAGGCATGAATCAATTCATCAAAAAGCAATACATCGTTCTTTTGCAGTACAGACGAAAACAAACCTACATTGGCATCGTAACCAGAATTGAACAACAAGCCCGATTCTGCTTTATGAAAACGAGCCAACTCGGACTCTACTTCTATATGCAAAGAATGCGTACCAGAAATCAATCTAGACCCCGTACTTCCGTTTATATC
>NZ_JAUOSC010000456.1:0-344 GCF_030548285.1 Gilvimarinus sp. 1_MG-2023
TCGATCACAACGTCGGCAAGCTGGCCGTAATTCGTCTCATCCCAGTCGCCACCATAGGCCTGCCAGATCCACTGCATCGGCGCATTAAAGGGTTTGGGGGCAAAACGCAGTGCTTCCAGGCGTTCATCACTGAGCTGTACGGATAACCGTAATGGCCGCTCGATGGTAATACGGCGATAACCAAAATCGGTGGTATTAAATATTTTACTGGCGAAGGTTTTGGCTGTTTCTGGTTTGGGGTTGGCCGCATGGCGACCCCGGCTGCTTTTTTGCTCGGCAGGTTTATCCAGCGACTGGTTGTCGATGGCTTCAAAACCACCAAAACAGCGGGTGATCATGCGGAT
>NZ_JAUOSC010000457.1:0-344 GCF_030548285.1 Gilvimarinus sp. 1_MG-2023
GCCATTATTTATTGGCATCCGCACCGGTGGCGTCTGGATAGCGGAGCGCCTGCACCAGCAACTGCAGCCATCAGAGCCACTTTACAGCCTGGATATCAGCTTTTATCGGGATGATTTCACTCACCACGGTTTACATCCCGAAGTCAAAGGCTCGGAATTACCCGATACCATCGAAGACCGCCACGTTATTCTGATCGACGACGTTATCATGAGCGGCCGCACTGTACGGGCCGCCATCAACGAGCTGTTTTACTACGGCCGTCCGGCCAGCATTACCCTGGTTGCCCTGTTTGATATCGGTCGGCGCGAGCTGCCTATTCAGCCCGATGTGTACGCAGCCCGTT
>NZ_JAUOSC010000458.1:0-344 GCF_030548285.1 Gilvimarinus sp. 1_MG-2023
TTGAACAACCTGGTTGAGGAAGTTTCCGAGGTGGTGCTGTTTAACCGGGATCTGCTCAACTCCATTCTGCACAGCCTCAACCAGGGCATCACCGTGGTCGACGAGCATTTAACGCTGGTGGCCTGGAACCAGAGTTTTGCCAGCCTGTACGGTTTCCCTCAAGGGCACTTGTACGTTGGCCAGTCGGCGGAGGCACTGCTGGGGCATATTGCCCGCTCCGGCGGCTATGGCGACCAGGATGTTGATGCCATCGTCGCGCAACGCTTCAAGGAATTACGCCAGCGCGAGAAACTGCACTATGTGCGCAAAACCCGGGACGGCCGTTCGATTGAACTGAGTGGCAC
>NZ_JAUOSC010000459.1:0-343 GCF_030548285.1 Gilvimarinus sp. 1_MG-2023
GTGATCAACGGTATAATCTTTCAACCGATCCATCACGCTATAGACTTCACTAACGTCATTATGCTCGATCGCATGGTGCAAATCATTCACATAGTCTGCGATACGTCTATGCTGACTATCAATAATGTCAACACCAATATCATACGAAGCATTCCAGACAAAATAACTCACGACCATCTCCTTTAATCGCAGAAATGCAATGGCTACTTCAACGCCAAACATCTGCATTCAAATAAGTACGTATAGAATTCAGACCAAACAGTCTCAACCAACAGGCCGGTGATTGTAGCCGCGAAATATGAAAAAAAATAATGACATAAATCACATCATATATCATATAACC
>NZ_JAUOSC010000046.1:0-626 GCF_030548285.1 Gilvimarinus sp. 1_MG-2023
GACTCACGCCATCCTCTGCCATGGCGTCAGTACTGTCGGGTAATTCGACGGCTGTATCCGCCGTTTTATCCAGCACTATCGCCGTCTCCGGAGCCGCCTGATTACTGACGGTACTGGCAACCACGTGCTCTGTAGCAGCTGCCGTTGATGCCGAAGCCGGTGCAGGAGCCGATACCGGAGCTGGAGCCGATACAGGTGCTGCAACCGCGGCTGCCGCATCCAATCGCTCACGTGATGGACGGCGGACCGGTTGGGCCGGTGGTTTGCTTGCGGCCAGCCACCCCTTGATCACTTGCTGACGCCCCGGTGCAGGTTGTATAGACAGCAACCGGGCCTCTTGCAACTGGCGCTGATCGGCAGACATATGCACCAGATCATCCTTGAATTTTTGTGAGCGAGGGTACTGCCCTACCCAGGCAGCCACTAACGCCCGTACAAACCCAGGATCATCCAACTGCAACAGCTCAACCCCGTTAACAGACACCAGCGTTTGATTGCTTTCGTTGGAAATCACCAGATGATCCCCTGCCAGCAAGTCATCCTTCAGCAAATGCATAAAACGGGTGACTTCCGTAACTCGCTGGTTCATTTCCTCTTCGCTGAGATTAATTGCCAGCCCTTCATTC
>NZ_JAUOSC010000460.1:0-343 GCF_030548285.1 Gilvimarinus sp. 1_MG-2023
ATTACAACAAACCACCCCAGCGTGGCCTGATCAAGCACTATGAAACCATCGCGGCGGCGGTGGATGTGCCGCAGTGGCTGTATAACGTTCCTGGTCGTACTGGCTGCGATATGTTGCCGGAAACCGTGGCGGCTCTGGCGGATGTTGAGCAGATTGTGGCGATCAAGGAAGCGACCGGCGATATCGACCGGGCACGCAAGTTGATCGAACTGGTTGGTGATCGTATGGCGGTTTATTCCGGTGATGATCCAACGGCCCATGAGCTGATTCTGGCCGGAGGCAAAGGCAATATCTCAGTCACTGCCAACGTGGCGCCCAAATTGATGCACGACTTGTGCATGCT
>NZ_JAUOSC010000461.1:0-343 GCF_030548285.1 Gilvimarinus sp. 1_MG-2023
GTATTGCTACAGGATTGGAATGGCAATGCTCCTGCTAATGGAACTACCTTGTCGGTTGAAGGCGATGGTTATGAAATCTATGGTTCTTCGGGTACGGTGAGTAATTCGATTGGTCTCCTATATGGGGAAACCTATAACGGCCTAGCGACTACTGGCTTACCTAGTTATGGAATGCTTTATAACGTGTCATTTGAAGCTGAAGACGAGCCTGAATCCATTTCCGTTACAGCAACGTATGGGGATCTGGAAAACTCCGTTATATTTCTGACTCCCTAGTAGTAACTACAAATCAATTACCCTCGTATCATTTCTGCTATCATCCGTCGCTGGTACACTTCCAGCG
>NZ_JAUOSC010000462.1:0-343 GCF_030548285.1 Gilvimarinus sp. 1_MG-2023
CCGCTACTCTGGTTATTGGCTTCAGTGCTGGTGGGTTTGATCCGGATAATGGGCCGGGCCAGAATACAGAAAATCAGCCGCTACGCCGCCACCGGCCCCATCATTGCCCGACTGACACGCCTGCTGTTGGCCAAAAAAAACCATTACCTCGACAACAACCTGCAACGCCTGTTGCCTGATGCCAGCGTCGCCCAGCGCCAGCATATCCGTCACCGCTATTACGCCAATATGCTGCTCACCGCCACCGAATCCCTCACCATGGATGGCAACGAACGGCAACGAACACAGATAGAAGGGCTGCAACACGTACAGCGCGCCAAAGACCAGGGACAAGGAATATTAT
>NZ_JAUOSC010000463.1:0-343 GCF_030548285.1 Gilvimarinus sp. 1_MG-2023
GCAGCACCACGGTTGTAGCGACATTTGATGCCACCGATGCCGAAGGTGACGAGCTGTTCTATCGTCTGGACGATAACAGCGATGGTTACTTCATGATTTCCGGTTCGACGGTCGTGTTGACCAGCGCCGGTGTGACGGCCATCAATGACGACAGCCTGAGCCTGACGGCATTGAGTGTCACGCTGGTGGTCAGCGACAACCAGTTGTCTGCCCAGCAAACGCTGACGATCAATGTGACGCGTGTTAACGATGCGCCAGTCCTGAGCGTTGACGCGGTTAGCAGCCTGACTGAAGACGATGTCACTACTGATACCCAAGTGGCAACCGTGGAAGCGTCAGACCC
>NZ_JAUOSC010000464.1:0-343 GCF_030548285.1 Gilvimarinus sp. 1_MG-2023
GCGTCACCCGACCTTGCACAACGGTGTTGTCGTGGGTGCCGGTGCCAAGGTATTGGGGCCAATCGAAGTGGGCGAAAATGCCCGTATCGGCTCCAATGCGGTCGTGACCAAGCCCGTGCCGGACGGCGCTACCGTGGTGGGGATTCCTGGTCGTATTGTACGGATGGCAGGCAAGAAAAATCCCTTGCCAGAAGGGACTGTCCGTATGGCTGAAAAACTGGGATTTGACGCCTACGGTATTGCCGATGGAACCCCGGACCCGATTGCCCGCTCGATCCACAATATGATGGATCATATGGATGCGGTGGACAGCAAGATTGATCGCATGTGCAAGGCCCTGCAT
>NZ_JAUOSC010000465.1:0-342 GCF_030548285.1 Gilvimarinus sp. 1_MG-2023
GGTCATACTGTTGAACTGGAAGATACACCATCCATTCGCGGCATGATCAACCAAGTTCAATACATGGTTAAGGTTGAAGGGGAGTAATATGCGCCTCAATGAATTGAGTCCAGCTCCTGGTTCCAAGCCGACGCGCAAGCGCGTTGGCCGTGGTATCGGTTCTGGTTTGGGCAAAACCGGTGGTCGTGGTCACAAGGGCATGAAGTCTCGCTCAGGTGGCAGCGTTGCACCCGGTTTCGAAGGTGGTCAGATGCCGATCCACCGTCGTTTGCCAAAGTTTGGTTTTGCTTCACGGAAAGCCCAGTACGTTGCCGAGATTCGTCTCAACGAACTGACTTTGGT
>NZ_JAUOSC010000466.1:0-342 GCF_030548285.1 Gilvimarinus sp. 1_MG-2023
GGCAAGGAGTTGTTGCAGGCAGAACAGTTACTGCTCAATAGCACAATCGCGACCACCGCGGTACGGTTTACCGGTATCTACGGCCCGGGTCGTAATCGCCTGATTGAGCAAGCCCGCCATGGTGGCCACTGCGACCCTGAGCCGCCAGTGTGGACCAATCGTATTCATCGCGATGATTGTGTGGGGGTATTGACGCTGCTGTGTGAAAAAGCACTGGCCGGAGAGCCGTTGGAGTCGGTGTATCTGGCCACCGATGATGAACCGGCGACGCTATTTGATGTGCTGGAATGGATGAAGGACCGGATTGCCGACGTTGAGCCGGATCACGATGTGCCGGAAGTT
>NZ_JAUOSC010000467.1:0-342 GCF_030548285.1 Gilvimarinus sp. 1_MG-2023
GCTCGGCGGTATGGGGATTATTGTGCTTGCCGTTGCGGTACTGCCGATGCTGGGCATTGGTGGCATGCAGCTGTTCAGGGCCGAAACACCCGGGCCGCTGAAAGACTCCAAACTGACACCCCGTATTACCGAGACCGCCAAGGCGCTCTGGTATATTTATCTGAGCCTGACCATTGCCTGTGCGCTGGGTTATTGGCTGGCGGGGATGACGCCGTTTGATGCCGTCAGCCACAGTTTTTCCACCGTGGCGATTGGCGGATTTTCAACCCACGATGCCTCCATGGGTTACTTCGACAGCGCCACCATTGAGATGATTGCGGTCTTTTTCATGCTGACCTCATC
>NZ_JAUOSC010000468.1:0-342 GCF_030548285.1 Gilvimarinus sp. 1_MG-2023
TCATTGTACCCAGCCTCTGAAGCCAAGGTATGGTAGTTTGGTTTTGGTGACGATGCTGTTGGAATTTTATGTACGACTGGGTTGTTTTATTGCGCGATACCAGAGAATGACCTGTTCTTGTGGCGACACTGAAAACTATATTGTCGAAGAGTCGTGTTTTAGTGTGAATGGGAATTTGCTCACTGTTAATTTCTGTAAGTAACGGTCATAATTGCCCGAATTTTGGACGCCAGAGACTCTGGCAGACGTAAAACTTATACAAGCCAGTTATGAGAGGATTGATATGAAAGCTTGGCAGCTACCTTTGTTTGCAGTGGCGTCCGTGAGTACGACGGCATATGC
>NZ_JAUOSC010000469.1:0-342 GCF_030548285.1 Gilvimarinus sp. 1_MG-2023
GTCTTGCCGGACGATAAAATCCGTATCCTGATTGATAATATCAACGACCGCTCGGCAGACCCGATCCTGCGCCGCTCAGCTGCCAATATTCATAGTGTTGGTGCGATTTATCAGCTTACCTGCACCTTTTACGATGCCCTGATGCAGAACGACGATGCCTATATCGCTGCCCGCACCGTGCAGTTCTTCACGCCTGGTACGCCACAGGTGTATTACGTGGGCTTGCTGGCCGGTGAAAATGACCACGAGCTGATGGAGCAAACCGGCGAACTGCGCGATATCAACCGTCATTATTACAGCCTGGATGAAGTGGCCGAAGCGGTGCAGAAACCGGTGGTGAAG
>NZ_JAUOSC010000047.1:0-623 GCF_030548285.1 Gilvimarinus sp. 1_MG-2023
CCCATCACCGTATGCCAGAACAACCAGGAAGCACCACCCCGGCTCGCCTTTTCAAAACGGCTGATGGCACGGGACATCACCATCACAGGCCCCTTCCGGCCTCGCCGACGCATCAGGCCCAGCAAGCCCAGCTGGTACATCTGGCGCGCTCGCCGATACGGGAAGCGCATCATGCCGGACTCAACCTTGGGGATCGTCACACGAGGCCGCAGGTTCACCAGAAAGAAATAGGCTTCCGGCAGGGGCGCATCGTTACGTTCTTTACGGATCTGGTTAATAGAGGGGATCAGCAAGCTGGGGGACAATGGATAACCGGCACCCAGCAAATCGACAAACCGTTTCAGGAATACAATGGCCTGGGTAAACACCGTTAATGTCTGATCCGCCAGCCGCTCACCCCGAGCAGACCGGCCAGTTTCTGCAAACTCCTCACAAATACGCTCACCAGCACGGAAATCGAGCATCTTGAATGTGCCCCGTACTTGCTGAACCTCGTCCAAAAAGGCGCGAAACTGCTCCGGGCTGCCCGTTTCTGAATACATATCCAACTGTGCAGCGGCTTGATCCAGTGCGTTGGCCACCTCGGCTTTTACCAGGTTCAACGATACTGCAAACGTTGACTC
>NZ_JAUOSC010000470.1:0-342 GCF_030548285.1 Gilvimarinus sp. 1_MG-2023
GTTCTGTATCAGGCGGATTTTACGTTGCCCGAGGCCGTGTTGTTGCCATTGCCGTGGTGTGACGAAGTACAGCGCCAGTACGGATGCTGATTCATCGGCGTTACTGGCCGCTCTCATGGCATGGTGCAGCGCCGGGTTGTCATGTACGCGCAGATCGGTTCGAAACCAGACCAGATGGCGGATTGGGTGGTCGTTATGCATTGGTTGCCCTGCCGGTGTTCAGTACATAGTGCTGTATCTGTCGTGGTAATGGCGTTCGTAAACGCTGCATATTGGGTCGGCCACCCTCATGGTTGGGTGGTGTGCCGGTAATAATGTTGCTGCGTTCGGTGTGAGAGAGGT
>NZ_JAUOSC010000471.1:0-342 GCF_030548285.1 Gilvimarinus sp. 1_MG-2023
GATATCTTGCGGGTGATTCTGATGATCATCTTCCCGGGCATCACCTTGTGGGCGGTGCATTTGCTGGGCTGATACCGGATACTGCTTGTTGGTTATTCCGCTGGTTAGAAGACAGTGTGTGTTTTTCACCACTGTCTTTTTTTATGCCGGTTGTTTGTTGTTTGTTGTTTGTTGTTTGTTGTCGGTCAGTGACCAGTGACCAGGCGTGTAGTCGCCATGAGTGGCGGAGTACCGGCTTTTTATTTTGGCAACCCATCCTGATGCCGCCGTGCCCACAACGAGCGGGCCAGCCAGGGTAGACTCAGCCCGACAATGGTAATGGTAATGCCGAGGATCTGGATC
>NZ_JAUOSC010000472.1:0-342 GCF_030548285.1 Gilvimarinus sp. 1_MG-2023
CGGTATGAGTCCGATGCGCAATTTGAAGAAGCATTGGAGCATAACGGGCTGGGGACTGATGACTTGCGTGACGGTCTGTTGCGGGAGTTAACGGTCGAAGCGGTGATGGAGTTGGTGGGTAGCCGGGGAGTGCATGTTGATGCGACCGAAGCGACCTTGTTTTATTACCTGCATCCAGGACGTTTTGCCAAGCCCGAAATCCGTACCGCCCGACATATTCTGATTACAGTGAACGAAGGCTTTGCCGAGAACGATCGCAACGCGGCTTACCAGAGTCTGGAGGAGATCACGCGTCGGGTGAAGCGTTCGCCCAAGCGTTTTGCCGAGCAGGCACTGAAACAC
>NZ_JAUOSC010000473.1:0-341 GCF_030548285.1 Gilvimarinus sp. 1_MG-2023
TGAACGTTCCGCCAGCCGCTGCACCTCATCCGCAACTACCGCGAAGCCCCGACCGGCGTCACCGGCCATGGATGCCTGAATAGCGGCGTTCAACGACAGAATGTTGGTTTGGTCAGCAATATCGGTAATCAGGGAGATGATGTCACCAATCTCCTGTGAGGATTCACCCAGACGTTTGATCCGTTTGGAGGTTTCCTGAATCTGCTCACGGATGTTATCCATGCCGTTGATCGTTGCCTGTACAACTTCTGCACCCTTGTTGGCGATCGCTACCGACCGCTCCGCAACCGCAGAGGATTCCGAGGCGTTAGCCGATACCTGGTCAATGGACACCGCCATTT
>NZ_JAUOSC010000474.1:0-341 GCF_030548285.1 Gilvimarinus sp. 1_MG-2023
GTGTGCAGATTGATCCGGGTCGGCTGGATAATTTTTATCTGATCCAGATTCCGATGAAGGGTTACGCTGAAATCCAGTGCAGTAACCAGCGTTTTATTTCCTCACCGGAGATGGCTTCACTGATATCACCCGAGCAGCCTCTGTCGATGATGTGGCAAGGGAGTTCTCCGCAGTTGGTGATTCGTATCGACAGGGAGGATTTCGAGCATCATTGTCGTCAGCATCTGGATCGCTGGGGTCAGCGTTCGCCGGTGTTTTCGCCGCAGCTGGATTTTGATACGCCAGGTGGGGCATATGTCATGCAGTTGCTGATGATGCTGGTGGGAGGTTTGCTGGAAAGC
>NZ_JAUOSC010000475.1:0-341 GCF_030548285.1 Gilvimarinus sp. 1_MG-2023
CGACAAGGCTTCCCGGACGAAACCGCGTTTAAGGCTGATCAGGCTGGAGATTCCCAGCACCGCCAATATTACCCAATCAACGACGGCCATCTCGCTCTCGTAGCAGACTCAAAGAAGCGCGCAGTATAGGGTTTAGCATGGATTTCGACAACTGGAGAGACCGGCTTGTGGGCATTTTGCGCCAGCGAAAGCAGAAAAAATTCTATCTCCCGTAGCAATCAAGCCGCATGAATCGCTCTTGAGACAATCATTCATGGGCCAGCCTGGCGTTAGCGCGCCATAAAACGTTTGATGCGAAGGTCCGAGCGCTGCAGCTTTTTTTCCAGCTGACTACGCAGTGT
>NZ_JAUOSC010000476.1:0-341 GCF_030548285.1 Gilvimarinus sp. 1_MG-2023
GGCGCACAAGGCCCGCCTGGCGCGTCAGCTGTCGCTGATCATTCGTGGCATTCTGCTTGTGGTGTTTGTTTTTGTGTATTTCTATACCGTTCCGACAATCAAACAGCAGGTATTTGAAATAGAGCGTAATTCATCACGATTGGCACTGAATAACGTATTTGAAATTGCCGACCAGATGTATACCGGTGTCGAAGAATATCGGCAGCAGGCGCTGGACAACCACAAAGAACAACTGACGCTGGTCGTTGATTTGGCCGAGAATTTTTTACAATCCCATTTCCAGGAAGCCGCTAAACAAGGTATCCCGCTGGAACAGGCGCGACAAACAGCCTTTGCTTATC
>NZ_JAUOSC010000477.1:0-341 GCF_030548285.1 Gilvimarinus sp. 1_MG-2023
GTTTCATTTGCAGGATTTTTTCAATCTGCAAACCAGCGTACGACCCCACTCGGGGAATGTGATTGGCCGCCTCAGGGTAGTTGGCGTATTCGGTGGTGCCGATAATCTGTTCACCGGCACCAATGGCATAAAGCAGCTCTACGATATGTGGCGCCAGCGCAATAATACGCAACCGCTGACGGTCGGCGGCCACAGCAGTGGCAGGCGTCACCGAAGCAGCTTGAGGTGCTGTCCCGGCTGACATGGCGGGTGCGGTCTGCACCGCCAAGACCGTGGCCAGCCAGAGCCCGCCAATACCATGAACCAACCTCACCAATCGACTCCTTTACGGGCCTTGATAC
>NZ_JAUOSC010000478.1:0-341 GCF_030548285.1 Gilvimarinus sp. 1_MG-2023
GCCGCTGCTTGAGAATCAGCGCGGCATTTTGCGCCGCCTTGCCGTTCAGGTCGGTGCCACTGGAAGCCGCCGTCGGTGAGGTATTCGGTACCTTGTCGGTACGCGTGGCGGTCACCTGAATGCTGTCGAGGCTGACACCCAGCGTCTGGGCAACAATCTGGCCGACCTTGGTGTGCAAGCCCTGGCCCATCTCGGTGCCACCGTGGTTTACCTGTATCGAACCGTCAGTGTAGATATGTATCAGCGCACCGGCCTGGTTGAGATGCTGCAAGGTAAAGGAAATACCGAACTTCACCGGCGTCAGCGCCAGACCACGTTTCAGCACCGGACTGGTCTTGTTC
>NZ_JAUOSC010000479.1:0-341 GCF_030548285.1 Gilvimarinus sp. 1_MG-2023
TAGCTGTCCTTGATTGGCTGACGGGCGTTGCTCAGGGCGATACAACCGGCGTTACGCAAGCTGACCATATTGGCCAGTTGTTCGCCCTCCAGCCCCTGAGTGAGTGCTCCCAGTGGCAATAACCGCGAATATCCGGCGCTGCTGGCTTTGTCCTGCATCAGCTGGATCACCGCCGGGCTGTCGGCTACCGGACGGGTAAGTGGCTGGGCGCAGACATGGCTGAATCCGGCGGCAGCGGCAGCGCGGGTTTCGCTGGCAATGGTGCCGCGCTGGGTATAACCCGGCTCATTGAGATAGCTGCTGAGGTCGATAAAACCGGGTACTAACCAGTTGCCTTGGGC
>NZ_JAUOSC010000048.1:0-623 GCF_030548285.1 Gilvimarinus sp. 1_MG-2023
TCATATCGGTTCTGGCAGGCGCTATCCGGATTGTGTTGATGATCTGACGCCTTATGTTTGCCATGGTATTGCCGAGGGTATTTTGCAAGAACTGTTCGATCTGGCTCAGGCTGACAAGCCGGATGCCCGGTTTGTGATCGATAAATTGCCACATAATTTTGAACATATTGGTCTGATCAAATTCCTTTTCCCTAACGCCCGTATTATTTCGGTACGACGAGACCCGCGTGATATTGCTCTGTCCAACTATTTTATTGATTTCCAGGCCAAGCACGGTGGTATGGGCTTCGCCTATGACCTGCGTTGGATTGGCGAGCAACTGGCAGACCATAACCTGCTGATGCAGCACTGGCATGGGCTGTTTGGAGATGGCATTCTGGAGCTGCAATACGAACAGCTGTTGCAGGACCCGGAAGGACAGGCGCGGCGAATGCTGGAATATATTGGTGTGGCGTGGGAGCCACAAGTGCTGGCGTACAGTGATCTCGAACGGCCGGTGAAAACCGCCAGTGTATGGCAAGTACGGCAACCGATTTGTCAGACCTCAAAAGCCAAATGGAAACATTACGCCAATCAGCTTGGGCCTTTGACTGAAGGCACCAATGCCAAAATCATCTGGGATG
>NZ_JAUOSC010000480.1:0-341 GCF_030548285.1 Gilvimarinus sp. 1_MG-2023
GTACCAACCCGGCGTTACGCCAGCGCACTACCCGCAACTACTGGAACAAAAGTGCCAAACCCTGACGCAACGACTGTCTGAATTTGATCCCCCGGCACTGGAAGTGTTTGCCAGCCGGGTAACGCACTTTCGCTTGCGGGCCGAATTTCGTCTTTGGCACAGTGGCGACCGCTGTTTTTACGCCATGTTTGACCCGGAAGACCGCAAAAAACCGCTGGAAGTGCTCGATTTCCCCATTGCCTCAGAACAGATCAACGATCTGATGCAGCGCTTGCTGGCCGAGTTGCAAGACAACCAGCCACTGCGACGCAAACTGTTTCAGGTTGAGTTTCTCACCACCC
>NZ_JAUOSC010000481.1:0-340 GCF_030548285.1 Gilvimarinus sp. 1_MG-2023
GGTGGGTATTGATCGCGAGACCATGTTGTCGCAAGAGCTGGTGTTGCCGGGTGTCCGTTTTGCGGTGGATGCCTATGTCAATTTTGCCCGGCGGGCCAGCTGGGAAGAAGCGGCCTGTTCTTCGCTGACCGAAATGTTTGCGCCGGAAATCCATCAGTCGCGGCTGGATACCTGGCCACAGAATTACCCCTGGATTGATGCTCAAGGCTTGCAGTATTTCCGGGGGCGGTTGAGCGAAGCCCGCCGTGATGTTGAGCATGGCTTGCGGGTCACGCTGGATCATTTTGTCACTCAGCAGCAGCAGCAGCAGGCGCTGGATATCCTGCAGTTCAAACTCGAT
>NZ_JAUOSC010000482.1:0-339 GCF_030548285.1 Gilvimarinus sp. 1_MG-2023
ATCAAACCGTCACCCTGGCGGTCAATAACCTCGATGAAGTCGCACCGACGATTACCTCTGGTGATACCGCGACTGCCATCGATGAAAACAGCGGTGCCGGGCAAGTGGTGTATACCGCCACCGCTGATGACTCCGCAGATATCTCTGATGGTGTGACCTTCTCGCTCTCAGGCGACGATGCGGCGTACTTCTCGATTGATGCCAGCACCGGTGAAGTGACTTTGTTGGCGGATGCCGACTATGAGACCAAGTCCAGTTACAGCTTTACCGTCACAGCTACTGATGGGGCGGGTAACCACACGGACCAAGCCGTTACGCTGGCGGTGAATAACCTGGATG
>NZ_JAUOSC010000483.1:0-339 GCF_030548285.1 Gilvimarinus sp. 1_MG-2023
ATGATGTTGCCGTCGTTATCCATGATATCGAAGGCAGCCGTTTCACCCCGCAACCGGGATGGAATCAGCTTCAGCTTCAAGCCACCGCCGTCGATACGGTAGTTGTCGTTGTCGTAAAATGTTTCGAGAATTTCCTGCGTAGTAAACTTCAGCGCCCGCAGCAAAATGGTAGCTGGCAGTTTACGACGACGGTCAATACGTACGTAGACCAGATCCTTCGGATCAAACTCAAAGTCCAGCCATGAGCCGCGGTAAGGAATCACGCGAGCGTTATAAAGCAGTTTGCCGGACGAGTGGGTTTTACCCTTGTCGTGATCGAAGAACACACCTGGTGAACGG
>NZ_JAUOSC010000484.1:0-339 GCF_030548285.1 Gilvimarinus sp. 1_MG-2023
TCCAGCTACTGGCAACCAGGCGATAGCCTGACGATCAACCTGTTACCCACAATGGATGCCGCTGCAGCCCTGCGGGCGTCCCAGCACAGTAGCCCGAAACAGCTGCTCAAAACCTGGTTGGGGCAGCGTCTGACCCAAAAAATTGCGGAATGCTGGCTGGCAGCGACTGGAAGTTTGGCGGATCAACCCTTGTCTGCCCTTAATGGAGCGCAAATGGATGCCTTGGCGCACCAGCTTCATCACTGGCAAGTCAAACCGGCGGGTACGGAAGGCTATCGTACCGCTGAGGTCGCGCTGGGAGGCGTGGATACCGATGCCTTGTCGTCTCGCACCATGGCC
>NZ_JAUOSC010000485.1:0-339 GCF_030548285.1 Gilvimarinus sp. 1_MG-2023
TGAACATCGAGGCCGCACTGACTGCCAAGATCGGTATCACCGGCAAAAAACTGCACACCGGCCGCTCCCGTAACGATCAGGTTGCCACCGATATCCGCCTGTACTTGCGTGATGAAATCGATCTGATCAGTGCCGAACTGACCCGCCTGCAACAAGGCCTGATTGAACTGGCCAAGCGGGAAGCCGACACCATCATGCCGGGCTTCACCCACCTGCAAACCGCACAGCCAGTCACCTTTGGTCATCACCTGCTGGCCTGGAATGCGATGCTGGAACGGGACTACGCCCGCCTGCAGGATTGCCGCAAGCGGGTTAACCAGTTGCCTTTGGGGGCTGCAG
>NZ_JAUOSC010000486.1:0-339 GCF_030548285.1 Gilvimarinus sp. 1_MG-2023
ATGCTAAACGAAGCCCCGGTTCTGCTGCCCACCGACACCGCCTCCGGCTTACGTACCGACCTGTTGAGCTGGTTTAACCATACCGGTATCGCCGTCAGAATTGCCGGAGAATTTGACGACTCGGCACTGTTAAAAGCCTTTGGTAGCCAGGGCCATGGCTACTTTTTTGCACCCGATGTCATTCGCGAAGAAATTTGCGCCAAATACCAGGTGCGCTGCGTCGGCACAGTCAAAGAACTGATGCAGGAGTTTTATGCAATTTCAGCAGAACGCCGTATCAGTCATCAGGCGGTCGCTGCCATCACCCGGCAAACACCGCTCGGTGAAATCGGCTGAGAT
>NZ_JAUOSC010000487.1:0-338 GCF_030548285.1 Gilvimarinus sp. 1_MG-2023
GCAAACCCCGCCTGCGGCCACGCCAGATCAATACATAGTTAATCGTCAGCGCCACCAACATGCCCTGAAAAAACAGATTGGCGCCACGGACATGCACACCCCAGTGAGTTGCTGACTTGTCCGGTAATAAAACCGCAGTACCAACCAGCAGCCCCAAAGCCGCCAGCACACCAAAAAACTGCATGATGGCTAAAGTCAGTCGATGACTGTGCCCGGCCAACCAGGTACTCATAACCTGCCACCAGATCATGAAAAAGGCGCAGGCGGTAATCATGCCACCCCGGAAGATAAACCCGGCGTCTCCCTTCATGCCGGTATGGGTAATATCGGTACAGCCA
>NZ_JAUOSC010000488.1:0-338 GCF_030548285.1 Gilvimarinus sp. 1_MG-2023
TTTCTGCTGTGGACGTATCTCAGTTGGATGTTGCTGCTGTTTGGGGCGGAGCTGACGTATGCGCTCAGTCATCCGGAGTCGCTTTCATCGCAAGACCCATTACGGCAACGGCTGGCGCTGGCAGCGACCCTGTATCAGGGACAACAAGGGGGAAAAGGCATGACTGAAAACGAATTGCGCCGCCGTTTGCGCAGGATTCCGGCCGCGGAATTGTCGGCGCTGCTGAAGCGTTTTCAGTTGGCGGGCTGGGTAACCCAGAGTCAGGATGACAGCTGGATCTGGCTGCCTGATATGCGCCAGCTGACGCTTGAGCATTTTTTTGCCGATCTGTCTCTGGA
>NZ_JAUOSC010000489.1:0-338 GCF_030548285.1 Gilvimarinus sp. 1_MG-2023
GTTGCAACTGGGCCACGGTTTATGGCAATGGCAGCCCAGTGGTGTTTCGTCGCCGGAGGCCGTCTCGTCACTGTCCCGGTATCTGTTGTCGCGGTCCGTCAATGCCCCATTACGAGGGGCCGACTGGTCGCCATCGCAGCTGGTGGCGCTGATGTTACTGGCAAGGGATAACGGGTCGCTCACATCGGCGAACCGGGAGGAAATTGCTCGTCTGGCCCATGAGTTGCTGGGTCTGCAGTTGCACCAGGTAGCGTTGGGTTCTGACAGCCGGGCCATGGCAGTGCAGCAGCATTCCCGGCGGTTGTCTGGATTAGTGGCGCAGTGGATGCACTGACGCC
>NZ_JAUOSC010000049.1:0-614 GCF_030548285.1 Gilvimarinus sp. 1_MG-2023
GTGGCTGGCGCAGCGCGAGCAACTGTTCCAGAACTTTCTCGAAGATGAAGGCACCCCGGAACCGGATCGCCTGGTGGACTTTATCCAGCATCTGCTGGAAACCCTTTGCCCGGACGATACCCTGCTACAACTGGCATTGTCCGGCCGGGCCGGAGAGCAGGCCCTGCAACGGATCCTGAACCAGAACACCGATTTCTTCCGCCGCGGGGCCAGTCGCAGCTTCAACGAACCACCCAGCGAAGATGATATCCTGCTGATTTCTACCTTCTATGGCTCCGCCACCATCGGCATTATTTCCGGCATTATCTCCGGTAACATCCGCCAGCAACCAGCCGAACTGGCGCAGCAACTGGCAGATATGATCTACAACGGTATTGGCCATCGCCTGCTCTAGAACTGGCCGACAACCTGGGCGGTACAGGCACTAGCCTTCTCGCACCACCATCACACTGCACTTGGCATGACGCACCACACGCTCAGCATTCGAACCGATACTATAACGACCCTGACCGGGTTTCTGCGCCATCATCACAATAATATCGGCATAGCGGCTACCCGCTTCCTCAAGAATCTTTTGATGCACCACACCACGACGAACCCGACTGCTGTAATGC
>NZ_JAUOSC010000490.1:0-338 GCF_030548285.1 Gilvimarinus sp. 1_MG-2023
CTCTACAGCCGTCGCGGCTATTTCAGACCGTTTCTCAACAACAGACAGCAACAAGAGCAACAAGAGCAACAAGAGCAAGGTTGCGGCCTCCTGCAGAAAGAATCCGAATGTCTATGTAATATGTAACAAGCCATATTGTTATCCTGAGGCTTATACTGTGGCGGAGTCTCAAACACGGCAATCGTTACGCGAGAAACACAGACCAGCTTTTCACTTGCATTTCGAATACGCCTTTCACAAATATCTGTCTTTTGCCCAATATGCAACGGTTTCGCGACACCGTAGACCCATCCTGAATCGACGGCACGAACTGCCGTATAACCTGTGTGCTCAACGTG
>NZ_JAUOSC010000491.1:0-338 GCF_030548285.1 Gilvimarinus sp. 1_MG-2023
ATAATACACTGATAAATCAGTAATTCAACCCTTAAATCCGTTTTTTCTGGCTGGCGGTTCAGATCCAAAGGATAGATTGCCAAACCAGAACTGAAGCTGACTCATCCAATAACGATGAGTCTTGCCCCATTCCCTGCTGCATCAGCAGTAGGGAGGCGCGCATTATAGGGATATCCATATTGCCGTCAACTATTCTTTTCACTTTGATGACAATTAGCGGTCATTTTCAATAATTCAGCATTGTAATACCCGTTGCTACGCTACCCGAGTCCAGGCCAACGGCTTTTTCCACTGTTTCCGCCATAAACGCTCAGCCAATAACAACGCCACAAAGACAC
>NZ_JAUOSC010000492.1:0-337 GCF_030548285.1 Gilvimarinus sp. 1_MG-2023
GGTGGCAGAATCGCAAACAGAAAATCCGGGTAATCGCTGAACAGCTCTATTTTCCAGTGTGCGGCATCCGCTCCAAACAGCAGCTGCATATTGGAGAAAATCACACCCTGACCCAGTATTTCACGCATGGCACCCAGCACCACCAGGACGGCGGTAAAGCCCAACGCCATCATAAAGCCGTCGACGATGGAGGGAAGGATAGGATTTTTGCAGGCAAAGGCATCAGCGCGGCCCAGTATCGCGCAGTTGGTGACGATCAGGGGAATAAAGATCCCCAGCACCTGATACAGCTCGTAGGTAAAGGCTTGCATCACCAGTTCGGCGACCGTGGTAAAGG
>NZ_JAUOSC010000493.1:0-337 GCF_030548285.1 Gilvimarinus sp. 1_MG-2023
CCTGACGCACCGTTACAGGAGAAGACGTCGCATAACGTTCCTGGATAGTCTCCAACCAGTGTTGAGCTGCCGCAGTATCACCGGATTTGTGCAGGGTCACTGCATATTTATAAGTCGCATCGGCCGCCTTGCTGTGATCAGGAAAATCATCAATCACCGTGCGGAAACTTTCCAATGCTGACGGATACTCACCCCGTACCAGATACACTTCACCGTTCCAGTACCAGGCATTGGCCACCAGTTCATCCTCGGGATATTGCTCAACAAAGCGTCCGAATGCCTGATTGGCCTGTTCAAATTTTTTGTCTCTCACCAGCATCATTGCCTGGTTATACAC
>NZ_JAUOSC010000494.1:0-337 GCF_030548285.1 Gilvimarinus sp. 1_MG-2023
GGATGGAACAGGGTCGCAGCCAGTACGACAGACACCCCGACCAGCGGGCGAAAAAAATATTCAAGATACAAAAAAGACATCCTCATAATATGTTACGAATAAGCCATACGTGCCGCTCGGAGAGCATTGTATTTAAAACGGTCGCTCCGGTGCTGCCGCAGCCAACACTTCCCGACTGCCATTATGGGCTGGTGGACTCACCACCCCGGCGGCTTCCATGGCTTCGACCAGACGGGCAGCGCGGTTGTAGCCAATCCGCAATTTGCGCTGCACCCCAGAGGTGGAACATTTGCCTGACTCTGTTACAAAGGCAACGGCCTGATCAAACAGTTCATCC
>NZ_JAUOSC010000495.1:0-337 GCF_030548285.1 Gilvimarinus sp. 1_MG-2023
GGTCGGATCCGCCAGAGTAGATACATCTCCCAGAGCATCGTGCTCATTGGCTGCAATCTTGCGCAAGATACGACGCATGATTTTGCCGGAACGGGTTTTTGGCAAACGCTGTACAACAACCGCATGTTTGAAACTGGCGACCGCACCAATCTGGTCACGAACACGTTTCACCAGCTCACGCTGCAACTCACCTTCGTCAACGTCGATACCATCTTTAAGCAGGATCAGACCCAGCGGCTCTTCACCTTTCAAGTCACTGGTTTGGCCAATAACAGCACACTCCGCCACTGCTGAGTGCCCAGCCACGACCTCTTCCATTTCACCTGTCGACAAACGG
>NZ_JAUOSC010000496.1:0-337 GCF_030548285.1 Gilvimarinus sp. 1_MG-2023
GGCCACAAGTACATCAATGGCGTCCTCGACAAGCTGGCCCAGCGCGAACGGGGCGTTGAAATCCGAGGTGCCCGTGGTGGCGCCCAACGGCGAGACAACCAGGAGCAGTGAGCAGACAACAGCCCGGCAGTTCTGAATTTGAACTGATACAGCGCTGTTTTACTCAGGGGTATCCGACAGATGCGACCACTCTGCTTGGTATAGGTGACGATGCCAGCGTCATTGCTCCGCCAGCCGATCAGCATCTGGCGCAAAGCCTGGATACCCAGGTTGCCGATGTTCACTTCCCCGCCAATGCCCCTGCTCATTTGATTGCCCAGCGCGCCTTGCGCTGTGC
>NZ_JAUOSC010000497.1:0-336 GCF_030548285.1 Gilvimarinus sp. 1_MG-2023
GTATGACGCTGTTGATGCTCAGTCTGATCTTGCTGGGCTTGTATCTGTTAATGGCAGCGCTGGAGTTTATTCGTAGTCGGGTGCTGGTGCGGCTGGGCACAAAGTTGGATATTCAGCTCAGTCAACAGGTGTATTCGTCGTCTTTTATTGCCAGTTTGCGCAAGGGCGGCTTTAACGCCAACCAGTCGTTGGGTGATCTTAACGGTATTCGTCAGTTTTTGACCGGCAGCCCCTTGCTGGCGTTTTTTGATGCGCCCTGGGTGCCGGTGTATCTGGCGGTAATCTATATGTTTGATGTCTGGTTGGGTTTGTTTGCAACGGTGGGCAGCCTGGTGT
>NZ_JAUOSC010000498.1:0-336 GCF_030548285.1 Gilvimarinus sp. 1_MG-2023
GCACGAATTTCCGAGAACACACCGATTTCGCGCACACGACGGGCGATCAGTTGGGTGTATTGGGAGCCAAAATCCAGAATCAGAATTTTCTGGGCGTGGATATCTTGAGACATAGGGTATCCATGAAAACCGGGCCTTGGCCCTGGGTGAATGTTCAGTTCAATGTAAAATGCAAAAAGGGGACGTTAATCCCCTCTCTTTTAATCCATATAATCCGTAGCGCTTGCCCCCTGTGGGGTGGCTCCTCCCGGGCTTGCGCGCATAGCAACCGCACACAAGCCAGAGAGATACACGAATCAGTCACCAAGGCGGTAGTTAGGCGCTTCTTTGGTAATC
>NZ_JAUOSC010000499.1:0-336 GCF_030548285.1 Gilvimarinus sp. 1_MG-2023
GGTTATAATCATGACTTTTACCGCAACGGGAACGATATGATTCGACTGGGCTTGATTGTCAATCCATTGGCTGGAATCGGTGGGTCGGTGGGTCTGAAAGGCAGTGATGGTGCGGAGACTATTGCCCAGGCGCTGGCATTGGGGGCTGAAAAAAAGGCCGGATTACGGACGTTGCAGACTCTGCAGCGACTGGCTCCGCTGAAGGATCAGTGCCAGTTTGTCAGCTGCCCTGGGGATATGGGAGCGACCTGGCTGGCACAAGCCGGGCTGACTTGTTCGCTGCTGGATCTGCCGTCAACTGACGGCCGTCAGAGCACTCGTGACGATACTCTGAGC
>NZ_JAUOSC010000005.1:0-185070 GCF_030548285.1 Gilvimarinus sp. 1_MG-2023
GGGTCGTTAGCTCAGTTGGTAGAGCAGTTGGCTTTTAACCAATTGGTCGCGCGTTCGAGTCGCGCACGACCCACCATTTTCAAAGATTGGCAGTTTACTGAGCGCTGCCGATTTAAGTGTTTACTAGAATTACAGTGTATGTCAGTTTTATGGGTCGTTAGCTCAGTTGGTAGAGCAGTTGGCTTTTAACCAATTGGTCGCGCGTTCGAGTCGCGCACGACCCACCATATAAAACGCCGAGCCCTTGGGGCTTGGCGTTTTTTTTTGCTTTGCGCTCAGTCTGCGCGCGGGTGAATAGAGCGAAAAAAGCGGGTGCTGTGGTAGAATGCCCCGCTTATAGTTCAACCCGTCCCGCACAATCTGCGGGGCTATTTGGGTAATTACATTATGTCCAGTGACGTTATTGAAACCGCCAAAATCGAGTCTCTCGCCGCTGACCGTCAGGTCGTGGTGGAGCACCTGGCTGGCATTAACCCTCACGCGCAATTAAGTGAGCAAGAAAGGAGTGACTACAAGGCGCGAATTAAAGCCCTGCTAACCCAGCACAATGCGGTGTTGGTGGCGCACTACTATACCGATCCTATAATTCAGGAATTGGCTGAGGAAACTGGCGGCTGCGTTGCCGACTCGCTGGAAATGGCACGCTTCGGCAAAGAGCACCCAGCCGATACCCTGATTGTGGCCGGGGTGAAGTTTATGGGGGAGACGGCCAAAATTCTGACCCCCCACAAGCGCGTGCTGATGCCAACCCTGGAGGCTACCTGCTCACTGGACATTGGTTGCCCTGCAGATGAGTTTGCCGCGTTTTGCGACCAGCACCCGGACCGAACCGTGGTGGTGTACGCCAACACCTCTGCCGCCGTTAAGGCGCGTGCCGACTGGGTGGTGACCTCCAGTATCGCGCTGGATGTGGTTGATTACTTGGATAAAAATGGTGAAAAAATCTTATGGGCGCCCGATAAGCATCTGGGCTCTTATGTGCAAAAGCAGACCGGCGCAGACGTATTGTTGTGGGATGGGGCCTGTATTGTGCACGAAGAGTTCAAAGCCAAAGGCATTGAGGATTTAAAAACCCTATATCCTGAAGCGGCAGTGTTGGTTCATCCAGAGTCTCCGCAAAGTGTGGTTGAGCTGGCCGACGTGGTGGGCTCCACCTCCCAGCTGATTCAGGCCGCTGAAACATTGCCCAATCAAGAACTGATTGTGGCAACAGACCAGGGTATTTTCTTCAAAATGCAGCAGCGATGCCCGGATAAAACGTTCCATGTGGCGCCTACCGCTGGTAGTGGAGCCACTTGTCGCAGCTGTGCTAACTGCCCATGGATGGCGTTGAACGCGCTGGACAATCTGGCGGATGTTTTTGATCGTACCGACAATGAGATTTTTGTCGATGCCGAACTCGCTGAAATGGCCATGCGTCCATTGCGGCGGATGTTGGAGTTTAAAAAGAGCTAACGGGCGCTTGTCTCTACCCCCAGCGGTGCGTAACATGACGCCAAATTGTAAACCTGTGATCGAGGTGAATCGCCTCGGTCGAAAGTGGCGACCGCCCGGTGCGCCTACCGATTTGGAGTAACTATGATTCAAGGCAGTATGGTTGCCCTGGTAACCCCGATGCATGGCGATAACAGTCTTGACTGGGATGGCTTAGCCCACCTGCTGGATTGGCACCTAGAGCAGGGCACACACGCCATTGTGGCGGTGGGTACCACTGGCGAGTCGGCCACTTTGAATGTGGATGAACACCTTGCAGTGATTAAGTTTGTGGTCAAGCGGGTAGCGGGCCGTATTCCGGTTATTGCCGGCACTGGTGCGAACTCAACCTCAGAGGCTATTGAGCTGACCCGGGGGGCCAAGGAGGCTGGAGCTGACGCCTGTTTGCTGGTTGCTCCCTATTACAACAAACCCACCCAGCAGGGCATGTACTTGCACCATAAAGCCATTGCTGAGGCGGTAGACATCCCTCAAATTCTCTACAATGTGCCGGGCCGCACCGCCGTGGATTTGCAGCCTGAAACCGTGCTGGAACTGGCAAAAATACCTAACATCATCGGTATTAAAGAAGCCACCGGCGATATGGATCGAGCCAAAGCTATTATCGATCATGCCCCAGAAGGCTTTAAAATCATCTCGGGTGATGATGAAACCGCAGTAGAATTGATGATTCTTGGCGGTCATGGGGATATTTCTGTCACGGCGAATGTCATACCCGGTAAGCTGGCTCAAATGTGTGAGTTAGCCATTGCCGGAAACGCCGAGGCAGCTCGACTGATTAACGCCGAGTTAATGCCTCTGCATAAAGCGCTTTTCTTGGAGGCAAACCCGATACCGGTTAAGTGGGCACTCGTGGAGATGGGTGTGTGCAAAAACGGTATCAGATTGCCTTTGACGCCTTTGTCCGAGCAATACCATGAGCAGGTGCGAGCGGCACTGCACAATGCAGACTTGATTTAAGCGGAATTGAAATTGTCACTATGATAAAAACATTAGCTCGACGGGTTGGGGTATTTAGTTTGATGTTGCTGGTTTCTGCCTGCGGCGTATTCGGTGGCGACGACGGCTATTTTCGCAACCGTGGTGGCGATTATCAAAAGGCCGATAAAATCGCGCCGATTAAAGTCCCCGAGGGGATGAGCGACCAGCGTTTGGGTAAGCTCTATCCAATACCCCCGCTGATCGAAACTGACTTTGAGCAGACGACCAGCTATGACAATGATGTCCCGCGGCCAGAGCCACTGGCAACGAATTTAATGCAAGAAAACATTAAAATTCAACGTTTAGGTGAAGAGCGCTGGATGTTAATGAATGTTTCTCCGGGCGAAGTATGGCCTCGGGTGAGAAGTTTCTTAAATGAGAATAATGTCGATGTCGCCAGCGCGGATATCAGTCGTGGTCTTATCGACAGTCACTGGTTGCAGTTCAAAACAGATTTAAGCACCATCGATCGATATCGGGTGCAGATAGATCAGGGCGTGCAACCTGAGACCAGTGAAATTCATATTTTGCACCAATCGGTGGCCGGAGATAAACCACCGGAATCGGCCGAGTGGCCACAAGCGTCAACGTCTAAAGAGCGGGAATCTTGGTTGTTGGATGAAATGGCCGCTGCCCTAGCAGCTGATGCTACCTTAGGCGGTACCTCATTGTTGGCACAAGCGATCGGCGGTGAAGCAAAATCTGGATTGGTGGTGGAAGCCAGCGAACCGGTTATGAAGTTACGTCTTAATGAAGCCCGGGCCAAAGCAACACTGTTTCACGCCATGAAAGAAAATGGCTTTGCCATCTATGACAGTGCAGCAGGGCAGGACGTGTACTATTTGCACTTTGAATCCCCCGAAGCTGAAGACGAAGGTTGGTTCAGTGGTTGGTTCTCTGGTGATGAAAAAATCGTCCATGAAAGTCCTTATACAGTAGAGCAGTTATTAACGCAGGTTCCCAGTGGCGATGCTTTTGTGACAGCCCCGTTGTCGGCACCTGAAAAGGAAAGCCAATTTCCAGATGCGCCCGGTTATTTGCTGTTTGTAAAAGGTGGCAGTGGCGACTATACGATTCATCTGCGCGATGCTTACGGCAAAAGGCTTGAGCCACGTTTGGCTCGCCAACTGTTAACGGTGTTACGAACTAACCTAATTTAATCCTGGGCGATCTGGCGATTGAGCTCATTATGAGGTTTGCCTCGCTCGGCAGCGGCAGTCAAGGTAATGGCACCGTCATTGAATGGAGTCATGGCGCGCTATTATTAGACTGCGGTTTTAGCATGAAAGAAGCCGAGATCCGACTGGCAAAACTTGGCTGTCACCCCAGTGACTTAACCGCTCTGGTGGTCACTCACGAACACAGTGATCATATTAAAGGAGTGGCCGCTTTGGCGCGGCGCTATAAAACCCCCGTTTACATGACTCCCGGCACTTATCACAGCCGCGATCTTGGCTCTATTCCCCATTTGCATCTTATTGAAGCCTATCGGGAATTCACTCTAGCAGGACTTAAAATTGAGCCTGTTCCTGTGCCGCACGATGCGCGTGAGCCTGCCCAATTTATATTTCATGCCAACGATATTTGCCTAGGGGTATTGACCGATTTGGGAAGCATCTCGCCACATGTCGAGGAGCGTTATCGCAATTGCGATGCTCTACTGCTTGAGGCCAATCACGATCCGGTTATGTTGGCGAGTGGCCCTTATCCACCCTCGTTGAAACGTCGGGTAGGAGGCGCTTGGGGGCACCTGAGTAATCAACAAACGGCGGGGTTTTTACAGCGCGTCAATACGGAAAAACTGCAGGCGCTGGTGATCGCTCATATCAGCCAAAAAAACAACTCTTTGGCCGCTGCACAAGCGGCTTTAAGCCCAGTGACGGAAAACGTTAAACAGGTGTGCTATGCCTGTCAGGATGAAGGTTTTAGCTGGATAGAGCTGACCTCTGGGCATGCGCTGCAGTAGCGGCGTGAATTCTGCTATATTTAGATTAAGCCATTATCGCAATCGAGGAGATATCGTCGCCATGGAGCGTCGTCAACACGAGCGAACTACCCGCAGCATTCGGGTTGAAATGACTCACCCCAGCATTGGTACTATTGTCGGCTTTACCACTGACATTTCCGATGGTGGAGCCCAAGTGATGATTGAAAATCAACCCAATCCGCCTTTGGGGACGGAGGTTCAGGTTTTGTTTCGTAAGGTAGTGGGGCCGATTAATGCTGAGCCTGTGAAAATGCGGGTAGTGCGTCAGCATCGCAATACTATAGGCTTAGCCTTTGCTGGCTAGCCGATAGCGACTACATACAATGTTCGGGCTGTTCAAGATGGCCATTATTTTCATACACAGTTTCCGATACTTTGCGTAAGCTATCGCACGATAGTTTTTGATTGCCGGTTAATCTCAAGTCGCTCAACCGTAATAAATTTATTAGTGGCTTAGTATCAATGATTTTATTGTGGTTTATATCCAGCGTTGTCAGCTTGCCTAGTAGCCCAATGGGGCCTAAGTCTTCTATAGTATTGTTCGATAAATCCAATTCCTTTAGGGCGTAAAATTGCTCTATCCCCATCACTGACTCAATACCCGCATAACTGCAGCGCAGACGAGTGAGTTGGCTGCTTGTGTGAATTTTTTCATCCTCAATGGTCTGTCGAATGCATGACTGTAAGCTTGGGTCGGCCGCTTTAATGTCTGCCAGCAATGGTTTAGGGCTATAAAGGACATTGTCATTGACCGACACTTCGTAGCCACTGCAAGCTGTTAAGAAAAAAAGAGTTGAGGAACAAATACAGCAAAGGATGCGTGACATAGTTGATGAGCTCAAAAATATTCAGTTTCGGTTAAGTGGTCTGCGTGTATTGTGACAGTATATGGCCCGAGGCACTACGCTAGGGTAAAACTTTTATGCTTGTGAGGCGTTGTTAACTGCGACTCGATAAAGTTGTACTCTGCGTAGTATTATTGGCCCCAATTTAATCGTAAGTTTTAGGTAGGAAATTTTATGAAACGTTTGATCGCCTATACCACCTTGTTCGCCCTCACAGCATGTACGACCACTGATCCCTATACCGGTGAGAAAAAAACCTCTAGCGCTACCACAGGCGCTGTTGTAGGCGCCATTGCCGGCGCAGCGGTAGGCATGGCATCGGCCAGTAAAAATGATCGTGAAAAAGGCGTGGTAACAGGCGCTCTGGCAGGCGGTGCCATCGGCGGTGGTATTGGCCTCTACCAAGATCGTCAAGAGGCGGCGCTAAAACAACAGCTCGAAGGCAGTGGAGTGCAAGTACAGCGCGAGGGCGACACTATTTCTCTGATTATGCCTGGCAACATTACCTTTGCTACTGACCAATATACGATTCGGAGTGAATTTCACAGTGTACTGAGCTCCGTGGCAACCGTATTAAGCGAGTATCAAAAAACCAATGTGAAAATCACCGGTCACACGGATTCTACCGGTTCAAGCCAGTACAATCAGTTGCTCAGCGAAAGACGAGCGCAAAGTGTTAAAGAGTACTTGGCGCAACAAGGGGTAAGTTACTCTCGATTGCGCTCTGAGGGCTATGCTTCACGCTATCCGATAGCCAGTAATGCCTCCTCTAGCGGCCGGGCACAAAACCGTCGAGTGGAAATTGATTTGATTCCACAATCGTAATTAACCACTTCGGTTTGATAATATAAGGGGTAGAGGAGCCCCTTATGTCTTACCCTATTATCGTTTGTAATCACAAAATGCAGTACCCACAGGCAGCTCGTATGTCTGAGTTGCTGGGGGTTGAGCTATTGAGCAATATTCAACCCAGCGACCTAACCCATGTCGATTTTGCCTTAGTGTACGATCATACGGGTGTGGCCTTGGCTTATACGGGGCGCAAAGCTCCCGGGCCTATTCGGTGCGACTTTGCCAGTGGGGCGGTTAATCACCGGCGTCAGTTCGGCGGCGGTAAGGGGCAAATGATCGCCAAAGCGTGTGGTATCAGCGCCCACGTGATGCCCCGTGTGCTCGATGCTACCGCAGGGCTGGGGCGCGATGCTTTTGTGTTGGCCACCTTGGGGTGTGATGTGCAATTGCTAGAGCGCAACCCGGTTGTGCACGCTCTGCTACAAGACGGGCTGTCCCGAGCTGAAATCAGTGCAGACGCGACCCTAGCGGCTATTATTGGTCGTATGCAGCTGCTTGAGGCCGATGCGCGTTTGTTTATGACGCGAGCTAGCAAAGCCGATGTGGTTTATTTGGACCCTATGTTCCCAGAAAGACAGAAAGCGGCGCAGGTAAAAAAAGAGATGCAGGCCTTTCACACCCTGGTGGGAGGAGATCAGGACGCCGACGAGCTATTGCAGCAAGCGTTGGGGTTGGCTCGTTACCGGGTTGTGGTGAAGCGCCCACGCAAGGCGCCCAATCTTGCGGATACACCACCCAGTTATACCTTAGAAGGAAAAACCAGTCGCTTTGATATTTATGCGTTGTGTAAGCTGCCGGGCGCGCTCAACGATGGGAGTCATGCCAAAAATGATACAGTCGACTGAACAGAATCCTTCCTTGTGCAAGCATAGCAACCACAAAGCCAATCGCGACCAGTGCTACTCCTACTAAAGTAACCAGCTCCTGTTGTAATGACGGCTCAAGGCTCTGCGAGGCAATATAAATCGTGACCATGCCACAAAAAAAAGTCATGGCACCCATTCGAAATTGCTTGTAACAGACATCGAAGGGCGCTTGCATAAACTTTTTGAATCGGCTTTTCGCTTTCATGGCATCAGTATAAAGCAAGCGTCGCCCCCGTCTAGAGTGCAGGTGTGGCCCAGTTTGTTATTTTGGTCCGTTTTGGTGCCTCTGCGTCGGATTAAGGCGTATAGTCGGTAGGAAGAATCTATGGGTCTACCCTAGTGGGGCGATAAAATGGCGCATCGTCTTGGCGTGACTTATGCTTGTTGAGTTAAGCGCTTGCTGTATAGGTATAGGCGTCGCTGTTTTCATTCAGAGCAGAATCTGGGAGCTATTATGCAAATTGATTGGCGTGAGTACGATGGTGGTGAGTTTTACGATGAATTAATCAGCTCGCCCGGTTATCCGCGAAAAGTGACCCGCAATTTGGCGAAGTACTTATCGGGCTTGTCGAGTGAGGAAATTACGGCTCGTAGACATTCTGCAGAACTCGCTATCAAAACCATGGGTATATCTTTTACGATATATTCTGAGGCGGGTAACATCGATCGCGCCTGGCCTTTCGATATTATACCTCGGGTGATTTCACACAAAGAATGGCTCAAAACAGAGCGTGGCTTGATTCAGCGCCTAGCGGCCCTCAATTGTTTTATTGATGATATTTACAACGAGCAGAACATCATCAAAGACAAGATAATGCCGGCCGAGTTAATCACTGATTCTGTCAACTTTCGCCCCGAATGTGTAGGAATGAAACCACCTTTAGGGGTGTGGGCACACATTTGCGGCAGCGACTTGATACGAGATAAAGACGGCAGTTTTTACGTCTTGGAGGATAACTTGCGAGTGCCATCGGGCGTGTCTTACATGATGGAAAATCGTCGGGTGACAAAGCGAATTTTCCCTGAGTTATTTGAAAATCACAATATTTTACCTGTCACCGAGTACCCCAACCAATTATTCGATACCTTAGCGGCTATTTCGCCTCGCCCATTAGAGTTTCCCGAAGTTGTTGTCTTGACACCGGGCATATACAACTCGGCGTATTTTGAACACTCCTATTTGGCTCAACAAATGGGGGTCGAGCTGGTCGAGGGCAGCGACCTGGTGGTGGAGGATGATTACGTTTTTATGCGGACCATCAATGGCCTGGCGCGAGTGGATGTTATTTATCGCCGTATTGATGATCTGTTTCTCGACCCTGAAGTGTTTAATGCTGACTCTGTGCTGGGTGTGCCTGGCCTAATGCGCGCGTGGCAAAAAGGTAACGTGGCTATTGCCAATGCTCCTGGGGCTGGTGTTGCGGATGATAAGGTTATCTATACATTTGTACCAGATATGATCAAATACTATCTTGGCGAGGAGCCCATACTGCCCAATGTGCCAAGTTACTTGTGTATTGATGAAGAGCAGCGCGAATATGTACTGGCAAACCTCGATAAGCTCGTTGTTAAACCGGCTAATGAATCGGGAGGTTATGGCATGCTCATTGGACCGCAGGCCAGTCAGAAAGAGCGCGATGAATTTGCTGCATTGATTAAAGCATCGCCGCGCAATTATATGGCGCAGCCATTAATTGCCTTGTCGACCAATCCAATATTAGAAAGTAAAAATGCCGAGCCTCGCCATGTAGATTTAAGACCTTTTGTTTTGCAAGGTCGCACCAGTTGCGTTACCGCCGGCGGCCTCACTCGAGTGGCAATGAAAAAAGGCTCCTATGTCGTGAATTCCAGCCAAGGTGGCGGTAGCCAAGATACCTGGATAGTTTCTGAGGAGGAAAAATAATGCTGTCACGAGTAGCGGAGCGTGTTTATTGGATGGGGCGCTATATGGAGCGCTGTGAAAATGTTGCCCGTTTGGTGGATGTAAATACTAAGCTACTGCTGGATTTGCCACGCGGTGTCAGCGTCGGCTGGGGGACGCTGATCGATATCAGTGGCGGCAGTGATTTTTACCGACGTGATTTGGATAGCGCCGATGAACGTGCGGTTATGCGCTTTTTATTAGCCGATCAGAATAACCCCAGTTCACTTATAAGCTCCATTACCTGTGCGCGGGAAAATGCTCGAATCACTCGAGAAATTATGCCTTCAGAGGTGTATACGCTTGTTAATGATTTGTACCTATACCTGAAAGAAAGACTCCCTAAGGGCATTGCTCGAGGTGAAAGGCAGGCCCTTCTTGAAGAGGTGATTGTAAAAGTTCAGCAGTTTTCCGGTATGTTAGCGGGCTGCATGAGTCATAACGATGCGTATGGTTTTTTGCGCTTGGGCTGTAATCTTGAGCGTGCAGATATGACGTCGCGTATTGTCGATGTGGGCACCCGGCGTATTCTGACCAAGGCATTAACGGAAATAGAAGCCAATGAACCGTTTGAAAATATTTTATGGATGAGTGTGTTGCGCTCGTTAAGTGGTTATCAGATGTATCGGCAACATGTTTTAGATCGAGTAAATGCCGAAGATGTAGTTATGTTTTTGCTCCAGGATCCGCTCTTTCCGCGTGCTGTTGAGCACTGCTTGAGTGAGCTGAGCGAATCGTTTTCTCGCCTGCCGAATAGCGATGACCCACAGAGAGTGCTGGTAAGCGTTAAGCGGCAATTGAAAACAGCCGATATCCCCCAACTATTAGAGTCCGGTTTAGAAGAACATATCGAGTCTATTCAAGCCAGTATTGGTGAGGTGCACTCGGCAATAGCCACTACCTGGTTTTTACCCCAGGCTCAGGTGGCCCCGTGAGAGATTTTCACTGTAAGTGTGGCAATCAGGTTTTCTTTTTCAACAACCAATGTTTGGTTTGTGGGCGTCGATTAGGGTTCGATTCGCACACATTGTCCATGCGAGCTTTTCCCGATGTTGAGGGCTGGCTTCACGATGATGGTCAAGACTATAACTATTGCCAGAATTATTACGATTATAATGCGTGCAACTGGCTGGTAAAAAAAGGTGCGGAGAACCGTTACTGTCTCTCATGCCAGCTCAATCGAACGGTGCCAGATTTGGTGTCGGTGGAAAATATCAGTCGTTGGGGCAAGTTAGAGGCGGCCAAGCGTCATGTCATATACTCGCTGTTAAATTTGGGGCTGCCTATACAATCCGTCGCCAACCCGCAGGTACGTTTAGCATTTGAGTTTTTGGAAGATGCCCGGACCAATCCGGCCTATGCGGAAAGTTTTGTCGCCACGGGTCACAGTAGTGGTTTAATCACTATTAACTTGGCCGAGGCCGATGATGCCTATCGCGAGAGTGTTAAAGAAGAGCTGGGTGAGCATTATCGAACGATTTTAGGCCACTTTCGTCATGAAATAGGCCATTATTATTATGAAATATTAGTGGCTAACACTCCGTGGCGTGCAGGCTTTGAGGAACTCTTCGGCGACCCCACTGTTGATTATCAGCAGGCATTAAATAACCATTACCAAAACCCGCCACCTGACTTTTGGCAGGATTCGTATATTAGTGCCTACGCCGTATCTCATCCGCTGGAAGATTGGGCAGAAACATGGGCGCATTACCTACATATTTTCGATACCCTGGATACCGCCATACATTTTAAATTGGTTGAGCCACTGCAAAAAAATGGACGGGTAGATGCAGAAAAAGCCATCGATACATGGCTTGATTTTGCCGTAAAACTCAATGCATTGAATCGCAGTATGGGGCTGGCTGATGCCTATCCCTTTATGATCACACCTAAAATTGCCGACAAGCTAAAATTTATTCACCAGGTGATTGAGCATCAGACCATTGCAAAGGGGGGAGACGGTCAAACGCCTCAATGAGGTATTGATCCCATGCTTTTTTCAAATCGCGCAAATAATCATCGTCATCGTCGTATCGAAAGCGGGTGGTTGCAAAACTGTCAGTTGGATAAACCGCCAGCTCAATAGGTGGGCCGACGGTGAGATTGCTGCGCATAGTTGAGTCCATCGATACTAGAGCGCAGCGTGAAGCGTTTTCCAAAGACGTGGTGCGGTTGAGAATACGATCGAGAATAGGTTTGCCGTATTTACTCTCACCGATTTGTAAGTAGGGTGTGTCTTTGGAGGTGGTAATATGATTACCTTGTGGGTAGACCATGGCCAAACGGGGTTTATCCGAACCGATTTGCCCACCGATGATAAAACTAGCTTCAAAGCTAGCACCGGCATTGGGTCCGCCTACGCTTGAGTGTTTTTCTTGCTCTAGGCGGCTAATCTCACCTAAATAGCTCGCCGCTTCGCTGATGTCCGGGAGCGTTTTTAAGCTGGTGAGTGCCTCGTCGCGAATATCTCGTTTAACCTGTGAGACGACAGCCTGCGTGGTGGCCAAATTACCAGCCGATAGAATAATCAGTTCCCGTTCGTCTGCAATTTTGAAGTGGAACATTTTGCTGTAGGTGCTGACTTGATCCACTCCGGCATTGGTGCGGGAGTCAGAGCAGAATACCAGGCCAGCGTCCATGGTAATAGCAACGCAATAGGTCATAAATTAGGCAGCCGAAACAGGATAAAAGGCCGGTTAGATTAAGTTTGAAAGTGGGCGCCGTCAAGCATCGTCTGCGATGATTTTAAAGCCAGGGGCGGCGTGTGCTGAAATGTTACAATATCCCAATATGTCGCATGCTAGAGGAATTATGCTGGATCGTGATCTGCAACAACTGGCTCAAAGCTTGCCAATCGTCAATCGCTTTATTCAGGCATTGCCCGGTGATCACAGTGGTGATGACAGCTCTCGCCAAGTATTTGGCGCCTGTTACAGTGACGCCACCCCGCGCGCTGCTTCCGCCCCCCTAAGCGTCGCTTATACCCCAGAGGTAGCACAATTACTGGGCCTCTCCCAACAATTGTGTCAAACCGAGGCATTTAGCCATGTGTTCTCGGGTAAGCAATTACTGCCGGATATGCAACCCTACGCTATGTGCTATGGCGGCCATCAATTCGGCCATTGGGCCGGCCAACTAGGCGATGGCAGGGCGATAAACTTAGGTGAGGTCAATGCCGGCGGTGAGCTTTGGACCTTGCAGTTAAAAGGCGCTGGGCGTACTCCCTATTCGCGCCATGCCGACGGTTTAGCGGTTTTACGTTCATCCGTTCGTGAGTTTCTTTGCAGCGAGGCCATGCACCACCTGGGTATTCCCACCACTCGTGCACTCAGTTTGGTACTGACCGGCGATAAGGTCACCCGTGATATGTTTTACGACGGGCACCCTCAGCAAGAGCCGGGAGCGGTAGTGTGCCGGGTGGCTCGCTCATTTGTTCGGTTTGGCTCTTTTGAGATATTTGCCCAGCGCGGCGAGCAGGCGTTACTTAAAAAGCTTGCCGATGACACCATTGAACAGAATTATCCACACTTAGTGGAAGGTCAGATTGATCGCGATACTTATGTCCGCTGGTTTGGCGAGATTGTTGAGCGCAGTGCACACCTTTTGGCAGACTGGATGCGTGTGGGCTTTGTACATGGCGTTATGAATACCGATAATATGTCGATTCTGGGTGAGACCATAGATTACGGCCCTTACGGTTGGCTGGAAGGGTATGACCCCAATTGGACACCCAATACCACCGATGCCCAAGGTCGGCGTTACAGTTTTGGGGCACAACCGAATATTGGCTTGTGGAATTTGGTTCGGCTCGCCAACGCTATTTATCCCTTAATTGAGGAGGCACAACCCTTAGAAGAGGCGCTGGCCCGGTACAGCGAAGTGTTTGCTCAAAGACGCAGCGCCGACATGGCCGCTAAATTGGGTTTTGCCCACTATAAAGACAAAGATGGTGAGCTGGTTGAGGATTTACTGCGATTATTGCAGCAAACCGAAACCGACATGACGATTTTTTATCGCAATTTGGCCAATATTAGCCCACAACTGCTCGGTAGCGACATTTGCTGGGAGCATTTGGCCCCGCTGCACGAGGCTTACTATCAAGCTGTTCCCGACGAGGTTCGCGAACAAACTTGCGCCTGGGTTCAACGCTATTTGCAGCGCACCGAACAATCTTTGCAAAGCCAAGGGGAGTCAGATGTTGACCGTGTGGCGCGAATGAAAGCGGTTAACCCTAAATACGTGTTGCGTAATTATCTCGCGCAACAAGCCATTGAGCAGGCAGAGCAAGGCGACTTTGGTGAAGTGAATAGGCTACTTCAACTCTTGCGCGCCCCCTATGATGAGCAGCCCGAATATGAGCGCTATGCCGCCAAGCGCCCCGAGTGGGCGCGGGTAAAAGCGGGTTGCTCTATGTTGTCTTGCAGTTCTTAATCGCTGAGAGCCACCGACGAATCACCATATAATCACCGCGGGTTAATATCGCGAATTCAATCGTAAAGAGATGCCGAGCATTATGGGTTTATTTACCAGCGCGCAAGAAGACGCACATTACTTTTCTATGGATGATGCCGACAATGGTTTTAGCCGGGTGTCTGAGCACGGCTTTGAGTTGGATGGTGAACATTGGCCCACGGTCGAACACTACTACCAAACCATGAAATACATTAAGCAGGCCGATCGCGATGCCGTAAAAGCCACGACTACTGCGTTACAGGCGCGCAAGGTGGGCGGTCGTTGGTTTAAAAAGAAACGCCCGGATTGGAAAGCGTTAGAGCTCACGATTATGACGCGGGCGGTGTATATCAAAATGCGCACCCACCCCGCACTGGATGAAGCGTTACTGGCCACCGGCGACCAAACATTGGTGGAAAACAGCCAGTTTGATTATTTCTGGGGTTGTGGCCGCGACAAGCGCGGCGCCAACCATTATGGCCAAATTCTGATGAATGTCAGAGAAAAGCGACGGCAAGAAAAAGCCCAATAATGGGCGAAATCTTTCTTAAAGGCTGCTGGAAGGTGCTAACTTTCTAGCAGCCTTTTATGCATTAAATGTCGCATTTTTATTTACAGTGCACGGCGAAACAAATCGACGGACATTCGATAGCAGGTTAACGCTAATTCGGCATCGTAGCGTTCGCCTTCATCGCGCATAAAGGCGTGTTGGCCATTGAACTCGTGCCAACTAAAGTGGCAGCCAGCACTGCGCAGAGCTTGATTAATCTCGGCTCGGCTATTATCGGGAACATGGGGGTCTTGGCGTCCCCACACCATCATCAACTCGGCTGTTATCTCGCCGGCTCGGGCCAAACTTTGGTCTGCGGCGCTGGCGGGTAAAGTGTTGGAGTGTAGGTCGGTGGCGTATAGGCACGATGCCGCTTTAACTCGCGGATTCAGGGCCGCCCGAAAGGCGAGATGCCCTCCAATGCAAACCCCCATACTGCCTATTTGGCCGTTGCAAAACTCAGCCTGATCGATATAGCGCACCATGGCTTCGGTATCCGTATCGTGGTCGGCCAGAGGCTTGGTGAATTTATCCTGATTACCTTTGTCTTTTCCTGCATCGTCATAAGCCAAAACAGTACCGATAGGGTTTAGCTCGTGAAAAACCTCGGGCACTAAAACTACAAAGCCATGGCCGGCCATAATCGCCGCGGAACGAGCAATCGGGGCGGTTTGCTGAAAAATTTCTGAATAAAAAATAACGGTGGGATAACTCGCTGTTGCCACCGGTCGGTAGATGTAGGTGCGCATCGTGCCGGTGGCAGTGGGTATATCGGCAATCTCAGTTTGGGTAATCATCGTGACCTCGTTACGGGGTTTGGGGCCAGAGCCGAATCATAATAAAGAGCGAAAGGGCCCACAAGATTAACCAAAGCCCTAACAATAAAGCCGCGATAAATCCGAATAGGTCGGGTGCCTTCATTAGCGTGGTCATTAGTGAATCTTGGTAGTAAAAAAACCATGGATGTTCAGGAGGGAAAATCCAAGTGTGTAAAGTGTAAAAGACATGTTTAGGGCCCAATAGCATAACCAGCGCAAAGGTTGCGCCCATTGCGCCTAAAACGCTGGCCAAGACCCGGCTGGGGCGGGGCAGAGGCGCCCGGTGATAGTAGAGAATGGGCAGGCAGATGATCATGGCTGTTAATGCGATCCAGCCCAGTGTGTATACCTTATCAATTAGGTGAGCAACGTCAGTTAAATGCACAACCTCGGGTTTGGTGAGTAAGGTTTGGCTTGCTCCCTGGCTGGGGTGAAAGTAGATGTCTTTTAAATCTTGCGGTGCCCCGTGCACGGCGGTATTGATTTGCTGAAACAGCTCGATATGTTGATCTTTATCGGTAAGTGCAAAGTGGCTGCGGTTACGGTTCTCGGGGCCGTAGCTGGCAATATGCTGATCAATCTCAAGCCATTGATACGCGGCGCCATAACCAAAATTGCCAGCGGCCAGTAGATTCCATGCCACAAAGCCACAAGTAAGCCAATGGCACAGTAACAAGATGATCCAGAGGGGGGAGTTCAGGCGCACGTTTTCTTCCCAGTTTTCTACTATTTGAGTGGCCAGTGTAAGCGCAAAGCGCGTGTTTTGTCACTTTCTTAGGGTTGTTGCGGGTAAGAGAGCATCACTAAGCCTGCGGCGGCTAAGACGCATAAGGCCGAGACCGAAAACAACGTTTGGGCGCTGGCCCCCATATCAATAATGGCACCAAATAAAATAGGGGAGGCGGCGGTACTCAGTACCATTAATGCGGTCATTAAAGAGCGAATAGACCCCAGTTTTGTCGTGCCGTACACCTCTGCCCATAAAGCACCGTTGACCGGGCTTGATGTGCCGATTGTGACTCCCAATAACCCCATAAATAATGGTGCTACCCAGTAACCGTCTAGATACGCCAGAGACAATAAGGCCAGTATTAAAGGTGCCAGTATAAAGGGTAAGAGTTTACGTGCACTAAATTGATCAATTAACACACCAGCGAGTAAAGAGGCGAGCCAGTGCATAGCACCGAAGACGATAAAACAGCTGGCCAACCAGATTGGATCCCAATTCTTTTCCTGCAAAATAAATCCTTGCTGAATAAAAATCGCGGTCAATAAAAAAGGTGGGGCGAGCACGGTGGGCAATGCCAGCCAAAAACGATAATCACCCAGCATATCGCGGCGGCCCTTGGCTTTAGCTTTAGTGTGCGCGCTCTGTGGGGGGAGGTCGTGTTGCAGCTGAGGTGAGCGACGCAATAACCAAAGACTTATCGGTAGGTAAAGCAATGGAATACTAAGGGCGAACACAAACCAGCTGCCGCGCCAGCCAATACTGCTAATCAAGGCAACGGCAAGTAGGGGTAGGACGACCTCGCCGATAGGTACTGCACTGGTGGAGACACTCAGCGCCTTACCTCGGTCTGCATCAAAGTAACGCGCCATAGTGGTTTGGGCGGTGTGAGGCAATAAACCTTGACCGCAAAGGCGCAGCAAATAAAACGCCCCTAATAGCACGAAAGCGTGATTACTGATCAGCATAAGAATACAGGCGGCGGTGAGGCCGCCAGCCACTGCTATAGTAAAACGCGCTAAGGGCCAGCGGTCGATAAGCCCGCCCAGGGCAATAATCGTTAGGGCGCTGGCCAGAGTGCCCCCCGAATAGAGACTGCCATAGGCCGCAGCACTCAAATTCAATGCCCCCTGAATGCTGGCGCCATACCAGCTGACAAAAAATGATTGGCCTAAATTACCCCAAAAAATACAGCTGAAGCCGAAGCCTAGTAGGGGCCAGTTGTCACGTAAAAAAGTAAAGTAATCTCGCACGCCGGCTCAGTTAATCATCGATAGTTAGAATGCTGGCAGATAATAAGCCACTATCTTTAGCCTCAGGTTCTGGGCCGACGATAGTGGCTCAATAGTTAGTCTGCCAATAAATTGCGTAAGGTTTGACAGTACACCTTGGTAAGCTGGTCGAGGTCGGAGGCACGCACTCGCTCGTCGACTTTATGGATGGTCGCATTGACCGGGCCTAGCTCTACCACCTGAGCACCGGTGGGGGCGATAAACCGACCATCTGAGGTGCCGCCACTGGTCGATAATTGCGGTTGAGTGCCGGTGGTCTCGGCCACCGCTTTGACAACAGCGTCTACCAGTGTGCCTTCTTCGGTTATAAAAGGCTGGCCACTCAGCTTCCAGGTCAAGTCGTACTCTAAGCCATGTTTTTGGAGAATCGCTTCAGTTCTTTGGCGCAACTGCTCCTCGGTAACTTCGGTAGAAAAGCGAAAATTAAAGACAATATGGGCTTCACCGGGAATGACGTTAGTCGCCCCTGTGCCTGAGTTAAAATTGGAAATTTGGAAGGTGGTGGCTGGAAAGTATTGGTTGCCCTGGTCCCACTCACTACTGGCTAATTCGGCTAACACTGGTGCTGCCAGATGGATGGGGTTGGCCGCAAGGTGTGGGTAAGCGACATGCCCCTGAATCCCTTTTACGGTGAGTTCGGCGCCCAAAGAGCCACGGCGGCCGTTTTTGATGACATCGCCTAAAACCTCAGTGCTCGAAGGTTCGCCGACAATACACCAATCAATCTTCTTGCCCTGTTGCTCCAGCCATTCCACTACTTTTACCGTGCCGTTGTGGGCAGGGCCTTCCTCATCACTGGTGATCAAAAAAGCGATACGACCATTATGATTGGGGTGTTCAGCAACAAAGTCCTCACAGGCGACCAACATTGAGGCCAGCGATCCTTTCATATCGGCTGCCCCGCGCCCACACAGGTAGCCATCATCTATGATTGGGTTGAATGGGGGGTGCTGCCAGTTAGATTCGGGCCCGGTGGGTACCACATCGGTATGACCGGCAAAGGCTAACAGCGGGCCACTTTCGCCGCGCACGGCCCAAAAGTTATCGACGTCGCCAAAACGCAAAGGATAAATCGTAAAGCCAATGGCTTCTAAGCGCTCGATCATTAAGGTTTGGCAACCCGCATCCTCTGGGGTGACGGATTGTCGGCTGATCAACGCTTGGGCCAACTCAAGAGTGGGGGATGGCGCGGGGTTGGACATGGATACTTCCTGATGTGGGCAAATTAGGGCCGCCGATTTTAGCAAAATTCAGCAAAAGGTGCGAAGTGATGACGATATGGGGCCTTGCTCATAGCACCCAAAGAGTAAATAAGCTACACTTGCGGCCTTTAAATTTGGCGTGATTGGGCCTTGAATGTACCCGCCTAATTGCACCTAAACCCCTATCTTGGCGAGTGTTTATTGGCCTCGCAGTTGAGTTGAGACCGAATGTCAGACAGTATTAACCCCAAAGAAATCAAGCATATACGAAATTTCTCTATCATCGCCCATATCGATCACGGCAAGTCGACTATCGCTGATCGGTTTATACAAATGTGTGGCGGATTAAGCGATCGGGAAATGGCGCAGCAAGTTCTTGACTCAATGGATATCGAGCGCGAGCGCGGTATTACCATTAAAGCGCAAAGCGTTACCCTCAGCTATACCGCCCGCGATGGCGAAACTTACCAACTTAACTTTATCGATACCCCAGGCCATGTTGACTTCTCCTACGAAGTGTCGCGCTCTTTAGCGGCCTGTGAAGGGGCGCTACTGGTAGTGGATGCCGGACAGGGGGTCGAGGCCCAATCGGTCGCCAACTGCTATACCGCAATTGAGCAGGGACTGGAGGTCATTCCGGTTCTCAATAAGATGGATTTGCCCCAAGCGGACCCAGAGCGCGTGGCGCAAGAAATCGAAGATATTATCGGCATTGATGCCACCGAAGCGGTGCGCTGCAGCGCCAAATCCGGTTTGGGGATTGAAGATGTTCTGGAAGAGTTAGTACGAATGGTACCGCCACCGGTCGGTGACGTGGATGCGCCTTTGCAAGCGCTGATTATCGACTCTTGGTTCGACAACTACTTAGGTGTTGTCTCGTTGGTGCGGGTTAAACAGGGCACCTTAAAAGTTAAAGATAAAATCGTTACCAAGTCTATCGGTAAGTCGCATGTGGTCGACAGTGTGGGTGTTTTCAACCCTAAGCTGCACAAGCTAAAAGAGTTAAAAGCCGGCGAAGTGGGTTTTATTGTCGCAGGTATTAAAGATATTCAAGGTGCTCCCGTGGGCGATACCTTGATTGCCGCCGGAGATATGACGGTAGAGGCTCTGCCGGGCTTTCAGCATGTCAAACCGCAGGTTTACGCCGGCATGTTCCCAGTAAGCTCGGACGATTTTGAAAACTTTCGCGATGCGTTGCAAAAGCTTACCCTTAATGACGCCTCTTTGTTTTTCGAGCCAGAAAGCTCCGACGCACTAGGCTTTGGTTTTCGCTGTGGCTTTCTCGGCATGCTGCATATGGAAATCATTCAGGAGCGGCTCGAGCGCGAGTACGATCTGGACCTGATTACCTCTGCCCCCACCGTTGTTTACGAAGTAGTGACCACCAAAGGTGAGACTATTTACGTCGACAATCCGTCTGCATTGCCCGATATCGGCTTGATTGAAGAAATGCGCGAGCCGATTGTCGAAGCCAGCATCTTGGTGCCGCAAGAGCACTTAGGCGCTGTGATTACCCTATGTGTGGAAAAGCGTGGTGTGCAACGCGATATGCACTATATGGGTAAACAGGTGTCGGTACGCTACGATATGCCAATGAGCGAAGTGGTGCTGGATTTCTTTGACCGTCTAAAATCCGTCAGTCGCGGTTTTGCCTCCCTGGATTACAGCTTTTCGCGTTTTGAGGCCGCCAACTTAGTGCGTCTTGATGTACTGATCAACGGTGACCGAGTTGATGCGCTGGCGCTGATTGTGCACCGCGATCACGCACAGGGCATTGGTCGCAGTTTGACCGAAAAAATGAAAGAGTTGATTCCTCGTCAAATGTTTGATGTGGCAATCCAGGCCGCTATCGGTGGCAATGTGGTTTCTCGTACCACGGTAAAAGCGCTGCGCAAAAACGTAACCGCCAAGTGTTACGGTGGCGATGCCAGTCGTAAGAAGAAGCTTTTACAAAAACAAAAAGAAGGTAAGAAACGCATGAAGCAGGTGGGTAATGTTGAAATCCCCCAGTCAGCGTTCTTGGCCGTTCTGCAAGTAGACAGTTAAACCGTTACTAATATTTAAGGCGCATGGCATGGAAAATATTAATTTACCCCTTATTTTAACCATCGGGGTATTTTTTACGGGGCTCGCTTGGCTGTTTGATCGGCTGATACTTTCGGCTCCCCGACGACGCAAAGTGGCGGCGGTAAAAGCCGAGTTCGAAGGGCGTAATATTACCGACGAAAACAGTCAAGACTACGAGCTTTATCATCGAGCCATGGCTGCTGCCGAGCGCGAGCCGGTGGTAATTGAGTTCAGTAAGTCTTTTTTCCCAGTCTTGTTGGTTGTGTTCGTCTTGCGATCTTTTATTGCTGAGCCCTTTCAAATCCCATCGGGTTCGATGGAGCCGACTCTCGATGTTGGTGATTTTATTCTGGTCAATAAATTCACCTATGGCATTCGTTTACCGGTTATCAATAAAAAAATTATTGAGATCAATGACCCTGAGCGCGGGGATGTGATGGTGTTCTTTCCCCCGCATTTGCCCGATACGTATTACATAAAGCGGGTGATTGGTTTGCCCGGTGACTTAGTGCGTTATGAGAACCACAAGCTATTTATTAACGGTGAGGCCGTGCCCGAAACACTACAGGCAGTGCTGCCAGCCCAAAAGCCGCAGTTTAAGCTAGTGCGTGAAACTTTAGGTGAGCATGAATTTACCTCACGCAAATATCTGCGCCCCGGGCAATACAGCCGTCGTGGCAGTTGGCGAGTACCCGAAGGCCATTATTTTATGGTTGGTGATAACCGTGATAATAGCTTTGACAGTCGTGGTTGGGACGACCCATTTGTCCCCGAAGACCATATCGTAGGCAAGGCCATGGTGGTGTGGATGCATTGGGATTCACTGTTTAGCCTGCCAAGCTTTGATCGCGCGGGGGCGATTGACTAACCACTGCTGTTATTCGAGTCTAGCTGCTTATATACTGAATAAACCGGATTACACTGGGTTAAAAGAGTCATAAAATGCTTGATATAGATTTGGTAACCGTAGTTTTCTCATGGGCAACAGGGTGGAGTTTATGATCAATTATCAATCTCAACGAGGCCTTTCTGCGATTGCTTGGCTTGTATTGTTAGCGGTGGTTGGCTTTTTTGGCTTGTGTATCGCCAAAATGGCGCCGGTTTATGCTGAAAACTATTACATTGTTAACGGTTTTAAGTCGCTGACGAAGCAAGGTGGCAATGAACTTAAAAATATGCGCAAGCAAGAAATTAGTCGCAGCTTGAGTAATTATTATTCGATTAATAATGTGCGCTCTCCCGGTGCTAAAGAGCTTGAATTTCAGCCTACCAGTAAAGGTATGCTGGTGATTAATCAGTACGAAGTGCGCGTACCGTTAATCGCCAATGTTGATGTAGTGATGAGTTTCTTCAATGTGCTGGATACCAGCGCCCCAGAGGAGTGCTGTGGCCCACCTGAGGAAATGCTCAGCGGTGAATAACATTGTCTTAACCCGACTGCAATCTAAACTCAACTATGAGTTTGATGATCTAGCACTGTTCTCTCTGGCATTAAGCCATCGCAGTGTGGGCGCTGCCAACAATGAGCGGCTGGAGTTTCTCGGCGACTCAATTCTCAACTTTATTATTGCTCGCGCTTTATTTGATCAGTTCGAGTCGGCTCGCGAAGGCCAGTTGAGTCGTCTGCGCTCGCAATTGGTTAAGGGAGAAACTCTGGCGGAGTTGGCGCGCGAGTTTGATTTAGGCCCGTGCTTGTTGCTCGGTGAAGGAGAAATGAAAAGCGGTGGACAAAGGCGTGATTCGATCTTGGCCGATGCAGTAGAAGCCATTATTGGGGCGATATACATCGATAGTGACTTCGATACCTGCCGTCAATGTGTACTGCGTTGGTATCAGCCACGTTTGGATGATTTAAATTTAGACAATCCCGCCAAAGATGCCAAAACTCGGCTGCAGGAGCATTTGCAAAGTCGCAAGCAGCCACTGCCCGATTATCAAGTGGTGAACATTGAAGGCGAAGCTCACGCTCAAACTTTTACGGTTGAGTGTCATGTTAGTCTGTTAAAAAACCCCGAAGTTGCTACTGCTAGTAGTCGTCGCGTTGCCGAAAAACAATCCGCAGCCTTAGCGCTGAAAAAACTTGGAATAGATTGACCCTATGGCTGAATCCTTAGCTAATGATACCCGCTGTGGCTTTGTCGCCATTGTCGGCCGCCCCAATGTGGGCAAATCCACTTTGCTTAATCATATGCTGGGGCAGAAGGTCAGCATCACTTCGCGCAAACCTCAAACCACCCGTAACAACGTTACCGGTATTAAAACAGAAGGGCGCGATCAGATTGTTTTTGTCGACACTCCGGGGCTGCATAAAAATCAACCCAAAGCGATTAATCGCTATATGAACCGAGCCGCTGGTTCGGCTATGAAAGATGTAGACTTAATTGTGTTTGTCGTCGACCGTCTAAATTGGACAGAAGAAGACGAAATGGTGGCACGCTATGTCGAAAATAGCCACTCACCCGTGGTGCTAGCGGTCAATAAGGTGGACCAAATTGACGATAAAAACACGCTGCTGCCTCACCTTCAGTCTCTGTCTGAGCGCTTAAAAGCCGATGAGATTATTCCTCTGTCCGCACTGCGTGGCATCAATTTAGATCGCCTGCACGATCTGATTTTAAACTACCTGCCGCAAGGGCCACATTTTTATGAGGAAGATCAATTTACCGATCGCTCCTCGCGTTTTATGGTGGCGGAAATTATTCGCGAAAAAATTACCCGCCAGCTGGGTGATGAGTTGCCCCACCAAATGGCCGTCGAGATTGAAGAGTACAAACACGACGGTAAAACCTTGCATATTGGTGCGCTTATCCTGGTGGAAAGGGACGGGCAAAAACGTATTTTGATTGGCAATAAAGGCGATCGTATTAAGCAGATTGGTCAGCAAGCCCGGCAAGATATGGAAGCGCTGCTAGACAATAAAATCATGCTTAAGCTGTGGGTCAAAGTTAAGTCTGGTTGGTCAGATGATGAGCGCGCATTGCGCAGCTTGGGTTACGACGATCTCTAACCAATACCGCCGGTAGTCAATGGGTATGCAGCGTATCGAATTTGAACCGGCCTATGTTATTCACACTCGCCCCTATCGGGATACCAGCCTAATTGTCACGTTTTTCAGCCGCCACTATGGTGTGGTGGCTGGGGTGGCGCGCGGTCAACGAAAAGCCAGTAAAAAACACAACAAAACCCCCATGCTCCCCTTTACACCGCTGCTGATTAATTTGCAGGGCAAGTCCTCTTTAAAATTAATCAGTCATTTTGAATGGGCGGGAAACACCAAAACTCTGCAGGGCTACGCACTTTATTCCGGTTTGTACCTGAATGAATTGCTGGTGCGCTTGCTGCCAGAGTGGGATGCGCACACCAGCCTCTATGATGATTACCAGTGGGCGCTGGGTGCTCTGTCTGAAGGAGGGGATATCGAAGTGATACTGCGCCAGCTGGAGGGCAGGCTACTCGATAGCCTTGGGGTCAATATTAGCTGGCACACTCAGGCCGGCTCCGAGGAGCCTATTCGCACCGATATGCACTACCGGCTGGACACACAGGCAGGCTTTGTTCCACTGTTTAATGCGAGTGAAGCCGGTGCCTTATCCGGGGAGGATATTCTTCAGGTGGCCGCTGGCAATTGGCGCCATGAACCGGCGCGCAGGTTGGCAAAGTATACTCATCGGCAGCTATTACAGCCTTTGCTGGGGGCAAAACCGCTGCAGTCGCGCCAGCTATTTCAATAATAAAGCGGTTGTGCCCACTTCTTAGAGCGAGGCTAGCTCTTATCATTCGTTAACTGTTCGAATATTTGGTCGAGATTTTGCTCTTCTCGCCACTGTAGAATTTGTTCGATGGCATTGTTAAGTGCATTAATTTCGGCTTCGAGATTCTCAATTTGACCAGCCTGCAGGACTTTATCCAATAGGCCCGATAAGCTGCGCAAATGGGGCACACCGGTATAGCAGCAACTACCATATAGCTTGTGAATTAGCTCTTGTAGGCTTGCCCAGTGTTGTTCTTGATAGGCCTCATTAATTGCTTTTTTCTCCTCACTCAAGCTATCCAGCAGCATAGTCAGCATATCTTTGGCTAATGTAACTTTATGATTGGCTAAGGATAAACACTGAGGTAGGTTGACCGGACTATTAGGGTCGGAGGCTTCGCAATCACTGGAACCTGGGGCTTCCAGTACGCGGCGGAGCTGGCTCGACATACCAGTCCAGCGACTGAGCATATGATCGAGCTGCTTATCGGTCACGGGTTTGCGTATGCAGTCATCCATACCGCCAATAAGTAAGTCAGTTTTTTGTTCGGTCACCGTGTGGGCGGTGAGGGCAACTATAGGGGTGCGCCTACCACTGCGTTGTTCTTTTTCACGAATACGCTTCGTCGCTTCAATACCATCCATGCCGGGCATTTGGATATCCATAAAAATAATATCAAAATTGGCGCGGTCGAATAAGTCTAAGGCCTGCATGCCACTGACAGCCTGAGTTACATTCACCCCTAAGTCGTGCAGAAATTCGGTAGTTAATTGTAAGTTGGCCTCGTTATCATCCACTAAAAGAACATCTAATTTTTCTTGTTCTTTTATCTCAATAGGTGCCTCTTCAGTTAAATGTAAATCCAATGCTTGGCTGATGGCGTCTAATAATGGCTGACTTTGAATTGGTTTGACAATAAAAGAGATGACTTGGTTTTCAGGGTGCTGATGGAAAAAATTTCGATGTGCTGGTGTACAGCAAACGATTACTTTACAGAAAAATTCCACATTCAATTGCTCTGCCATATTGGCTATCAACGCTGGCGGCAGACGACGTTCGTCTGGTGAAATATCCCAAAGCATGAGTGAGTACTTTCGCCCTTGAGCTTGCTCGGAGCGTAAAATCGGAATGATATCGTGCACGGAATTTACCCAGAGAGATTCACCTTGCCAGCTCTGCATTAAAGATTGCAGTTGTCCGAAGGCCGCATTGCTCTGCGCGCAGACGAGTACCCGATGGTTTTTTAAAGCGTTGTATTCGGGGGCGATATAATGCGGGTCTACGCCTAAGGTTGCTGTAAACCAAAAAGTGGCTCCAGGCTCGGCTTCGCTCTCGACTCCAATATCTCCCTGCATTCTGTCTACTAGTCCCTTGCAAATTGCCAGACCTAAGCCGGTTCCGCCGTATTCACGCGAGGTGGACGCATCGGCCTGAGCAAAGGCGGAGAAAAGTTGATTTTGTTGTTCTTGCGATAGACCAATACCTTGATCGCGGACGATCCCTTTGATAGTGATTTGATTTTCTTCAAAGTGGGTTAATTGAAATTCGATTGTAATGGTTCCGCGCTCACTGAACTTAATCGCGTTGCCTAACAAGTTAGATAGAATTTGTGAGAAGCGCAGTGGGTCTCCCATTAGCTGCGGCGGAATATTATTGTCGATAATCGTGGTAATTTGTAGATTTTTTTCTGAGGCATCAAACGATAGAGTTTCCACCGTGGATTCCACCACTTGACGTAAAGGCAAGGGAGCGTAGTCGAGCACTAATTTTCCGGACTCTATTTTGGAAAAATCTAAAATATCGTTGATAATGGTCAGCAAATTATGGGCTGAGTCGTGAATGGTTTGTACATAACCGCGCTGCTTTTCATCGAGCTTCGTTTTTAGGGCAAGGTTCGAAAAACCAATAATGCCATTGAGTGGGGTGCGAATTTCGTGGCTGGTATTGGCCAGGAACTCTGATTTAATTTGGCTGGCTGCGAGCGCCTCCTTTCGAGCCATATCCAGTTCAATATTCTGTACCTCGATCGTCTCCATAGTTTCGCGTACGTCGTGCATCGACTGTTCAATGTGTAATTGCATATCACCTTGAGCTTGTTCTTGCGCCTTGGCCATATCATTGACCGCTGCGGCCAAACACTCAAACTCATAGGCAAAGTATCCGTTTACTCGCGCGTTCAGTTGACCGGCGCTAATTTTTTCTACCGCGGTGCGAATCAAATGCAGTGGCGTGGCAATATTGGCATTGAGCTTGACGGCCAAATAACCCGCCAAAAGCAAACACGCCATAGTCGCCAACACCACAATCAATAACACCTGATAGATCGTTATCCAGTAAGGCGATAACAGCAATTCAATTTCCAGCCAGCCTAAGGCTTGCTGCCCTTCGCTGTTAACAATGGGGTGGTGATAGCGGATAGAACCTTGAGTTTGTTTTTCATGGACATGGCCATTGGCCACAATTGTGTCCGTAGTGACTGCAAAAAATTTAGGGCCTACATGGTAGTCGAGCTGGTGGGTGGTGTCGTGCACATGAATGGCCCTAACCAGTGGTTCCTCCAAAGTGGCTTGAATCAGGGCTTCTAGAATCGCGGGGTTGTTAGCCGACAACGAAATATGAGCAAGGTTTGCGGTTTTCTCTGCCAGTAGCCAGCCACGTTTTTCGACAAAGTCATCGAGCTTGCTGACAAACAAGAATGTCAGTGTGGCCGACAGCAAAAGCGAGATACTGATGGCGGGCAGGAGGATAAGCCTCCATACTTCGGTTTTTACGCTGCTTGTTTTCATGGATTATGCTTATCGTTGATTATCACGCAGTAATTGATACTTGCCCCGAGGCTCCTTAGAATAGTCGCCTTTTGCGCTGCGCTGCAAGTCACTGAGGTTCATATGGATTTTCCTACCATCGATGCATATGTGGGCAATACGCCCCTGGTGCGAGCGCAGCGCCTGCTGCCCGCCACAAGCAGCAATACCCTGTTGCTTAAACTGGAGGGCAATAACCCGGCCGGTTCGGTAAAAGATCGCCCGGCGCTATCGATGATAGAGCGGGCCGAAGCGCGTGGTGATATTGCTCCCGGCGATAGTTTAATTGAAGCCACCAGCGGCAATACCGGTATTGCCCTGGCGATGGTGGCAGCCATTAAAGGCTATCCGATTACCTTGATTATGCCCGATAACAGCACCGAAGAGCGCAAAGCCTCAATGGCCGCCTACGGCGCCCAGCTAATTTTGGTCAGCAAAGAGCAGGGCATGGAAGGCGCACGTGATCTGGCCCTGCAAATGCAAAGTGAAGGCAAGGGTAAGGTGCTCGATCAATTCGCCAATGCCGATAACCCCGAGGCGCACTATCGCGGCACCGGGCCGGAAATTTGGCAGCAAAGCGGCGGTACCATCACCCATTTTATTAGCTCCATGGGCACGACCGGTACCATTATGGGCTGCTCGCGTTACTTAAAAGAGCAAAACCCCGCGGTGCAAATCATCGGTTTGCAGCCGGAAGACGGCGCCGCCATTCCGGGTATTCGCCGCTGGCCGCAAGAGTACTTGCCGTCTATTTACGAAAACCAGCGCGTGGATCGTATTGTCAGCATGTCGCAAGGGCGAGCCGAGCAAGCGATGCGCGATCTGGCTCAGCGCGAAGGTATTTTTTGCGGCGTCTCATCGGGCGGAGCCGTAGCGGCCGCGCTGGAGCTGGCCGAGTCGGTCGAAGACGCGGTTATTGTCGCCATCATCTGTGACCGGGGGGATCGCTACCTCTCCTCCGGTTTGTTTAACCGCGCTTTATGAAATCGCGACGACCCGGACACGGCAACCGGGGCCGCAGGCCGCGTCAGGCCGCCGCAGTGCCGACCGAGCCGGTTACCTTAACCATTGACGGGTACATTCACGATGGCCGCGGTCTGGCTCGCCACCAGGGCCAAGCGGTGTTCGTCAGCGGCGCGCTGGATTCCGAGCAGGTTGAAGCCCGCTGGACTAAGCGCCAGTCGCGTTTTTCTGAGGCGCGATTACTGCAAGTGCTGAGTCCATCGCCCCAGCGCGTTGAGCCGGCCTGCAAACACTACGGTCGTTGCGGCGGTTGCCAGTTGCAGCACGCCAGCCATGCCCATCAATTAGAGATTAAGCAAAACAGTGTGCTCGACCAGCTGGCCCGAGCCGGTGCCCCAGCGCCTCAGACACTGTTGCCGCCGATCGTCGGTAACCCCTGGCACTATCGCAGCCGCGCCCGCCTGGCGGTTATGTTCGACAAGGCGGGGCAGTTGAGTTTTGGTTTTCGTCGCCAGGGTGATAGCCAGCTGGTGAACATCGAGCAGTGCCCGGTTTTACCCGAGAGCTTGCAAGGCTTAATTGAGCCGCTGCGTGTGTTGTTGCAACAGCTGGATGTCAAAGCCGTTAGCCATGTGGAGCTAATTGCCACGCAAGATCAGTCGGTTGTGATCTTGCGCCACACCCGAGCGCTTAAAGCCGAGGCCTGCGCGGCTTTAACGCATTTTGCCGAGAGCCAGTGTTGCCAAGTGTGGCTCAGCCCCGACAACCAGCAGTTGACCGATATCGCCGGTGAGCCGCTCGACCCCAGATTGTCCTTTGCTCTTGTCGGTGGCAGTCTAGAACTTAGGTTTCATCCGCTGGACTTCACTCAAGTCAATCCCGAGATTAATCGCGCCATGGTGGATCAGGCGGTGCGGCTGTTAGACCCACAGACAGACGAGCATGTGTTGGATTTATTTTGCGGCATTGGCAACTTCTCATTGCCCTTGGCGCAACAGGCCGGCCGGGTAACCGGCGTGGAGGCCATCAAAAGCATGGTGGCGCGCGCCGGCGAGAATGCGCAGAGTAACCAGCTAAGCAATCTTGACTTTATCGCCGCGGACTTAGAGCAGGCCTCACTCAAAACGCTGCAAAAGAAGATTGGTCAATTTCACGCGGTGTTACTCGACCCACCGCGCGCCGGCGCCGCCTTGGCGTGTCAGCAGCTAGCCGAGACCGCAGCCAAGCGTATTCTCTATGTGTCGTGTAATCCGGCCACTTTGGCACGCGATGCCCATAGCCTGACTCAGGCCGGTTTTAGTCTCGACAGCTTGGGTATTATGGAGATGTTTCCCCACACCTCTCATGTCGAAACCATGGCCCTGTTTACTCGCCGTTAAAAGCAGGTATGATCATGCCATCGTGTTGGGATGATCGGATGCCATGTATCACCAGTATTTTGGACTAAAAGAGCCAGCTTTCTCCATTGCGGTCAACCCGCGCTATCTGTATATGAGTGAGCAGCACCGGGAGGCACTGGCACACTTGCTCTACGGTGTGCAGGGCGGCGGCTTTGTTTTGCTTACCGGTGAGGTAGGGACGGGTAAAACCACGATTATTCGCTCATTGCTGGAGCAGCTGCCCGAGGGCACCGACCTGGCCATGGTGTTTAACCCCATGGCCGAAGTGCCCGAAATGCTGCAAATGATTTGCGATGAACTGGGGGCGAAGTACCCACCGGAGAGCCCCAGTATAAAAACCCTGACCGATACACTGCACCGCTACCTGCTGGATAACCACAGCCGCGGTCGGCGTACCGTTTTGTTGATTGATGAAGCTCAGTTGTTGTCACCCGAGGCGTTAGAGCAAATTCGCCTGCTCACTAACCTCGAGACCAACACACAAAAGCTACTGCAAATAATTTTGGTCGGCCAGCCCGAGCTCAACCGCCTGTTGGCCCAGCCGCGCTTGCGGCAATTATCCCAGCGCATTACCGCCCGGTTTCATTTAAACCCGCTAACTCTGGCCGAAACGCGCGCTTATATCAGCCACCGTTTGCAGGTGGCCGGGCTTACCGGCGCGCGCAATCCATTCCCCGAAACCATTGTGCGCAAAATTTTTTCTTACAGTGGCGGCATTCCGCGGCGAATTAATATTCTCTGTGAGCGGGCCTTAGTCGGGCTCTATGGTCACAACAAAGATCGGGTCGACCGCAAGATTCTGCAGCTTGCCAAGCGCGAAGTAAACGGCGTTCCAGGTGCCTCGGCCGCGGCGCTCAACCGTCGCAGCGCGAGGCATTGGTGGCCACAGGCATTGCTATTGTTATTGGGTGTTGCCGCAATGACCGGCTGGTGGTTTATCTCAGAGGCGGGGCGGGGCGAGCAGGGCGCTGCGGCCGATACCGTCGTGGATGCTTCGCCCGAAGCCAGCCCGGTGGTTCCCGCCGAGCAAGTGCTGCCCCCGGTGGCGACCCAAAGCCCCTCTGTGCCCGACTACAGCATTCGCTATTTGTCCGATGCCCAGGCTCAACTCGCCGCCCACAGCGGTTTATCGGGCTCGCTTATCTGTCTAAATGGCAGTGCTCAGGCGGTGGCTTGTGAAGTGGAACAGGTTGATACCTGGCAGGCGTTGGTGGCACTCAACCGCCCGGTATTATTAACCCTGACCACGGAAGATAAATTTCGCGCCTATGGGGTGCTGACGGCCATTGATAAAGAAAATGCCGAACTGTTAGATGCCAGTGGCAAACCCCATAGCGTAGCACTGGCCGAACTCGGCGCTCGCTGGAATGGCCAGGTGTTGTACCTATGGCACAAACCGCCCGGCTATAACTCCGGGGCAGCCGTCGGAGTGGGGGATCGTGGCCCCTTGGTGCGCTGGCTGGCGCAAGCCTTTGCTCAGTTGGATGGGCAGGCGAAACCCCTCGCGGAGTTGAAATTTACCCAAGCCCTGGCCGATCGCTTAAAAATTTTTCAGCGCAAACACGGCTTAACAGTAGATGGTATTTTGGGGCAAAAAACCATCTTGCGGCTCAATGAACGCCTGGGTATAGATACCCCACTGCAGGTGGAGGGGGACTGGTAATGTCGCTACTACTGGAAGCTTTACGCAAGGCCGATCGCGAGCGCGAAGGCAGCAATCACCCCGCCGGGCTAGACACCGCCCACACGCCAGCGTCAACCGAGCCGAATCGGGTTAATTTGCTGCTCATCGCTCTGGCCGTGGCGGTAGTGCTATTGCTCGCGCTGGTGCTCTGGCTTACCTTGCGCGCGTCGCCGCCCAATGCCGTGACCACCGAGCCGCCTGCCCCCGCGGTAAAACCGCTAGAGCCCGCAACAGCAAAAGCGCCGCAGCCGGCCCAGCCCAGTCAGCCGTTAACGGCGGCTGAACACTCAGAAACAAGCGCAGCGGCGAGCGCTGTCGATTCAGCCAAGAGTTCAGGGGCAAATACAGCGGCAGAATTTGACGATAGTCGGCAGGTTTCAACTTCTGCGGATGGCGGCGTCAGTATGATTGGCGAGGCCTATAGCGACGCGGCCCCAGCGCTTGAGCGGGTGACTGATATCCCAGAGCCCGAGTCTCCCAACCCGCCGACCACCGCGCCTGCATCAGAAGATGCCGAAGTGTTGGCACTTTATCAAAGGGCTGCAGAACCGCAGGGGACTAGTAGCCAAAAAGATAGCGCCGGGCAAAGTAATAAGACGACTCAAACAAGCGAGCCACCCAGCCCCTACGCCGAGCTCGGTGGGGTCAGGTCACTGCCTTTAGCTGCGCAAAATGCCGTACCCACCTTAATGTACGCCACGCACAGCTACGACCCGGCAGGGGATAGTTCGGTGGTGATTAATGGCCGAATCCGGCGCGCGGGCGATACTCTGACCGCGGGCATAGAGCTGGAGAGTATTGAGGCCGAGGGCATTATTGTGCGCATGGGCGAGCACCGCTTTACCCTGAAAGCGCTGTCGAGCTGGGTCAATATGTAGCGACCGACCTTAGAGGTTACGCTTCGCGCTGGCCAATGGGGCGGGCGGGGTTACCGGCCACAATGGTATAAGGTGCCACATCGCGCGTGACGACACAGCTCATGCCGGCCACCGCGCCTTCATGCAGGGTGACACCATCGGTGACCCCGCAGTGGCTGCCCAGCCAGACATCCCGCTCTAACCGAATACCCTGCGAGGTGACCGGCTGTTCGCAAATAGGACGCCCCGCTGCCAGTCCGTGATTAAAAGCGTACAGATGGCTGTAGGCGGCCAGGCGGCAGTGGTCGGCAATATCGATCCCCGCGCTGCCGCCATCTAAGGTGGCGTGATGATTGATTGAGACATGGCTGCCAATGCGAATGGGCCCGTGCAGGGTCGCATCGCCGGCAATATAGCTGTTGTCGCCAATAATAATATCGCGGCCGGGCTCGGCAAATATTTGTGCGCTCGGGGCGATAAACACATTTTTGCCGATGGTCACTGTCTCGAGCGCCATCAGTGTTTGCTGAATGTCCTCTTGCCAGGGACGCGCCCAGGTTAAGTGTTTGGGTTTTAAGCGGTAGTAGAGCCAGGGCATAGCGCTCAGGCGTTTTTTATGCTGTTCGGTATAATCCATAAAACATCGGTGCGGTAGAGGCAAACGCGTATTGTACGCCACTGTTAATCGGGCGTGTGATCGGGCGTGTTGAACTGACTGAGTGCGGCGGCGCGGCTCGCAATGAGACAATCATTATTGATGCAGGAAAATGAAAGGTGCCCGCCGCCGAGCGCAGTTTGATTGAGCAGATTCACCGTGTCACGCGGAACAAGGGCGTGTGTTGAAGCTTTCGGTGGAGCATCGAGTGGACGCTCTCAGGTTGCTTGTAGGCAAGGCCGGCGCGATCCCTGTGCGCTTCTCCTAGCCTGTTGCGTTTCCCGTTGTAGTGTTCCGGTATTGTGTACACTCTCGTGCACATCTGCATTGGTGATTGCAAGCAACCCCTGGCCGGGATGATGCAAATCACCGAGGGCGCTAGCGGCGTGCGGACACCCAACTAAAGTGTAACACTTGCCTCGATTGTCACCAGTGGCTACTTAGTTTTTCTCGTACTTAACGAATATTTTGATACCAGTTAGAGTAATAAGATGTTTGACGTCATTTGGCAAAACGCAGACGCGCTGGTCGTGCATAAACACGCCGGGGTGGATTTTCATACCGATGCAGGCGCCCCCGGCTTATTTCAGCAGGTTAAGCGTCAGCTCAACCTTGCCGAGCTCTACCCGGTACACCGCCTGGACAAAGTCACCTCGGGCTTGGTATTGATGGCAAAAACTCAAACAGCCAACCGCGAACTGTGCCAGCAGTTTGCCGCGGGCGAGGTGGAAAAGTTTTATTTGGCATTGAGTGCGAAAAAGCCCGCCAAAAAACAGGGGCGTGTTGTGGGCGACATGGCCCCGGCGCGGCGCAGCGCCTGGAAATTATTGCGCAGCCAAGAGAATCCCGCGCGCACAGCGTTTATTTCTCAGGCCGTATCGCCCGGGGTGCGCTTGCAACTGGTTAAGCCCAAAACCGGCAAAACTCACCAAATACGGGTGGCACTAAAAAGTGTCGGCGCGCCTATTCTGGGCGATACACTCTATGGCGGCGCCCCGGCCGATCGGGTCTACCTTCATGCCTATCAACTGGCAATAGTGCTTAAGGGGCAGCACTACCGCTGGCAATCAATGCCACAAACCGGAGAGCTTTTCCTGCAGGCGGAATTTTTGCAATGCATGCAAGCTTTGGGCTCGCTGGACGATTTATCCTGGCCGGGTGTATGAGTTTTTGTCGCGCAGGCTGCATTCGCATTGTCGGTATGATTGTGCTGTTAACCGGCATCGCGTGCAGTGATAACCGCACTGACGCCAATCCCCCGAATGCCGATAACTATCAACTGCACTGGCGCACTTGCGACAGCGCCCCCGAGTCTGTGCGCTGCGGCGAGCTGATACTGCCCGGCACTCTGGATGTATTGTCGTTCCGTGTGCTGCGCTATCAAGGTGACAACAAGCAACCCGAGCCGCTTATGTATTTACAGGGTGGCCCCGGCTACCGTTTGGATTTTAGCGCGCGCGGTTTACAAGCATGGTTAGGGTTTGCCCAACAGGCGGGAATCAGGCGCGATTTAATTTTACTCAACCGGCGCGGCAGTAACGATCAGTGCCGCGAGTACCGGCAGGCCAGACGGCGGACGTTGTTATTAGCGCCCGAGCGTATCAACACCGGCCTCAATGCCGATGAAGCACTGATACAGTGTTTAAATCGCAGCGATACTCTGGCTGTTACTGACTATGGTACCCGGCAAAACGCGGCGGATGTACGGGCTTTAATGCGGTTGTTGGCCGTGCCAGGTTGGCACGGCTTGGGGGTGTCTTACGGTACGCGTCTGGCTATTGAATTGGCAGGCACTGCCGGGCTGCAATCACTGGTGTTGGACTCGGTCTACCCGCCGGGGATGGGCGGTGTTTTGCAATCACCGCAGTTGCTCGGCCAAAGCCTCGACAATATGGCCGCCGCATGTCGTACCGATGCCCAGTGCCTGCGAGCCTGGCAAACCCACTTTGCCGACATAAGCCTTTCCTCCGAGGCTTTTATGCACCAGCTGCGCATCAGCCTTGCGCGGCTGCAGGAAAACCCCGTAGATGTCACGGTCACGCTCGACGGCTGGCCCGAGACAGTATGGGTAACCGCGCCGCGCTTTCTTTCGGCCGCATTTAGCGCCGCTTATAACCGCCACCGCTGGCCCCGTCTGGTGGCCGCCATGGCTGCCACCGAGCACAGTGGGCGCAAAGCTCTAAGTCAGCTGATGCAATTGAATGTGGGGCCGGCAACGCCAGGCCAGGGCAGGGCCGATACAGTCGCGCGCCTGGCTCATACCGCCGTGGACTGTCGCGACAATCGCCTAGGCAGTGAGCAAGAGTATCAACAGGGGCTGAGTAAAGTCGGCTGGCTTAAGCCCTATATGGCCGGCACCTGGCAGGGGCAAATTTGTCAGCACTGGCTCAATGCCATTGATCCGGTCATCTGGCCCGCGCCGAGTGCGCTTGCCAAGGTGCCTCAAGTGACACTACTTGCCGGCGAGTTTGACCCCATCACCCCGGTCAGCTGGGCCGAAATGGTCAGCCATGACTGGCCCCAGGTACAGCTGTCGGTATTCCCCGCCAGCGGCCATTCCGTGCTCAACAATAGGCCCTGCGCACTCGGGCAGTTGGAGCGGGTTTTAAATCGCGAACAAAAAACAATTGAGGTGTGCGAGTGAGGGCTTAACCTGCGTATTGCCTCAATGGCAATGTCGCAGGTTAAGGGGGTGAAGCGTTAAAGAGAGGTTAAAGTTTTTAATCGCTCACCTACGAGTCTCGTTTACTCGTAAAGGCATAAATAAGCGGTGTCTTGCGCAACTTTAACACCAAATTTTTGGTTGGCTTCTACCTCAAAGCTCTCGCCTGATGTGTAAGTAACCCACTCATCACTGCCTGGCAGTTTTACGGTCAGCGCGCCGCTGATAACACTCATATACTCTTTTTGGCTGGTGCCAAATTCGTAGTCGCCGGGGGCCATAACGCCGACGGTGGCGGGCAGTTTTTCGCCTTTAAAAGCGATGGAGGCAACGTTGCCTTCGAAGTAGTTGTTTACATCAAACATGGTTAATCCTCGCAAAATGGGGCGGCAAGGCTAGCGGAATTTGACGGGTTTGGCTAGCCGGTGTCAAAAAAACGGACATATCGACCTATGCCACCGCTGCTGTCTGACTAAAATATATTCAACTCGGTGGCAGGTTTGTCAGCGCGGAATCTCTGGAGTCCTGTCGCGACGAATGCAGTACAATCTTTGCCATCAATGCGCGTGGTGGAGCGCGTTCACGCACAATTAAGGGTGTAGATTTGATGACTTTACTGATTCGTTGGTTAATCCGCTCGATAACGGGCCTAACGCTTATCGCTGTTTGTTTACCTGTATTCGCCGGCCAATCGCTTGTGTTGATGGATAAGGCCGCGCTGGATAAGGTCAAAGCTCGTGTCAATGCCGGCCAGTTAAACGACTCGCAAACTGCCGTGTACGATTATTTGTTGGCGCGGGCCGATCATATTCTGCAGCAACCAAACCCCACCGTGGTAAACAAAACTTTGCTGCCACCCACCCAAAGTAAGCACGACTACTTAAGTATTTCTCGTTACTGGTGGCCGGACCCGGCCAAAGAAGACGGCTTGCCCTGGATTCGCAAGGACGGTATCACCAACCCCGACACGCAAACCGATGCCGTTGACCGGCCTCGTATCGGCCGTATGGCAACGGGGGTAAAAACACTGGCGCTGGGTTATTACCTGAGTGGCAAGGCTGAGTACGCTGATAAAGCGGCGGGTATGTTGCGCACTTGGTTTTTAGACGAAGCCACCAAAATGAATCCGCACCTAAAATTCGCGCAAAGCGTGCCGGGCAACCCTAATAGTCGCCGCTCAGGGATTTTGGATGGTCGACTTATACCTGAACAGGTGTTGGATTCTATTACGTTACTTTCAGATTCCGAGTATTGGAGCGAAAAAGACGATGCGGCCATGAATCAGTGGCTAAGAGAGTACCTGGATTGGCTGACGCAAAGTAAAGTGGGTAAGCAAGGTGCCCAGCAAACCAACAATCACGGTTCCTGGTATCGCTTTCAGGTTGCAGCTTTGGCGTATTATTTAGACGATAAAGCGCTACTGAGCGAGGCGGTAGAGGCGACTAAAGCCAGTTTAGCGAGCCAGCTGGATAAGAGCGGCGGGCAAAGTCATGAGCTAAGTCGTACGCGCAGCTTCTTTTACAGCTGTTTTAACCTAAAAGCGCTGACCTCCGTGGCCGTGGTGGCAGAGAGGGCGGGTACGCCATTTTGGGATTACACCACCTCAAACAACCGCAGCCTAGAGTTGGCACTGGATTATCTAATGCCCGCGCTGATCGACCCCGAGGCCTGGCCACACCCGACGGCCGGCATTAAACAGTCAGACATATTGGCCGCGCTCATTGAAGCGAAGCACAAATACCCCGACACTCAATATGCCACTACCTTTGATCAGGTATTACAATCGCTGACTATATCCGCTGAACACAGCAATATCCTGCAGCTGATCCTATCGCGCCACCCGGAATATTTACTGTTGGAGTGAGAAACGAGCAGTGCCCAAAGGCCACCAGGTGACTAGTGGCCTTTGTTGTTTAGCTCCGCTTGCTGGGCTCGAACTAGGTCGAATCACCGATTCGACCAGTGATTAACAGTTAGAGAGTAATCATTTGGTCGCGCAACGAAAAAGGGGTTACCCATTGCTGAGTAGCCCCTTAATCTTAATATGGCTCCGCTTGCTGGGCTCGAACTAGGTGGATTCAATTGAATCCACCAATGATTAACGGCGCGGAGCGCAATCATTGGGCATAAAAAAACCGCCCAAGGTGGACGGTTTTTTTAGTGTTTGGCTCCGCTTGCTGGGCTCGAACCAGCGACCCAATGATTAACAGTCATTTGCTCTACCAACTGAGCTAAAGCGGATTGGGTGACTTCCTCTGTGGAAGTGGTGCGCATATTATAGTTCGATCCTAAGTTGGTCAACCCCCAAGGGCGAAAAAACCTAAGTTTTTTAACGCTTTGTCCGAAATCCCCACAAATTGTATTAAGTGTAATCAATTCAAAGAGATAGCATAGTGGGTATGGGGTATTAGCAGACGAGTGCGGCGCCAATGTATACTGCAAGAATGGCAACTTTATTAACCCAAAACTGCGCTCATAGGCCCAATCCGCTGCTGGAAATGCTGCGACAGTTATTGTTTGAGAGTGGGCAGCAGTACACCGAGCACGCGTTGTTAAAAATTGCCGTGGCTCGTGGTCTGGTGCCTGAAAACTATGGCACCTGCCCCAAACAGCTGTTTCAAGCACATTTTGCCCTGTTTAATGGCTTGTACCGATTGCAGGAGGAGTTGGCCCGGCAGCGGTTGTTTCTAGACATCGGCTTGATGCAGGTGGATGTTCGCCCCTGGCAGGGGCCATCGGATTCAACCCAGCTTGATGGCGGGCGTGAAGGCAAGCTGCGCGATTACTACTTTGACTGGCGCCATTTCGATGAGGCGACCGTAGCCAGTGTTAACGAGTTACTGGATGATTTTTGGCAAAATCTGGGGCGTCAGCCAGTGGCGACGGCCGAACGCAGCCGGGCGCTGCGGATTATGGGGCTGGCTGAGCCGGTGAGCTGGAGTGCTATCAAGCAGCGCTATCGCCGCCTGGCGATGCAACATCACCCTGATCGCGGTGGCGATGCCGATCAGCTGCAGGAGGTTCATTGGGCCATGTCGGTGTTGGAGAGAGTGCACTCGTGCTGATTTACCAATCATTGGATGAGTTTGGTCAGCGCTGTGAGGTGCGCCGGGCGGGGCAGAGTTTGCGCTTGTACACCGATGGTACCTTTCACAGTCAGTTTAACCCGGCCAGGTTGATCGAAAATAACCTTTGGGATTTGCTCTGGCTGCCGGCCTTGTTACCAGCAGTTCCCCCGCGCCGGGTATTGGTGTTAGGGGTGGGCGGCGGTGCGGTAATGCGCAAATTACAAAAGATATTGCCCAAGGCGCTGCTGGTCGGGGTGGACATCAGTGCCGAGCACTTGCGTATCGCACGCAAAGTGTTTGGTGTTAAGGGGCGCAATGTGTTGTTACTTGAAGCGGATGCCTTGGCCTTTGTAAGGCACTACCGTGGCCCCGCGTTTGATTTGATCATTGATGATTTGTTTGCCACCAACGGTGGCGAGCCACAGAGGGTGGTGGCCATGGATTCTTCCTGGTTGGGCGCGCTCAGCCCCCTTTTGAGTGCGCGCGGCCAGCTTACGGTTAACTTTGCCGCTTGTGCACAGTACCGCCAGGCGTTGCCAGTGGTGACCGGGCAGGGCAGCTTTAGCGCCCTTAATGCCTGGCAGCATAGGCGCTTTGAGAACACTATTGGCAGTTTTACGCGGCAGCTTCGCCCCGCCAGTACGCGCTTGCTACTCGACTCTTTGACCGAGCGCTTAAAGGCGCTGGCTGCCGGGCCTGTGCCCTGCGAAATAACGCTTAGCGCTGGCTCAGTTTAAGTACTTTAAATTGCTTGTTGTTGGCCAGTGTTTCTATCTTGCTAAACAGCGTCTTTGCTTTGCTTTCCAGGGGAATAAACGCATTGACCACAAAGTACGCGGCACCGCCGGGTGCCAGTTTATTTTGTGCACTCGCCAAAAAGCGATCGGTTAAATCGCCGCTTAACTGAAAGCCCTGATGAAAGGGCGGGTTGCAAACAATCATGTCGAAGCGCTGTTCGATACCCGCGCCTACATCGGCGGCGATTACCTGGCTCTGGGCCAGGTGTTGGCTGTTGCGCTCGGCCGAGCACAAGGCGGCGGCGTTGTTGTCGGTCAGTACAATGCGCTCGGGTGCCTTGGCCAGCACTTTGTTCACAGTCTCCAGCGCTAAGTAACCATAACCACAGCCCAAATCTAGCAAGCTGTTTGCGGCGGGTGCCGGGTTCTGTTGGGCTAGGGTTTGAATTAAAAATTCACTGCCGGCATCGACCTTTTGCCAGCCAAACTGGCCGGGCTTGGTAAAAAAACCGGCCAGCTTAGGATGAGCGTGCAATTGTGTGTAGTCGTCTTTTGCGGGCAGGCTGTGGCTCTGTTTGCTTAGTGTGGCTGCGTAGGCCAATCCCAGTTTACGGGTAGCCTTGCTTGTGCCCAGTGTTTTTGCCGCCTGTTCTAAAAAATTTTTAGCGCCTTCGTTTTTGAGTCCGGCTATTAGCAGTTGGCCGCCGATTGTTAACTTGCTGGCGGCTTGCTGTATGCAGTGCTGCACTACGGGTTTTTCTTTGGATAATCGATAGATTATTGTATCCAGTGTTTGGTCGGCGATGTGGCTAAGATCAAAGTCGTTAAAACGACAGTCGAGTTTTTGCTCGGTAAATTGTGCGGCAATATCAAAGCGGTTGGTTAGGTATTGGTGGTTTTCGGCGGTCGGAAGTCGAGCTGCTTCTTGGTAAAAGTGTTCGTCACACAACCACAGTGTCTGGCCATGGCTCGGGGTTTGCGTTAATAACCAATCGAGTGCTGGATCGTTTTTCATAGGCGGCACGTGTTTAATGTTTGCGACTTAAATACTGTTTATTTCACGCTCGGTTAACGCGCGATATTGACCCTCTGCCAAGTCGGTGTCGAGGGTAATATCTCCGATGCTTTGCCTGTGCAGTGCGACTACATGGTTGCCGACAGCGGCAAACATGCGTTTGACCTGATGGTACTTGCCCTCGCTAATAGTGAGCAAGGCGAGTGATGACTCTAGTCGTGTAATGTCGGCCGCACGGCAAACTTTACTCTCACCTTTTAGTTGTACCCCCGCTGCAAGTTCTGCCATTTGTGCGTCGCTGATTGGCTCGCTGGTGGTGACTCGGTAGGTTTTGTTTTTACCTACCTTGGGTGAGGTGGCGCGGTGGTTCCACTGACCGTCATCGGTAATTAATACCAGTCCGGTGGTGTCGACGTCCAGCCGTCCGGCAATTTGCAGCCCGTCTTGTTTTTCGTCGCTTAATAAGTCCAGTGCTGTGGGGTAGCTGCTGTCTTGATTAGCGCACACCACGCCTTGTGGCTTGTGCAGTATAAAGTAGCGCGGGCCGCTCAGCTGTAAGTGCTGACCGTCTAAGGTGATATGTTGCTGCTCGTTGACAAGAGTGCCGCCGTTTTTTACCGGCTGATTGTCAATGCAGATAATACCCTGGTGCAGGGCGCGTTTAACTTCTTTGCGTGACAGCCCAGAGCTGTGGGCGATAAATTTATCCAGACGCATGATCGGGTAACCATTGTGGGGGTAGGGCGTTGCACCAGCCAAAACGCCTCAACAGTTCGGCAAAACAGTCAGTGAGCGGGGCGTCGACACACACGGTGTGCCCGCCATTGGGGTGCGCAAACTGTAATTGGGTGGCAGCTAATAAAAGGCGCGGGGCCTGTAAGTGCTCGGCAAAGTAGCGATTGTGTATGCCTTTACCGTGTTTGGCGTCGCCGATGATTGGGTGGCTAATGTGTTTTAAGTGGCGGCGAATTTGATGCTTGCGCCCGGTTTTTGGTTGGCACTGCACCAGTGAGTAGCGACTGGTGGGGTAGCGCTCCACAGCGGCACCCAATTCAAAGCAGGCCAAGCGCTTTACTTCGGTTTGAGCCGCTTGAACCGGGCAGCTGGACTTGTCGGCGTCGCCGTAGCGATCGGGTTCGTAGCGCAAGGGATGGTCGATTAAAACCTGCTCGGGGGCATAGCCACGTACCACGGCAACATAACATTTTTGCGCCCGATGCCAGTGCTGGCTGACTTGCCGTGCGGTATCCGAGTCGAGGGCAAACAGCAAAACCCCGGAAGTAGGTTTATCCAGCCTGTGCACTGGGTAAACCCGCTGGCCGATTTGATCGCGCAATTGTTGAATGGCAAAACGGGTTTCGTGTTTATCGATCGGGCTGCGGTGTACTAATAAACCGCTGGGCTTGTTAATGGCCACCAGAGTATCGTCGCGATAAAGAATGGGTAAAGGTGCGAGTTCTGTAGAGGGGGCAGGTGCAACTGATGCCATTAAAAGCGGCCAAATTCGGGCAGATTGTCGGGGCGGTTGTCACTGTGGCAGGTAAAACCCAAAGCCTCGTGTTCGCGGATGAGTTTTTGCGCTTTATTCTCGCAAAATCCTGTTTGGTTGTTGGCCCGCCAAAGTACCAGACCCGGTTCATCGTTTTTTTGGTAGCGCACTTCGCAGGGCACTGTTTGTTCGGGTACCAAATAGGCGACTTCGATAAGCCGAGTGGTCTCTCCCAGCTGGCAGGTGTAGTCGTAATTCGGTTGCGCTGTACTCACGCCGGGCAGTATTAAAAGAGCCCATAGCCAAAAGCGGGCTAAAGAAAGGTGGCAGGCGGGGGGCATAGGGTCTTCCTTTTAGGGAGTTGCAGAGGCCGAATCCGCGGCCTCTGCCCAATTTTTACTGACCGGAGATCGCTTTTTCGCCCGAGTCTACGGTTTGGTAAATAAGAGTGTTGATGGTCATGGGGCCAACACCGCCGGGCACAGGGGTGTAGGCCGCTACGCGATCGGTCAGTGGGGCCAGTTCAATATCGCCCACGCCGCCGGGGTGGTAGCCGGCATCGACGACGACCGCGCCATCTTTAATCCATTCGGCTTTAATAAACTCGGGCCGGCCAACTGCGCCCACAACAATATCGGCCTGCTTGATATGGTCGGCAAGATTTTGCGTGCGCGAGTGGCAGATGGTGACAGTCGCGTTGGCGCCGAGCATCATCATGGCCATAGGCTTACCCAAGATGGGGCTGCGACCGACCACCACGGCGTGTTTACCATTCAAATCGATTTCGTAGGCTTCCAGCAGGCGCATAATACCTTTTGGGGTAGCGCAGCCGTAGGCTTCTTCGCCCATACTCATGCGGCCAAAGCCTAAGCAGGTGACACCGTCGACGTCTTTTTCCAGAGCAATGGCATCAAAGCAGGCGCGCTCGTCAATTTGTTCGGGCACCGGGTGCTGCAGCAAAATGCCGTGGACATTGGAGTTGTTGTTGAGCTCATCAATTTTCGCCAGTAACTGCTCGGTGGTGGTGTCGCTCGACATTTCTACCTTGACCGACTCCATGCCAACGCGTGCACAGGCGTTGCCCTTCATTTTGACATAGGTGGCCGAGGCCGGATCGTCACCCACTAAAATGGTGGCAAGAATCGGGGTTTGACCGTTACTGCCAGCTTTAAGCGCCTCAACACGGGCTGAGAGTTCCTGTTCGGTTTTGGCGGCCAGAGCCTTACCATCAAGTACAAGTGCGGACATGTAGGGTAGTTACCTTTAAATGAGTGCAAATTTTAGTGGGCGCTATTTTCCCACAGCCACCGGTCAGTCGCCAAGTGATAAAGTCATAGGCTTTGCTTAATGCGTCTTGCGTTGAATGAAAATCACAAAAGTCGACGAGGTCAGCGGCAATCATAGCCTAATAAACACAAGTAATTGGTATGGTGATGTATAAGATGTTTGCTGGAGAGATATAGGGTGTATAAAAATGGGGTGGCTGACGGGGATCGAACCCGCGACCACTGGAATCACAATCAAACCGTTTATTCTTAATAATCAATGATTTAGCTTATTTTTTCCAAACTTAAATACAATTTTACTTCCGTTCTAGCCCAGTATTGACGCGGGGGCACAATACCATGTTCGGAAAGAAAATAGCGCATTTATCGTGTTGGTGTGATCATGTCCGGACGGCGATTGTACACTGCCTGCATCTTTTTTGATCGATGGCCACTGGCCTTATCTTTATGGTCTGAAACGCCCTTTGCTTTTAAGTCATGAAATGTAAATCTTTCAGTTAAACCGGAATCGAGAGCTCTTCTCATAATTCGGCCCCAGGCAGTTTTAAAGCTACTAGCGGGTATGGGTGCGCCTTTTTTGCCGTGAAATAGGGGGCGATCGATACTGACCGGCGCGTCAGGGTAGACGGAGCGGGCCTCTTTAACAGCACTTACAAGTCGGTCAGACCAGCCGGTAATCTCACTGATACTGCCTTTGGTGCGTCTCAAGTAGATGCCTTCAGCCGTAATGTCAGCCTCTGTAAGAGCTCTTAGCTCAATAGTTCGAGCACGGCACAGGTATGCAAAGTCCATCATTGGGGCCACATAGGGATAGGCGCTTTCGCGGGCAACACGCTGTACTAGTTCAAACTCCCAGTCTTCAACGTAGCGATCGCGCGCCACCTCTTTGAAGGGCTTTACTCCGAACGCTGGGTTTTGCTCCAGCCAGCCACGTTCTGCTCCCCAAGAAAGCAGGGCGCTCAGGTAGCTTTTGTGTCGGTTGGCTGTGACAACCTTGCCTTGGTTGCCGAGGGCATCCATAAAATCCCGCACGTTTACTTTTGTTATGTCGCGTGGGCTCATGTGCCCAAATACACGTCTAATCCGCTTACAGTAATGGTTGTAGTCGGTCTGCGTATTGGCACTAAGTCGGATGAACTGAGCGCTAGAGTGAAATTCAGAAATTAGCTTATTTACATCATTAACGGCGACCGGTGCGTCTTTGGCCTTGGCGTAATCTGCCCACACCTGGGCTTTTACTTGCTCAGACTCAATACCATCTTTGGGGCGAAAGCCAAGCTTGATGGTTTCGCCAGAGCTTGGGCGGTACTCATAGCGTGATTTGCCACGGTAAACACGCGGGGGTAGCCACTGGTCGGCTTTATTCTTACGGCGTCCTACCACGTTAAATAGCCTCTAGCCTTGGTCCTGTGTGTTGTTGGGGTGGCTCTGAGGCCAGCTGCCGATTATAGGCTTCCCATGACAATGATGGGCGCCCGTCAGCTCGGCGTGTGAAGCGTAGGCCATTGTGTCGCAACACTTCGCATTGCTTGGTTGGGGTTTTGGCGCCTGTAAGCTCTTGCATTTCTGATTCACTGATTAAGTGGCTCATAGGGTACCTCTAAGATTAAACCGCTTGTGCTATTTCGTTCATGAATTTAGGATCCCATGCATCAAAACCGAAGGCCTTGGCTCGTTTAATACACGATGCCAGGTGTTCAGGGCGGACATTTGCCAAGCGGGCCACACGCTCGAGTGGCAAGCCGTGCTCGAGCAATTCGAGTGCCTGGGCAATATCGGCTTTGCTGAGTGTTCGGATGGGGTGGACTGAAATCATAGACATGGCTTATCCCTGATTTTCTACCAGCTGAGGTTTGCCGGGGACGGGAAGCTCTTCACGGGCGCTGGGGTCAATAAATCCGGTACCTTTGGTCGCTTTGACCGTTTTGATGAAGTCTGTTTCCACTTTGGCGCTGTTGATCATTGCTTGGGATACTTCGGTAATTGCCTTAGCCCGAGCAATTTCCAATTTCAGGTTTTCGCCTTTTAGAGTTTCATCACCCAGGCGCTCAAGCTCGGCAAACAGGTGATCTCGCATATCTTCAATTTTATTTTTCATTGGGCTGTCTCTTTGGTTAAACGGTTTACTTTTCGCACCAGGGCACTGCGCAGCTGAATCACCTGGTTCACCTCTGGGGAATAGCGGTTGTGCCGAGTGTTTCGGCGCATATTTTCTGAGCGGGTAATGGCCTCGAGGTTGTCGGGGGCAAAGTTGCGGTTGTTGCCGTCTTTGAATATGACAATATGCCCCTCAGGAAGAGGGCCGTTATTTAATTCCCAGACGACCTTGTGCTTCGATTTCCAGTCCGTAGGCGGATAACCAGTGTCGGTAATTTTTACCTGGACTAGGCCGTCTTTAGTGATCCGCTCCGATCCAATCGGCATGTAATTGATTGGCTTCTGGCCCGGCTTAAATCTGGTTTCAACGCTGCGACCTCCAGGGCTAAAGTTTTTCCCTTTATTCCAGGCACTTTGGCCGGGCTTAAACTGCGTTTCTTTGCCGATGGTTGAATCACTTCTCAAGCGACAGCAGGCATCCGAAGCCAAAAATTCCGGCGTTTTTTTAATACCCATCAGCTTTGCTTGGGATGAAACAGACCGATAGCTTCTACCCAGCTTGTCAGCAATACTCTGGGTTGTATTGTTGGGGAAGTTATTGCGCAAGTACTCGCGTTCGGCATCGGTCCAGTAGCGTCTGCTCACAGCGCCGCCTCCTTCGCTTCCTGGTAAGCGGTGTCTTGGGCTGCGAAATTTGCACTTTCTTTCATCACATCAGTCATGCAGTCGTTCACATCGTCTTCAATAATGTTGACGATATGCTGGGTGATTTCGGTGCGTAGTGTCATGACGCCGTGCAGGGGTGAGCCGTAGAACGCTTGGGCTAATGCTTCTTGGCCTCCTTTGCCTTGAATACACTGCAGGGCATCAATCAGTACATCGATTTGTTCATCGGGAAGAGCGTGGGTAAGATAAGCTTGAGCCACTGCTTCTTTGATCATCGGGGTACAGGTGCCCAGCTGAAACTCTCCATCTTTAATGTTGAGCAGTTCAGTGGTGAAGTTTTTATCCAGCTCACAGGCAATTATTCGTCCTAATTCCATTTCGATTACCTCGGGTTATATCCGGCTTTGGCCAGCGAGGCACCAACGGCCATTTGCGCATCGCGCATGGCATAGGCCTCGGGCTCGCTGCTGGCGTTGTGGCTAAACTCCATGAAGCCGGCGCGCTTGCAGAATAGCGCAAGCGCTTGGGCTTGTTCGTGGGTCAGCTCAACGCTGAGGGTGATGGTTTGGGTGCTCATCATTTTCACCGGTTACTGAATAATGTCACCGGTTTCGGTGTTAATGATGTGGGGCACACCATCGTGCTCTTCGATTGAAACAGGCATGTCGCGAATTTCGAGAAGGCGATATTTATAAGCAAAGCGAGCTTTTGCCATGTACTCTTCGCCTAGCTTCTCGACATCGGCGGAGGCCTTGGCAAGTTGCTGTTCGTCTTTTGCCTTATCGATATCAGCACTAATACGATTAAACAGCTCTGCCTCTGATGGCCCGGCAGCTTCGGGTTCTGCAGTTTTTTGCTTGCTGGATTTCACCTTGTTTTTTAGCGAGCTGGTGCGGCTAACTGGTTTTACTTTTTCAGCTCCGGCGGCTTCTTGCTTAGGAGTGATATCGCGCTCTTTGGGCTTATCTTGCTCTTCTTCGACGATAGCCATACCTTTCAGCACATCAGGAAAAACGTCACGTACAGCAAAGCCACGGGCTCGCATTTGTTTCATGCGTTTTTTGTATTGAGTCCACGGGCCCTGTTTATTGAGAAGTCCCGCGGCTTTAGCATCTTCATCACTGAAAGTGCGCACTTGCTCTTCTTCACCTACGCGCTTTACTCGGCAAATCGCGACTCCATCTTCTTCGGTTTCGTAGATGTATTCACAAAGCGGAGAGCTGCGAACCAGGGCAATGACTGCGTCACCCCAGAGGGATGGCCGACCATTGATGACTGCAATGTTCTGCATTGCTTGCATAGGCTTAATGCCGAGCTCCGCGCCCCACTGAATAGCGACAAGAATGTTGCCTGGGTTGCGCTGAAAGTCTTTTGGCACGATGCTGCTACCGGCTAAGAGGTCGGCAAATTTCATGGCCTCCTCTAATGATCGAGGGGTGAGCTCAAAAGTGCTGTTGCTGGTGGTTAAGTCACCACCTGCGGAAGTGCCCGGTGTCAGCTCTTCAATTCTTTTTTCTACTGGTTGCATGTTTTGCTCCTGAAAGAGTTAGGAATTACTTACTAATAGGGAGTTTTTTGGTATAGCGAAAACCTACGTATTCGGTAGGCTCAACGGTGAAGCCTGAGCGCTTAACCGTTTTGCGGGTATATCCGGAGCCATCCGAAAATGCGCCGCCGGCGTTATCACCGATGATGTGCAACAAGTGATGTTTGGCACCGTCCACTACGCCTTGGTAGTACTTAACCTGCTGTTTGGCTTCTTCGAGCGTGGCATGCCAAGCTTCGGCACTGCTATCCAGTTCAACAACATCGCCGCTGATCGTCTTGTAAGCGCGTTTTAGTAAGTCTCCAACGCGCTTATGCTCGAGGTCGATTTCAGGGGGATGGTCAGCGATTACATTTTCAAACCAAAAATCCCGACAGGTATCGATGATGATCTGGTCCATTTCAGGGTCGCGTTCGAAGTGGTAAATACGCAGTTCTTGGCCACCGATTAAAGCGGCTAAATCCCACTCCTGGTAATCCATGCAAAGCATGTAGTGGTGCGGCTGGGGGATATAGTATTCAGCCGCTTCGTCGGTACCGTCTTCACCCCAGAGTGGCGCCATACGCCAGCCCACATTCTTAATTTCGAGCCCTCGGCGCATACCTACTATGTCTCGATCAATGTTCGCTAGTAGGAAAGGATGCTCTTTGTGCACGGCTGGCATGTTCTTGTTACGTACCTTGAAGTCTTCGCCGGTGCGCTCTTTCATGCGGCGGCAATACTCTTTCGCGATAGGCTCTTCGTACTCATTACCCCAAAACACATTCTCACTGTCCAGGTCTCGAGGGAGTTCGCGACCAGTCTTTTCAAGCCACACGTCATAGGCCTGCCGATAGGGATCAAGGCCCAATATCGCGGCTAGATCCGAACCACCAATGCCCAGGCGGCGGCGTAGGTGCCACTGGATATCTTCGCTTTGGTTGTCGTAATCGGTGTCTTCCAGAATGAACTGGACATAGGCCGCGTGGCGCTCTGCCTCGGGTAACTGCTGGATTTCGGCCAGCTGGGGTAGGGGTTGTGCTGCTGTGTTCATGTCTGCTCTCCGTTGGTACAGTTAAACTGTACATATAGTTAAGCCAATCTGAACTTTAAAGTCAAGCAATTCTGTACATCTTGTTTGTGATGGGGTTACGTTGCTTGATTCAGTAAGCTAGAAAAAGTAGAGGAAGTAGCCTGCAGCGATGTGCAGGCTGGGAGCTTGGGGTGGCTTACTGGTCAGTGTTTTCGGCAATAGTCTTGAGGTAGGCGAGGGCAGAGCCTAGCGCAGCGAGTACGGCAAACGAGACAATGCCGCCAAATAGTGCCGATAAGGCAAATGACTGCCTTGCATCTGCTACAGGGCCGCTTCCGCTTGTCCAGTAGTCATTGCAAACCATGACACCGCCGATCAGGCAAATGCTGGCTATGGTGTAAAGAACCTTACAGAGAAATGGTTCTTTACCTCGATTGCGGGCGGCTTTGGCTTTGGCTAATCGCTCTTTGTGTGCAGTTTTGATAGTGTTGGCTTCTTTGATCTTCATAGAGTGATCTACTTAAAACATTTTTCGGCGATGAAAACAAAGACATGCATTTTGTAGCTTGCATATATTGATACTGTGGCAATTACAGCGCCCAAAAAAAATGGGCGGCGTGAAAAGAAGGATGCGATCATATCTCTGAATCGTTTTGAATAAACAGTTAAATAGATGTTCTCAATATTGCTAACCGCGTCGACTATGATGCCGTTTATCATTAATTCTGTTTGGCATCGTAAATCAGTAAGTTTTAGGTCGTTTTCTGCGAGCAACATCTCATCATACATATCGAGTACATCCGCCCTCATAAGTAAAAAGTATTTGTCTGGGATTAATTTAACCCCTTTTATCTTAGACATATGAGTGTTTAGCGTTTCTGCTAGAGACGTATGTATCACTAATTTATTTTCGAGTAGTATTGAGTGCTCGGCATATTTATCCTCTAAATCTTCCTGGCTATACCGTTCTCTTATCTTATTGGGGTTAAAGCTTTCCGATTCTAAAAGGTCCCGGTGTTCAGTTCTGAATTCATATAGGTGCGTTATTAGTCTGTCACAAATGCCTCTAGCTTCGCTTCTTCTCGCAATTCTGTTACTGTTCCAAACAAGAAACATCCAGCCGATTATTATTAGTGCCCAAGTAACATAGGAACTTTTGTCCATAACATCTAGGTCCCTTCCTTCTGCGCAGATTCAATTCTGCTCCATGCTAAAAGTACAATAGATGGTAGGATTTCATGTGTAATTGTGAGCTTTTCCTTAAGTCTACTTTCATTAAACCCGTTTTCTCTTATCAGACCGCCAAATGCTTCATCAATAAATGAACGGCCATATCTGTTATAGCCAGTTAAGTCGACGGTAACGTGATCGTAAATATTCAAATTTGGCACAAGCAACTGTTCACGGAAATTTTTACCACAGTACTCTGAGTGATTTGGATATCTTCCAAAAGGTCTTTTGTGCCAGTCGTTAACAACCCGAATTGTGTGGCTGTTCATCTTCTATTCCACCTTTACGTTCCACTGGACAAGTGTTCCAGGGATTGAGGTTCCATAATCTTTAATCGAGTGTTCTTGTTCATCTTGGCTTTGTTTGTGATGCCAATGATAGCGCCCACTGCCGCTATACACCCATAATTCTCCAGTGGGGTTTTGTTTCACGAGCTCGTGCATACTAATACTTCCCTGCCCATGTTTTTCTTCGTTTCTGCGGTTTTTCCCCGCAACCATCGCTATGCCAATTGTATTTCCATCGCTTGATAGTAACGACTTCAGTCTATCTGAGGGTAGTTTTTTCCTAAGTTTAGACACTGCCCAGTGTTCGTCGCCAATAGTCCGAGGTATTCCGACGCCAAAATCGTAAATAGCCAAAAATAGTTGCTGATCGAATACACTACAGATCGCCCACCATCTCCTGCCTTCAATGCTGAGATCAGCTAATAGCTCCTCAGGATACGCATGGTCCTTAACGTTTACAAAAACCTCTGAAAGTGCGTCACCAAGGGCACTTTCAACCTCAGGGGACAAATCACCGTATACCTTCTGCTGGATATGATCGATTATTTGGTCGTGCGGAGGAACCTCGGTTGTATTCCCAGACATGATTGGCAACTGCTGAGAATTAACGTCTCTATTGATGGGCGCTCGACCTAGCAAGAGGTCTATTATACCACTTGCCTCTACTACGGTTTTTACCCGGCCTCTAAGGGATCTTATTGAAATCCTGATTAACTTACGATCAGTTCGGTCAAGAATAGTTTCAAGATGGGCGTACAAGACAATAAGTGCTTGAACATGAACATGTATACAACGACCAAATTCGAGCCTTATATTTTCCTTAAGGCTCCATTTCCCTATATCTTCCACTAATCTGAGCACTGCTGAATGATCCTTGGTTCCGTCTAGCTGCAGATAACGAGGGACACTAATGACGACGCCTTCTTGTACCTTACGCGGTACATAGTATCTGTCGGGGTTATAATTCTTCCCCTTCCTTGCAAAGTTCCTGGCCTGGCGAGCAAGTTGGAACGATGGTTGTCTTTTATGAAATACCTTTTTCAAGGGCTCTAAGACTCCATTATAGAGCTATTCTGGTAAGTAAGACCCAATCACAACCCCGCAAATATGCAGATTCTCAGTGATATCAATGGGAGGGTAATCGGTATTAATGGCCTTCAGGTACATCCGGCCGGCATCTTCAAAGTAGGTTTTGAAGGTGTATTTTCCATTGGGGGCACGGGCAACAACACGGGCCCCGTTGGTGACCTCTTTGTTGGGGTCCACGTAGATTACCGTGCCATGAGGGTAGGAGCGGGCACCCGGCACTTTCGCGGTCATAGAATCGCCTTCAACACGCAGCGCAAAGGTTTGCTCGCTGGCATTGTTAGGCAGGGGGAGCCATTCTTCTGCATCCCCAGGGGCGAACTGATCGGGGCTCTCGCACCAAGCCCCTGCTGAAATCCAAGAGATAAGCGGTATCCTTCTCGCGATATCGATTTTTTCGGCATTGTGTATAGCGGAACTGTCGCTTAAATCGTTGTTTGGTGCAAGTGTTTTATCTCCTGTACCGCTCATTAAGTATTCAACAGACGTGTTTAGCTTTCGAGCTAAAGCCTCGAGCCGTTTGTATCGCGGTTGCGCACTCTCGTTTTCCCATCCGCTGACTGCGGATTTCGCGATTCCAAGATACTCAGCGATTTGGTCCTGAGTGAGCTTCGCTTGTTCGCGCTTTTCTTTAATTCGACTTCCGATAGTACTCATATTTGATAGGCCTGGTAGGAGCAGACTTATAGTGATCACTTAGTACAGTAAAGCTTAACACTTGACGGTAAAGCAAAACTGAACAACAATGTACAAAAATACTGTACTTTCGAGGTTCGGAAATGCTCAGAGATACCATCAAACGGGCTGGCGGCCCGACCTATGTCGCTAATTTACTTGGTTTAACCCGAGGCGCTATTCACTACTTCATCAGCCGAGGAAAGGTTCCGGCGGAGCACTGCCCAATAATCGAGAAAGATTCAGGTGGTGCTGTTCGTTGTGAAGAACTGAATCCCGATGTTGATTGGTCATATCTGCGTACCCCTTCAAGCCAAGAAACGAAAGCTGCCAGTTAACCCTATAAGGGTTTTCACTGGCTCGCATGAAAGTCTGATCACATGCCGGAGTGTTACAGCATGAATAAATCGCAAAATCGGCTGGCGATTCTTCGTCGGTATATGGATGCCTGGGCAGAGTTGCCGCGGCACAACCGCAGTTTAGTTGCGGAAATCATTTATGAAAAATTCCAAGAGCTGGGACTAGGAGAGCATATCGCCGGTACCGGTGTGGAGTTTTCCAGTAGCGACGATTACCACAAGGATATGCGCGTTCGCGGGCAGAAACTTTGGCGTTGGATCGGTGCTTACGAAGAGGCCAAGCCGCAACCAGACAAGCTTTGGTACCTGGAGCAAGTGATTGTTGCCGCGATGCCTGAACCACTGCGTGTGGCTTACACCAGCGAGGTCTATTTGGCTGCTCAGCTGAGCATCGGTATCGACCACAGCACTGATTCAACGTGTCCTGCCAAGATCGCCCGCACCCTAATCAAAGAGAACTCAGAAGCTCAAGCCGCGGTTGTCGAGCTGTCCCGCGATAGCTCTCAAGGGGATATCGATACGGCTCTGAAAGAGCTACGGGAAAGCAGTGCAGCGACCCGGGCGGCAATCAATGCACTGGAGCAAATGCGCGAGGGTAAGTGATGGCTAGGTACCGAAAGGTAGACCCGCGAATTTGGAACGATGCCAAGTTTCGTGAAATCAGTGACGATGCAAAACTCGTTTTTTTTATGCTTTTGACTCATCCAAACATGACCGCTTTGGGGGCAATGCGGTCGACTGTTTCTGGTTTAGCGGAAGAGCTTGGATGGGAAACGGAAGCCTTTCGGAAAGCCTTTCAGGAAGTCTTGTCGAAGGGTATGGCAGAGCATGACCAAAAGGCTTGTTTGATCGCTTTGCCAAAATTCATTCGGTACAACCCGCCGGAATCCCCAAATGTGGTGAAAGCATGGGAGCAAGCTCTTGATTTACTTCCCGAGTGTGAGCTTAAAACCCGCGTCATTGCTGGTGCGAGAGACTTTATCGAAGGCAAGTCCAAAGGCTTTAAGGAAGCCTTACCGGAAGCCTTCGCGAAGAGTATGCCTAAGAGTATGCCTTATCAGGAACAGGAGCAGGAACAGGATAGAAATAGAAATATAAATATATCTACGCGAGGAATTTCTGAATTCGATGTGTCGCGTTTTGACCCCAAAAATCACGGCTCAGGAGAATTCACCGATTACGATTTGGACGCCCCCCTGAACCAAATCACTCAGGAGTTTTTGTTGTACCACCGAGAGGTTGGAACCGTTGCGAACTTCGACCACTGGACACGCTTGTACCGCGGTTGGGTGCAGCGCCGTGCCTTGCCACCGAAAGTCACGGAGCAGGCCCATGATTGAATTCCACATACCCGGCAAACCCCAGGGCAAGGGCAGGGCGCGTTCGTTCCTGATGCGCAATGGCAAGATTGGCCACCACACGCCTGAAAAAACCCGCAGCTACGAGGGCATGATTCGCACCCTCGGGATGCAAGCGGTCGGCGACACCCAGCCCACTGAACAACCTATCGCGTTAACCCTGACGATCGTGATGCCGATTCCTGCCAGCTGGCCCGCCTGGAAGCGAGAACTTGCCGAGTCTGGCCGATTGCTGCCCACCACCAAGCCGGATAGCGACAACGTTGAGAAGGCGGTCAAGGACGCGCTGAACGGCGTGTGCTGGCGCGATGACGCCCAGGTGGTATCTGCCGATAAAAATAAATTTTTTGAGTCACCAGACCTGCCCGTGGGTGTTCACGTTGAAGTTCGTACTCTGGGTGAATACCCCGCACAACTCAAACGCAAACCGGAGGCCCCGCATTGGCCAGCCAGTACGAAATTATTGATCTGATCGGCCGCGAGAATTTTTTAAAACTGGCTCGTAAAAAATCAGGCCAGAGGATTTATATCCACGCTCGATTGACCGAGCAAAGCGAGCTTGTGCAGCTGCTTGGGTGGGAAATGGCAAAAGTTATCAGTGCTGAGCTTGGGGGCGAAGTGGTACACATATCGCGCGATGAAGTTATTCGACAGCGGAACTGGCTGATCACGGCACTGCGAGTAGGCGGCTACTCGATTGGCGAGCTTAGCCAGCGTTTTGGGTTACGTGAGCGCACTGTGCGAATGATCACCCAGAACGTGTCGGACGACGAACGCGAATTTCTATCGCAGCTGTTCGAGAAAGCGCAAAAGTCTCGAAACGGGGATGCGGTCGTTAAAAACCAGATCGATATTTTTGAGAAGGAAAAATTGTGAGCGACAACAAGCCCGAAAGACGCGGTTTTCATATCGAGCGATCACTGAGTTACAGCGACTTGCTGCACATGGTCGCGACGGTGGTGGCGATTTTCTCGGTGCTGATCGTGACTGATCGGCGCATCGAGGCCAACGCCTCAGAGATTCGGAAATTGGCTGCCGTACAAGCTGAGAACGATCGCCGCCAAGACGAATTGCGGAACCTGTTTGTTCAGCAGCTCAGCGAAATCAAAGCCGATGTGAAATGGCTTGTTCGTCGCGAGGATATTCGCCATGGAAATTAAATACCTGGTTGTGCATTGCGCGGATACACCCGATACCGTCGATCATTACAACGCTGCTGACGTACACGCCTGGCACAAGGCCCGTGGCTGGGATGGCATCGGCTATCACGCTGTGATTACTCGCGATGGCACCGTGGAAGCGGGGCGTCCGGAGTATTGGCAAGGTGCCCACGTTGCCGGCCACAACAGCGAGAGTCTTGGCGTGTGCCTGATCGGACGCAAGCTGTTCACGCTGGAGCAGTATCGCAAGCTCAAAGGCATTTTGGTTTATTGGCTGGAGCGCCACCCCAATGCTCTGGTAATCGGTCATCGTGATTTAGACCCGAACAAAGCCTGCCCTAATTTCGATGTTCGCCAATGGTGGGCAGAGAATGACCCCCGTCCTCAACTGGAGAAAACCCCATGAAGAAAAATTTATTACCCCTAGTCATGCTGCTTGGCCTTGCGATCGTTGCTGGTACCGCTCAAGCCGTCACTGGCGTCGATCCTGAGCTTGGCCTGCTGGAGCGCTTTCTGCTGTTCGTAGAAGTGTACTGGGAGCCCATTGCCAGCGTAGTCGGAACCTTTGCGGTAATTGCCGCTGCAACACCGACTAAGCGCGATGACAGTATCGTCGGCTTTGTGTCGAAGTTTATTGATTTTCTTGGTGCCAATATCGGCGCAGCCAAAAATCAAAATACTCGACAGTGATTAAGTTCTTCACCGCGCTGTTTTCGCTATTGGTTCAGCTTCTCGACTTGTGGAAGCGCTACAACCAACAGCGAAAGCGGCAACAGCATCAGGAAAACGCTGATGAGATTCGCAAAGACCCTGTTGATTTCGCTAATCGCAAGTTTGGTGCTCGGGTGTCAAAGCCTGCCGAAGACATGCACAGCGGCGATACCGACAGGAATTAGTTTTGAGGAGCGGGAAGGGGGTGTTTGGACTTCTCGCGATGACTTCATTGATTTATTGCTCTATATCGAACAGCTAGAGCATTGCACCGAGTAAGACCAGGCGCCCGGGTGGCGGTGGCGCCGTGACAGGATTCACCAGCAATAAGTAACACCATCAACTGCGCCGGGGATACCCACAAAGTATCGCCCATCTCGATTGGGCCACCTGTATCGGTGAGCAGCTGACAGCGGGGAAAGACCCGCTACGAATTTTGGAGGTAAGTATGCACACCGCTTGGCTTGTGGTTGTAAACGGAAAAACGCTTTGCACGATGGCGGGTAAGCCTAAAACCTACGAACAGGCGCTTGTGTATGCTCGCTTTCACTGGCCACAGGCTGACGTAGAGCCTCGTTAAGCCGCTTTTCAAAGTCCACCCTAGGAGTCCATACCGTGGCAAGCCCTAAACGCACCCCAAGCCAGATAGCGCGCGATAGAGCCGATATCGCGGATATGTATCTGCGTGGCTGGCAGCAAGTGCGTATTGCAGAGCACCTGACCCAGAAGAGCGAAGACGGTATTCAGTACAGCTTGGATATGGTGCGCCGCGATTTACGTGAAGTGCGCGCTCAGTGGCGTAAGTCTGCGTTAATTGATTTTGATGCGGCCAAGCAAGAACAGCTGGCAAAGCTCGATATGATGGAATGCCAAGTGTGGGATCAGTGGTTACGCTCTTGCGAGGACTACAAAAAGCACACCACAGGCAAGGGCGCTCAGGGCCCAATCGATAAGACTGAAACCGGCGGGCAAACCGGTGACCCGCGGTACATGAATGTACTGTTATCGATCATTGAACGCCGTTGCAAGTTGCTTGGCCTTGACGCCCCGACCAAAGTGGCGCCCACCGATCCTGATGGTAAGGAGCCGTATAACCCACCCAGTAGCGAAGAGGCGACTAAGCGTATTGCCGAGCTAATGGCTAAGTTGAACTATGCAGGCGGCAACTAGAGAGCAAATTGAGCTGCTGACATTACTGGAAGAGCAGCACCGGCAACGCGCCCGCGATGACTTGAATCACTATTGCCGGTATATCGAGATTCCCGGTGTGCCACTGTTGGCCGATAGCTGCAAACTCGGTGACAAGTGCGATGATCCCAAGTGTAAAAATCACGAAATCACGATGGCGTTCTATCCGGATAACGTCGAGCCGGCTGAACACCATGAACTACTTAATAGCGCGCTGCAGAAAGTCGAAGCAGGCGAAATTAAACGGCTGATGGTGTTCATGCCACCGGGATCTGCCAAAAGCACCTATGCCAGCGTGGTGTTCCCCAGCTATTACATGGGGAAGAACCCTTTGCACAATATCATTTGTGCAAGTTATGCCAGCGGCCTTGCCAAAAAGTTTGGCCGAAAGGTGCGCAGCATCTGCAAATCGTCACAGTTCAAAGAGTTGTGGAATTCGGCTCTTAACCAGGACAACCAAGCCGCCAACGATTGGAGTCTGAATAACGGATCCACCTACATGAGCGGGGGGATTCTCTCGGGTATCACTGGTAACCGTGCTGACGGCTTGATTATCGATGACCCCGTAAAAGGCCGTGAGGACGCTGACAGCCCCGTCATTCGAGAAAAAACATGGGATGCTTACCTGAATGATTTGGATACGCGCCTGAAACCTGAAGGCTGGCAGGTGATCATTCAAACGCGCTGGCACGAAGACGATTTGAGCGGCCGAATCCTTCCCGAAAACTACGATGGTGAAAGTGGGTGGGTGAAATCTCGGCAGGGTGAGGACTGGTATGTCATCTGCTTACAGGCCGAATGTGAACGTGAAGACGATCCGTTAGGCCGCAAGATCGGTGAATGGCTGTGGCCTAAGTGGTTCACCCCTAAATACTGGCGCGCGAAAAAGCAAAAGCAAGGTGAACGTAATTGGTCAGCATTGTTTCAGCAGCGGCCCAAACCCTCCGAGGGCTCATTGGTTAAGCGCGCATGGCCGCGCCGGTACCGAACCCCGCCCGTGGCATTTTCTCGCATTGTGTTATCGCTTGATACCGCTTACAAACCTGAACAGATAAACGACCCGAGTGTGATCGGTGCCTGGGGGCAATTGTTCCGAGGTGATATGGCTGGCCATTACTTGCTTGATGTGTGGCGTGACCGGGTGGAGTACCCCGATTTAAAGCGCGCATTAATTGGAATGTATGAGAAGTGGAATCCAAGCGCGGTACTGATCGAAGACAAGGCCAGCGGTCAGTCATTGATTCAAGAGTGCAGGGCAAAAACACAGATGCCGGTTATCGCAATCGATACCGAGGGGCAGAACAAGGTAGTCCGGCTGGTTGATGTCAGTCCGATAATCGAGTCAGGCCAGCTGTGGTTGCCAGAGAAGTCACCTTGGATCATGGATTATGAAAGCGAGCTGTTCGGCTTTCCGCTGGCCACGCACGATGACCAGGTTGATATGACCAGCCAGTACCTAAAGTGGGCCCGCCGGAATGGTGGCCAGATTGTGCACGAAAGTACTGGGGTACAACGGGCCGCACTCAGCGAAGGCGATCAACACGATTACGACGATGACGGTTACAGCGTATCCGGTGGCAATGACTTTGGAGGCTTTTTGTAATGGCGAGTAGCAAACCGACAATGGGCGAGATTGCCCAGGACGATCACGGCATATTCATGGCTCAGGCACACGTTGCGACATTGCTGGATAATCCGGACGATACCGTTTTACGCGCTCGAGGCCGTGATCTTCGCATCTACGATGAACTGCTGCGTGACGACCAGGTGACCAGTACCTTTGGCCAGCGTGTCGACTCAGTTGTCAGTAAGGAAACTGAGGTGATACCCGGCGGTAAACGTGCGATCGATAAGGCCGCGGCTGATTTTATCCGAGAACAGATTGACGGCCTTGGCCGTTGGGACGATATCTACCGCAAAATGAGCTATGCCCTGTTTTATGGCTGGGGCACCGGCGAATGTGTCTGGCGCATTGGCTCGCGCTATATCGAGCTCGCTGATGTCAGGGTGCGCGATCGCTCGCGCTTTCGGTTTAACGCCGATAACGAGCTTGTATTGATCAGTACTAAGCACCCACAAGGCGAAGTGATGCCAGACCGTAAGTTTTGGCAGTTCAATAGCGGTGCCAGCCACGACGATAACCCCTATGGCTTAGGTCTTGCCCACGCCATTTACTGGCCCGTATTTTTCAAGCGCAACGGCATCAAGTTTTGGCTGATGTTTTTGGAGAAGTTCGGGATGCCCACTGCAGGCGTTAAGTTGCCGGCCGGTAAAATTGATGACCCTGCCGAGCGCCGCAAAGCCTTGGCTGTAATCAAGTCGATTCAGGCCGATAGCGGTGTTGTGATCCCTGATGACTTTGTTGTGGAGCTGATCGAAGCATCCCGCTCTGGCACCGCCGATTACGATAAGCTCTGTGAGCGCATGGACAAGGCTATCAGCAAGGTGATGGTGGGGCAGACCATGACTACCGACGATGGCAGCAGCCGTTCACAGGCAGAAGTGCACAAAGATGTTAGCGAAGCCATACAGAAGGCCGATGCCGATTTGATCTGTGGCAGCTTTAACAACACTGTCGTCAAGTGGCTGATTGATTGGAACTTCCCTGGTGCGGCTTACCCGAGGGTGTGGCGCAAAGTCGAGCCCGAAGAAGACCTGGTACAGCGTGTCGAGCGTGACAATAAAATCGCTACCCTCGGCTATGAACCAACAGAGCAATACATTAAAGATACTTACGGTGATGGCTGGGTGAAGAAAGAAGTTGCGCCGTTGCCCCCGCGCGGTGATGGCCGTGGCCCGATGGGGCCTGAGTTTTCCGAGCTGAACGCACTGGCCCAGAAGCGTATCGATAATAGGGCCGATCAGGCGGAGTTGACAGCTGCTGCCGAGGCGTTCGCCACGCAATACAACGAAATGTATGGCAAGCGCGTAGAGCAGCTGTTAGCGGTTTTGGGGGAGACTGACGACTTTACCGAATTTCAAAAGCGCATCACCGAAATGATGGCCGAAGCGCCGGCACCTGGCACTGTTGAGAAAGTCCGTAACGCTACCTTTGGCGCTCGCTTGATGGGATTGCTACGGGGCCAGCGTTGATCACTAAGATTCTTAGTTTTGCCGAGATCCTTGGCCGGTTTGATTTAAAGCCCGCAAAGGCCATCGAATATTTTCAGCAGAAAGGCTTGCGGGAAACGTTCGACTGGCGCGATATGCTCGGTGAAGAGCACAACGGTGCTTTTACCGTGGCCAAGATGATGGACATGGATTTGCTGAGCACTGTGCAGGAGCGATTGCAGCGCGCACTTGATGACGGGTCCACATTTGAAACCTTTGCCCGTGAGCTCATACCACAGCTGCAAAAGTCTGGTTGGTGGGGAAAAAAAGATGTGGTGGATCCGCTTACAGGCCAAGTGATAGAGGCCCAACTAGGAAGCGCCAGCCGCTTAGAGCAGATATTCCGCAGCAACCTGCAGAGCGCATACAGTGTTGGCCGCTGGGACATGATTCAGCGCAATGCTAAGTACGCTCCCTACCTGATGTATGACGCGGTGGATGATCATCGCACACGGGACGAACACAGCAAGTGGGACGAAACCGTTTTGCCTGTCAGTAATGCGTTCTGGTTCGAGTTCTTCCCGCCCAATGGGTACAACTGTCGCTGTGGCACCATCCAAATGTCACAGGCTGATTTAAACGATTACGGTCTCAAGCTATCCCCACCGCCGAAGGTTGCCCGCCGTAAGTGGGAAAACCCGCGCACTGGTAAAACCGAGGTTATTCCGGAAGACATTACACCAGGTTGGAACAAAAACCCGGGCAAGGCCCGTTTATCTTCGCTGGTTGACACCAAAGAGCAGAAGCGCAAAAAGCTACCGCCAGAACAAGCCCAGGCAGTCACCAAAACCCCTGAACCTGAATTGCCTGATATCGGACCGGAATTGAATTATTCCCATGATGAAATGAAACAGCGGGGTGGTGATCAGCTTACTTCGTTATTTGATGAGCGCATGAGCGATGCTCTATACGAAGGCCAGAGCCGCCTGGAGGTTCTGAATCATCTGGTCGATGGTAATTTGGATGATCCAAGGTTGGTTGATTGGGCGGAGGATTTTCAGCAGTCGCTACTGGTGAGGCTGGAGCAGGTGCGACCAATCAGTACTCCGGCCGCTATCGAAGGACGGGGAAAAGGTGTGACTGCGGTTAAGGAAGCCTCTAAGCGCTACCCGGATGATTGGACCAAGGCGACCGATGAAGTTGGCCCGCTCTATGTGAAATATTCAACCTCCCGCGGCTTCGAGGTGAGTATTGATCAGGATTTCACGGGGAAAATCCCAATATTAGGCCGGCCATCTGCCAAGAAGCGTGAGTTCTGGCCCAAAGGCACTGGATTTATTCTCACGGATGAAAGCAGCACGGCTGCCCATGAATATGCGCACCGCATTCAGTTTGCCTTGAAAGGTCTTGATGATTATTTCAACGAAGAGCACCGGCGGCGCACTGCTGGCGATCCGTTGAAGCGGATGCGTGATTTGACTGGTATGAATTATGACCGCCGGGAAGTGACTCGAGAGGATGGTTACTATCACCCATACATGGGCAAAGAATATACAATCGATAAAGAGCGGCCTGCCATGGAGGTTATGACCATGGCATTTGAACCCTTGCTTGGCACTATGAGCCAAAAAAATGCTCTTAACTTGTCTAAACTATTGTCAGTGGATCCTGATATGGCTCAGCTGGCAATCGGGCTTTTATTTTACTATCGCGTGTCGGAGCGTTAATGATTTACAAAGGTATTCTGCAGCCACGAGAGGCGGTAAAGCCGCTTAGCATCGCATGGAACAGTGAAACAGGTGAATTCACTGGTGTTGATGCACAGAGGGCTCAAGCATTTGTCGATACGGTCGTTGAAGACGGCTATGTTGAGGTGTTGCCTTGCTTGAATCACCACTTCAATGGCGAGATGCTTACCGCTGAAGAAGTGGGCACAATTTTGAATGTTATGTGGTTTGCTGGCGAAGTGTTTCCTCTGCTGCAACCTGATAATGATATCCCTGAAGGCGTTGTATCGTAGCGTGTGATTTCAACATCATGACGTGATCCCGCCGGCGCGCTATTATTCCCCCATGTGGCTATTTACTGACAAAGGTTTCATCAGCGTAATTGCTGACTGCATTGATCCAAACCGTGTGATTGTGCGCGCTCACAAGTCTGAGCACATCGAGGCGTTGTTTGGTGAAGAGTGGGGCAGCATCGAGGTGTTGAATCTGGTTCATCGCAGTCCCCGCTTGGGTGCTGATGACTATCGGTTTCGACGCTTTGTGACACGCGATCAACTGCGAGAGGTGCTTTTGCAGCAAGTCGACCGGTTGCAGATTGGCACATTTCGAGATCGGATTCCTGATCACGATTATTTTGATGCCTGCAGCCATGCTAAATATGAAATGTACCGCATGGATAGAACTATACCGCCCGATATCAGGGATCGAATGTTTGGAGAATTTGAAGATGATTAAACTAATTGTTGCCGTTGTATTGATTGCCGGTGCCACCAGCGCCAATGCCGCCCAGGTGTTCAAGTGCACCGATGAAAATGGAAAAGTTGAGTTCAGCCAGCGCCCCTGTGACGAAGCCAAGGCGGTGACAGAAGAGCAGCTGACGATTGAAAATGGCTCCAAAGGCCTGGACGTGGTGGCTGGGGGAGATTGGTCAAAGGTCGAGGCGGAAAATGAAGAGCGGGGCCGTGTGCGCACTATCGACCGGAAGATAAATACCCATCAGCAGAATATTGATATCCTCATTGATGAGCGTGATGCGAAGATTGCCATATTGCGAGGTGAGCAGGGCAACGCCCGAAACAATGCGGCCGGTGCTGCCTATCACAACAGCCTGGCTACAGAGATTCAGACGATCACCCTTGATTACAACAGCCGGATTCAGGCAGAAAGGGACGCCATTGCAAGGCTACGCGAGCAATATTGATGGCGCCCCAATGACCTAGAAAGCGAACCTAAACCCAATTGAAACGGCTGAGCCGACATTAATTGAAGAGCCAGTGAGTATATCTGAATCAACAGCAGCGTCTAATTTTTGATTTTCTTCGTAGGTACCGTTCAGCTCATCAAACTCCTGAAAAGCAACGCCAGCTGAGAACATCAGGTTGGTATTGAAAATCAAACTGTAGCCCGCGTAGGCAAAAATGTCAGATTGATTAACCCCGATTCCACCCGTTGGTCCGGCTGAGTAACGATCATCAGGGCCCCACATTAGGTGTTGGTAAGTAAACATAATCGTAGGGGCAAACAAAATTGAATCTTGGTCACCTTGTTTGGCAACTCTATATTCATATTGAATACCATCATCGCCTTGAACCTCCTCTCTTTTGGAGTACCAGGAGGTCCCTCTGTTATCGATGAATGTGAATCCAACGTGTGTGACAAAACCATTGTCTTTGCTGTTAGATTTAGCTTTCGAGAGCTCCTTGCCGCCCCTTGAAAGGGTTACAGTAACCATCTGAGAAGATTTGACTTGTATTTCTTTTGTGAAAATCGTGCTGTCAATCGCTTTCTGAGCAGACGCTTTTGCTTTATCTATGGTGCAGGCCAGCTTATCAGCTTCTTTAAGCGCCTGAATATTCTTTTGGGCGCCAGCAATGGTTTTACGCTCGGCTTCTATTTTCTTTGATTTTTCTATGATGATATTTGATATTTCTTCGATTTGATCTGATGGGGTTTTAGCGATTTTGGCAGATAATTCGGTTACCTCATTAGTTAAGCTAGTTATTGTTTTTTCACTTTTGGCAATGGTTGCTTCTAATATTTTAATATCTTTTTCGTTGGTTTGAGGTTTTGAGTCGATATAGTCAGCCAGTTTTTTTTGTATGTTGGCTATCGCTTCTGGGACTTCCGCCTCTTTTGTTAGCCCAATTTCCAGCTTTGTGATTTCTTCTTTCAGGTCTTTACAGAAATCTGCAGGTGTTTTTGGGGGCTGCGCGATTTCATTAGTACCAGCCTCCCTTTCGTTTGATTTCTCTCCGAGGACTACTGACGGCAAATATTCAGCCATAGCCTCACGATTGAATTCTAGGGGTGGTACCCCTTCATAATCAGCTTGGATGTCTAAGTGGTAATGCTTCCTCATATGGGGTAGCAGGTTAGTTGCTTTGATAAGGAGGGGGCCAGCTTTAACATTAAAGCTTTGTTCCGTTTTTATGTCTTCAGCCGCGTTTAAAATAATGGACTGGCCGGTGGTTGGGTCGTCTGAGTAGGCGTAGACAGAGAAAAAATAAAGAACGGGAACAACTTTCCATAACCCTTTGTACATATCGAAATCCTCTTCGCTTCCATTGTATTTAGGTGTCACTTACTGTGATTCTGGTCACAAAATATTCTATTTCCAGCAACACTGCAACCAAGAAGCTTCAGGTAGATTGATTAGATCTTTTGTACAGAAAAGCTTGACATTGGGTACAGTTATACTTAACTTTGTGTTCAGAAGGAGTGTACTTATGCGAACAAACCCAATCGAAAAAGCCTGCCGAGTGATCGCCAGCTGCAATACACCGGAACAGCTTGCAGTAGCCGCTCGCTATGCCGAGCGCGCAGCCAAGCATGCCAAAGGCGGCGATGAAGTGCTATTGAGGTGCCAGCTCAGAGCTACCCACGCCATGCTGCCCTTAGCAGAATGTATTGAAGTCCAGGAGGCTGCCAATGCTGTCTGAACTTTGCCGCTTGGGTGCGGATGCTGAACTGAAATACACGCCCGATCAAACTCCGGTCGCAGAGCTGCGCTTGGCCTACGACGTGCGCGTGAAGGGCGAAACCCGCACCCAGTGGATCACGGCCAGCCTGTGGGGTAAGCGCGCTGAAAATACCGCTCCGTACCTGACAAAGGGCAAACAGCTGTTCGTGACCATGGAGAGCCCCTATGTGCGCAAGTGGGACAACGGCGAGGGCGTAAGCGTTATGTCCCGGGTGATTGATTTCAAGTTCGCAGGTGGGCAGCAAGATCAGGGCGGGCAGGGCTATCAAGCACCTGCCCAAGATTATCGCGGGCACTCTGGAAGCAATCAGCCCAACCCAACTTACCAGCAGGGCCAGCCAGCGCAACAGCAGCAACCAGCGCCACAGGGCGGCTTTGATTCCTTTGATGATGACATTCCGTTTGATATCGCTTATCGCGGTATGGGGTTGGTGGTGTGATGACTGAAACCTACGACAAAGAGAGCCGTAAAACTTGGTATGACCCGAACCGGGAAAAGCCGACGCGAGAGCAGCTGCAGCTTGGCTGCCTCCAGCGCATAGCCGATGCCACAGAAGCGATGTGCAAAGACCGCGAGAAGCTAGAGCGCGATTATCGGTATATGCGAGAGAGCCGAGACCGTTATCGGGCTGACTGTGAACGGTTAGAGCGAAGGAATGCCGCGCTGAGAGGTGTTATCACCCGCATGAAGCGTAAGGCTCAAGGTAAGTAGAACCCCACAGGCCGGCTCCCATGGGCACCTTGCGCACCTGGTGGCCCTACAGCCGGGGGCAGCACATGCGACAAGACGGACTAACAGTATAGGAGATTTGTTATGCCAGAGCTATTAGCTCAAATATGGGCCTTAGGTTTTGTACTGTTCATGGCCGACTACCTGGGCAGTTATGAAAACCGATTATTACGCCCTATGTGGCTTTGCATTGCCGCATGTGCAGCGTGGTTTCTGTTGCTGCCGCTTGGGCTTAGAGAACGCAAAATTTAGTCTTTACTCAATACACCATAAACCGAGGTGGCCTATGTTGTTTAAGAACGCATTTATTTATACATTTCCGAGAGTGCCCCTAATCACAGAAGATGCTATTGCTGCAGCTCAGGCGAAGCCGTGCGGGCCTCAGGAAATGATGCGGGTGGGGTTCGTGAAGCCTGCCTGGTCGTACACTTATGTTTTGGAGGAAAGCGGCTATTTGCTTCTGTGCCTGAACGCAGAAGAGAAGATTCTGCCACCGGCGGTGATCAATAAACACACCGATGAAAAGGTGCGGAATGTAGAGGAAACCGAAGGCCGTAAGGTATTGAGTAAAGAGCGCGCGCTGATCAAAGACGAAGTAACCTTTGAGCTGTTACCGAAGGCATTTACTAAGAATCGTCGCACCTACGCTATATTCGATACAGTAAACCACTTCTTGATTGTGGATCAGGCCAGCCCGAATAAGGCCGAAGAGTTCTGTTCTGCGCTGCGTGATGCTGTGGGTTCACTCGAGGTAACCCCCATTCGCTGCGGCGAAAGCCCCGATGTCGTGATGACTGCCTGGGTTGATCAGGAGTCAACTGTATTCATGCCTGGCCAGCTGCGCTTCGGAAGTTGTGCCAAGCTCAAGCACCCGAACGAAGGGCCGTCCTATGCGATCCAGGATGATGACCTTGAAGGCGAGCATGTGCAGGGTCTTATTCAGTCCGGTTTGGGGATTGTTGAGGTAGAGCTGAAAAGCGAGCATCAATTTAATTTCACGCTTACAGACGGCTTCATTCTGAAAGGTCTGCATTATTCGGATTCGCTCATCAGCGAGTCTTACGAACAGGCTGGTGAAGATGGTGATCTGTTTGCTCTGGCCCGCTCTGATTTACTTATAAACGGCCGCACGATTAGCGACACGGTAAAGCTGCTGTCTGAGGCCTTTGGCGGCGCTATCACTGGGCAGCTTGATTTTGACGAACCGAATGACGATCGCGAGCCAACGCCGGAAGACTGGAGGAGGGCTGTTCAGAATGCGGCAGCCGCTGCCAAAGCTTCCCAAGCTGAATTAAAAGAAGTTGAGCAAAAGTACGGCGCCAACTCTGAAGATCCGCTTTACCCCGAAGGTGTTAAGTTCGTGCGAGAGAAGGATCGTGCAACGATTTCTGGGCTTCAACGCGGCCTCCGAATAGGCTACAACCGCGCCGCCCGCATGATCGAGCAGATGGAATCTGACGGCATTGTGTCTGCGATGGATGATACCGGTACCCGGGTGGTGTACCAGGATGATTCAGCGGCTTAGCCACTTAGGAAGATAGCTCCTGTCCTTTGCCGCCTTCGGGCGGTTTTTTAACCAGGGGCTGTCATAGATATCAGGTTAAGTATTTTTAGTATGATGTATAGAAGGGCAAGCATTGCCGTTGCTGTGGTTGATATGACAAAGCTGCTCACTGATTCTCGCGTAAGCGGTTCCTTGTAAACCAAGAATAGGATGGTATAAATGACCCATGAAGAAAAAAATAAACAGATAGCAAAGCCAGATAATCCCCACGCGCCAATGCAAATAACTCCAGCTGCAAAGAGTAAGATCGCGGAAATTCTGGATATAATATCTATATCTTTGATTTTGTTGTCACTGTTTTTCAACCAACTAAAAAACAATTCAAATATTTTTGCTGTTGTGAATATCGCACCTGCAGCTGTTAACCAAAATTGGACCATTGAATTTATGTCTTCCATTTCTCTTCTCCTTTTTACGATGTCTTGTTTAGTCCGTTATCTCCCAGGCTATTTGGCAGATATCATTCAATCTTTGAAGGGTTAGTTATCCCAAGATGAGTGCGATATTTATGTTAATACTTTAGTTCAAGTTACAAATATTTTCTGGCTTTCAAGGGTTCCATTGCTAGCTTTTCAATTTTGTTTTTTTGAGATTGAAATTCTCTTACAAGTCCGGACATGTAGGATTCATTAGGTTTCCTCCTTTCATTGTAATCGTCTTTTAAGGATAGTTTGTTGTAAATAATTTCGTAAATAATAGCCTTCTCGGCCTCTTCTTTTTCAGGGTCTAAAATAACAAGTGTGCGCTTGTAGGTTGTAAATATATTTTCTAGAATTCGTAAAAGCTCTTCGTATGATGATTTAATTTCTTCATTGATGGTTATGCTTGCGTCCAAAACATCAGAATATGCTTTCTCTTTTAACTCTTTATAAACTGATATTTTTCCCTCAATGGTTTTGGATAATGACTCGTGAAGGAGGGGGGTGACTGTGTGTCTGTCGATCATTTTGTTTAGCTTGTCAGGTAGTGTTACATATTCTTTAAATTTATTTTCATCTTCTATTAGATCTATGAATTTGTCTAGTTGAATGTTCTTTACCGTTGATGGCGTTGGAGGTTCATTTTGGCCTTCTGATGGGAACTGGAAGTGATGAAGAGCTATGTACTGCGAAGATAAAGCAGTGGGAAAGTTGCCGAACTTGTCAAGAATTATCATTATTTTTTTTGCTGCGTCCAGTTTAGATCTACCGTCGTGCTCGATCTTCCAAGAGTTTAAACCCTTATAAGCAGCACGTGTGCCTAGTCCGGCGAAAATGGCGATAGTGCAGCTCGCTACTGTTTGAGCAATGGGGATCCAGTTACTGACAAATGTATTGAATGCAGCTTCAATGGTTGTTTTAAAAATAAGTATGAATAGTTCCATGCTTCTCCCTTTATAAGTGAATTCCGGTTCAGGTTATTCGTATAGTGCAATACCGTCGTATGATGTGGTAATAAAACCTGAACTTCCAGGCATATCCTGCAGTAGGCGCCCCCTAGGTGAGTCGCCCCATTTGAAAGTTTTTCCTTTTCCCTCTAGGTAGTTTTATGTGCGTGAAATATACTGTTCCATCTAAACCATACTCAGAGTGCCACCGGTTACTATATATGTCTGAGTATATTATTCTGATTCTAATATCGTGAAGTTCGTCTTGAGGCCGTCGGTCGTTATTTGCCTTAAAGCTATGAAATTTCACAGAGATCAGCGGTTTGCGCTCACCGACCAAAATTGAATGCTTCCCTTCGGCTTCACATACGGTGAAGCTTTTGGGTTTACCGTGATCTAACAGCTTATTCCCAAGTTGCTGTGTTGTAAGGCGATCGTCTTTTATTTGAATAGCTTCTCCATTTTCGTTTAGCCAAACCATAGACTCTATAATGCATGGGCCAATACCAGAATTAAAAAGCTCCCAGGAAACCCTCAGCTTTTCGTGTATATCGCTAGAGTCGATACTCAGCCCCACACCTGGTTGAACAGAAAGTACTCTCTCTTTCTTGTTGGCCCGGCTTTCAAATACAGTGAAAAACAAAGCCAATAGAGCAACGACAATACTTGAAATACCAATAATCGCCTGCCAGTCAGCACTGCACCCCAATTCAATCACTTTCTCCATAACCTTCCCTTAGTTTCCCGGCATTTTTTATCAGTGTTTATCCCTTCCGCCTTCGGTAAAACATCACCATTGATAGTTTTAACCGGAAAAGCGGGCGAACATGAAGCGCATCAACATATTTAGAGCAGGTACCCACACCAGCGCCGGCGGCGCCACTTTGAGCTTTAGCGAGGCTGATTTACAGGCCTCGGTGGATGCCTACGACCCCGCGTTACACGAAGCCCCTATCACCGTAGGCCACCCCAAAGACAATTTACCGGCTTACGGCTGGATATCTAGTTTGGCATTTTCGGAGGAACGCGGCCTTGATGCAACCCCGCATCAGGTAGATGAAGACTTTGCCGAAATGGTGAGCAAGGGCCGGTTTAAGAAGATCAGTGCCAGCTTTTACGGGTCAGACGCCCCCAACAACCCAGCGCCCGGCGGTTACTACTTGCGCCACGTTGCCTTTCTAGGTGCCCAGCCCCCAGCGGTTAAGGGCTTGAAGCCGCTGGAGTTCAGCGAAGTAGAAGAGGGCGTAGTGGAGTTTACCGAGGCTTGGGATACTCAATCCATAGCTGGCATGTTTCGCAAGCTGCGCGAATTCATCATCGATAAGTTCAGTAAGGACGAAGCCGATGCTGTGATTTCGGATTACGCCATTCAGGACTTGGAGGATTCCGTGCGCCGTCAGATGGCCCGTGATGCCGAGCCTGCCCCCGATTTTAGCGAACCCACTGGAGACACCACCATGACCAAAGAAGAGCTTGAACAGCGCGAAAAAGACCTGAAAGCGCGTGAAGCGAAAATTGCCGCTCAAGAAACCAGCTTCAGCGAGCGTGAAAGCACCCTTGCTGCCACCGAGGCCACCCAGCGCCGCGCCGGCGTAGTTGCGAAAGTTGATGCCTTGGTCAAAGCCGGCAAAGTGCTGCCAGCCGAGAAAGAGCGCATCACCGAGTTTGCCTGTTCTTTGGCTGATGACTCAGTGGTTGAGTTCAAGGAGGGAGATGAAGACAAAAAAACAGCCGGGCGTGATCTGCTGTTTGAATTCTTGGAAGGCCTGGAGTCCCGCGTGGATACCACTGAACGCGCCAAGGACGATGACGAGCCAGCGGCCCCAACCGATGCCGGCGCAATTGCCAAGCTAGCGGTTAACTACCGCGAAGAGCAGGCGGGCAAGGGCATTGTGGTATCGGCTTCCGAGGCCGTGGCACACGTCACCAAACAACAGCAAGCCGACTAACGGCGGGCGCTCACTCACTCTGTTGGAGTAACAACCATGCGTACAGACTTATTGATTAAATCATTCCAGGCGCCCACTGCTGTTGCCGGCTATTTGCTGGTTAAGCCGGGCGCTGCTGATGGCCAGGTGGCTGCAGGCTCAGCGTCAACTGACACCTTGATGGGTGTTACCACTCAAATTGGCACCCAAGATAACGGCAGTTGTGACGTGATCTTGGTGGGCCCTACCGAGGTGCGTGCTGGTGCCGCGGTAAGCGCTGGCACTTGGGTTACCGCTGACTCTAGTGGCCGGGCAGTTCCAGTAGGTAGCTCTGCAGGTTGCACTGCAGGTTTTGCTTTGACCTCAGCGGCTGAAGCTGACGACATTTTCAGCATCATGCTTGCCCCTGGCATTAACCCCGCAACCGCGTAAGCGCTGAGCGATAAAATTTAAACCGGAGAACAACACCATGGCTAATGCACCATTTAAAACAGATCAGATCCGCACAGCGATTGCGATTGCCTACACCAATGCGGAGTACATTGCTGATCTGGCGCTGCCTCGCGTACAAGTAGGCGCGCGCGAGTACAAATACACGGTATTCAATAAGAAGGATCGTTTTACCGCTAACGATGCCTCGGTAGGCCGTAAAGGCAAGGTGAATGAAGTAGAGATGGGCGCGGACGAAGCCAGCGGCATGATCCGCGATTACGGATTGGAAGATCCTATTCCGCAGTCTGACATTGATGCCGCCGCTAATACCGATTATGACCCGCTGAGCGATTCAACCGAGTGGCTGACCGATCAGATCATGTTGGGCCGCGAGATTCGTGTTGCCAATATTGTTCACGCAAAAGCGAACTATGAGAACAAAGACACGATCAGCGGCTCTGACCAGTGGACTCATGCGGACAGTGACCCGATTGAGCAGATCACTGATGCGTTAGAGAGCTGCATTGTGCGCCCTAACACGATGACATTAAGCGGCGCTAGCGCGTTGGCTCTGCGACGTAATGCGGCCGTAGTTAAAGCGTTTAACGGCACCTTAGGCGATAGCGGCTTGGTGCCACTGTCATTCTTGCGTGAGCTGCTAGAGCTAGAGCGTATTTTGATCGGCCGCGCTAAGCACAATACAGCAAACAAAGGCCAGGACATGTCGCTGGCTGACATTTGGAAAAACCATTGCGCGTTAACCTACCTGAACCCGCAGGCGCGGCCAAATCGTGGCTTGACGTTCGGTTGGACAGCGCAATTCAAGACCCGCGTGTCCGGTAACCGTATTGATCCAGATATTGGTTTAGAGGGCGGCACTCGCGTTCGCGTTGGTGAAATGGTCGAAGAGAAAGTTGTGTCATCGGATGCCGGTTACTTTTTAGAGAACGTAATCGCCGCAAGCTAAGCCTCCCCAAAAAAGCCTCGGTCACTTTAAATGACTAGGGGCTTTTTTATCCCACTCTAATACCCAGGAGAGTACCCATGGCCACAGCCAGAAAACAATATCATTGCTTGAATGCAGTGCTCCACAACGGCAAGCGCTACACCAAAACTATTAACCTGACCGATGGCGAGGCAGAACCATTGCTGAAGTCACACGCCATTACCAAGCATAACCCTAATGCGAAAGCCGAAGCTGATGCCAAAATCGAAGCGGAGAAAAAAGCCGCTGCCGAAAAAGCGAAGGCTGACGAAGAGGCCAAGCTGAAAGCAGAGGCGGAAGCCAAAGCGAAAGCCGAAGCTGATGCAAAAGCCAAGGCAGAGCAGGGCGATAAGAAGTAATGCCTTATTGCACCCAGCAAGACTTGCAATCACGGTTTGGTGATGCGGAGTTAATCCGTATCGCTGACCGTGATCGCGATGGTGAGATTGATGCTGATGTCGTGAACGTTGCACTGAATGATGCCAGCAACGAAATCGATGCGTATGTGGGCAGTCGGTATTCGGTACCTATGAGCCCGGCACCGGATCTGTTGAAGCGTCTGTGCGCTGATATCGCCCGTTACCGGCTTTACGATGAACGCCCACTGGAAGAGGTCGAGAATCGCTATAAACAGGCTGTGGCCACCCTTCGCGACATAGCCAATGGTCGTGCCTCCCTCAAAGACCCCAGCGCCTCCAGCAGCAATTCAGGTGGCGGCGTGGAAGTTATTAAGACTGATGCCGACCGCGTGTTCACCATGGACTCGCTGCGAGGCTTCTAGGTGAGCATTAGCTTTGAGCTAGACGCCAAGGATGTTAATGCCCTGATCGATAAAGCCATGCGCTTTGGCAAAACCAAGGCATTAATGGAGCGAACCGGCCGGGCTACCCATACAGATACCATGATGAATTTTCGCCGGAGCATGGATCCGTTCGGCAATCAGTGGGCACCTATTACCCACCGTAAGGGCAAGCCGCTGATAGATACCAGGAGAATGCAAAACTCGGTTCACATGGAGGCCAGCGACGAAGAAGCCACCGTGGGTACCAATGTGAAGTACGCCGCTGTCCACAACTTCGGCGCAACCATCAAGCCGCGCAAAGGTCGCTTTCTGAAATTCAAAATTGGCGACAAGTGGGTTTATAAAAAATCGGTCGTGATCCCCGCTCGCCAGTTCCTGGGCTTTGGCCCGCGCGTCATCCGCAAGATTGAGCGCGAAACCTCCCTTTGGGCAGAGGAAATTATCGATGATTAATGATTTTTTGGCCGATGTAACGGCTGAACTAAAAAACCAACTGGCTGAACTAGCCACCGATGTTGAAACCCACCCCGGGCGCTTTACCGAAGATGAAATTCGACACATTGCCCGGGCACCGCGCGCGGTACGTGTGGCAGTAGAGGACATTCTGGAAACCAAGATAAATGCCATGGGAAAACGTAAGCAGCACACAGTTGCTGTTTTTGCCGTGGTTATCTGCAGTGACCAGTATGGGGCAGATCGAGCACAGTCAGCCATTGATGTTGTGGAAAAACTTATCAGTGTTATTTATCGAAACCGGTGGAATAGTGACGACTACCAAGCGGTGCTGGATAACAGCATCAGTGCTCAGAACATTTACAGCGGTGAAACTGAGCGCAGCGGCATTGCCATGTGGGCAGTGACCTGGAACCAAACCATTACCGGAAACCTTTAGGAGCCAATCATGCCTATTTCCGTAGTTCACAAAGAGATGTCGTTTATCGGTGTCGGCGTTGTTTACCTTGAGCTGATTGGCTCGAACACAGGCCTGATCAACATCGGTAACGTGTCCACCCTTGAATACGCTTTTGATGAAGAGAAGCAAGAGCAGCGCAACTTTATGACACCCGGCGGCGGTAACGCCAACGTACAGAGCTCTATCAGCTCGTTCACGGGCAGTATGACACTGGTGGATTACACCCCCGAAAACTTGGCGAAAGCCTTGCGTGGCTCGGTTACGGCCGTGACAGCGGGTGCGGTGACTGAAGAGGCTCACAGCTGCGCTGGTGTTGACGGTGAATTAATCCCGTTTGACTTCCCTGCGGATCACTCTGAAGACATCACAGTGGTGACTACGGCGGATGGTGCACTGGTTCAGGACACTGACTACACAATTTCGAGCACCGGTATTGTTGTGATCGGTACAGGCTCGATCGACAACACCGGCGTGAAGATTTCGTACACCAAAGCGGCTGGTGCAATTGTCGAAGCGCTGGTGGAGTCAGGCCAAGAGTATAAGTTGCACTTTGATGGCTTGAACGATGCGCAAAATGGTAAACCTGTTGCTGTGATTAACCACCGCGTGAAGATCAGCCCAACCAGCGGGCTTGGCTTCTTGAATTCTGAATTCGCAGAGATACCCATCAGCTTTGATGTGATCAGTGATCCGAATGTGACCGGTACAGGTCTATCCAAGTACATGAAAATTGTACAGGCCGCGTAACTGCTCTCCTCGGTGACGGCTTGGCAAATACCGCGATAGCGGGCTCAGGGCACCCAACGCGGTGCCCTTTTTTTTGATCGGATGAATCCATGGCACTGAAAGATTCTGTTCTCAATATTGTTATTAAGGCTAAGAATTTAGCCGGTGACACGCTGCGTAAATTCCGCTCTGACCTCGAGGGTGTGGATGAAACGAGCGTGGATGCGTCCAAATCGGTCGAAGACCTGGGCAAGAGTGCTGACAAAGCGGGCAAGAAAGTAGGCGATGCTGGAAAGGGTGTAGATGATTTAAAGCAGTCACTGGATAAAACAGATCAAAGTGCAACGGATACGGCCAGTGCTCTTGGTAAGTCTGAGAAAGCATTGGACGAAATAGCCAAATCCGGTAGTGAATCAGCTAAGGCTACCGACAAAGCAGGTAAGTCTGCGCAGAAGTTAGGCCAGCGCTACGATGCCGCCGGTAAACCCATTGATTCCGCGCGCAGTGCTATCAATAAAAACAATAAAGAGCTCAGGGACGTAGAGGGCAACAGTCAGAAAGCGGGCACCTCCATTGGCTCACTTACTAAGCGATTATTGGGCCTGGCAGCCGCTGCCGTCGGTATTGGCACCATCACTGGTAAGTTGCGCGAAATGCTTGCCACCGGTGATCGGTTTGAAAAGCTCGAAAAGCAAATGACTGCGACCATGGGGTCTCTGCAGGAAGGCCAGAAAGCCACAGAGTGGATCAAAGACTTTACCAGCGATACACCATTACAACTTGAGCAAGTTACTGAAACATTTACCACCCTGAAAAACTTTGGCCTAGACCCTTTAAACGGTTCTATGCAATCCATCGTTGATCAGGCTGCAAAGCTTGGCAAAGGCTATGAAGGGGTGCGCGGTATCTCTTTGGCTTTGGGGCAAGCCTGGGCAAAGCAAAAGCTACAAGGTGAAGAGATCCTGCAGCTGATCGAACGCGGTGTGCCGGTTTGGGAGTTGCTGGAAGAGGTCACCGGTAAAAATACGGCTGAACTGCAAGAACTTTCCTCTGCTGGCGCACTTGGCCGTGACACCATCAAAGCCTTGATTGATGAGATGGGGCGGCAAAGCACTGGCGCGGCTGCTGCCAATATGTCGCTGCTTTCAGGTTATATATCAAATCTTAAAGATGAATGGGCGTTATTTCTAAATGAGATAGCCCAGGCTGGTGCTCTGGATTATGCAAAAGATCAGCTGAGCAGTTTGCTTGATACCGTCAAAGCTATGCGCGAAGACGGCAGGCTGGGAGAGCTGGCTAAATCGATTAGTGACGGCTTTGTGACCATTGCCGAAGCCACCAAAAGCGTCGTATTGGCAATTAAAGATAATATCGGTGCAATCGGTACGCTAGGCAAAGCCTACTTAGCTCTGAAGATTGCAGATACGGTTACCGGCTTTAAAAGCCTTGCGTTCACTATCGGCACATCACTTGTCTCTGGCACTAAGGCCGCAACGGTTCAAACTAGGCTGTTAGCTAATGCTTTGAGAGCGGTCCCCTATGTATTGCTAGTGGGGGCTGTGCAAAAGGTGATTTCTGCTTACGGGCAAATGCGATCTGCTCAAAACGAATTAGCAAAGTCACAGCGCGCCAATGCCGACACCCAAGCAAAAGCAGCAGCTGCAATCAAAAAATTCAATGATGAGACGGGTCGGTCTGTTACATCACTTGATGAGATTATTCAGGCTCAGAAAGACGGCTCAGCCAAAATCGATGAATATACAGGGAAATGGCGTCTAGCTACTGATGCATTAACTGATGCTGAGAAAGCCCAGCGTGCACAAGCTGAGGCGGCCAAAGAGGCCCGCGCTGAGCAAGAGGCTCTAAATCAAATTCACCGGCAGTTACTTGAGTCTTTCAGGGATACTCGCAATGAAGGTAAATCTTTGGCTGAGGCCATCGAGGCCATGGGTGAAAAGGCCCGTCAGAGTGGCGACCAAGGTATTACAGCATTATCTATCGCCATTGAAAATCTCGCGTTAGAAGGTGAAGCCACTCGGAGCCAATTATCAGCTGGCCTGGGTGAATACCTTGCGTCTTTGAGCGATGAACAGTACACCGCTTTTGGTGAAGCTATTGCCGCTGAGTTTAAGCGTGTGCAAGAAGGCTCAGATAAAACCGCTAACCGGTTGAAGTTTCTGCAAACGCTCTTGGAAGGCCAGCTGGTTGCCGCTGCCAAAAAAGCTGGTGTTGATATAGGCGAAGTACTTCAAGGGGTGGACGAAGAAAGCCAGAAGGCTATCAGTTCATTCAGCGATCTGGCCAGTGCCTTGCAGCATTCCGGTAAGTCTTCCGAAGAAGTGAATAAAATCCTGCGGGCGGGTTTATTGCAAACGCTCGAAAGCCTCGATTCGAGTGAAGAGGTAGAGGCGACAATCAGCGCTATTGAAAAGCTCGGTGAGGCTGGTGTGATCAGCTCAGGGCAGGTTGGTGCCCTTGTTGATCAAATACGCCAAAAGTCTCAACAGTTACGCGAAGAAGCGAGTCAATCAGCTACTAGCCAGATTCAAGGTAATGCCGCCGTCGAAAGTAGTGTTGATGGTGTTACCGAATCATTAAAGCGCCAAGAGCAGCAGGCAGAGGCTACAGGAGGCGGTGCCGCAGCTGTCAACAAAATCTATCAGGCGATACGTTCTACAGTTTCCAGCTTAGGCCCTGCAGCAGAAGCGGCCTTCGATAAGTTGCGTGGTATTGATACCGGCGCGCAGAAGATGACCGGTGAATTTGCCGAGCTTGAGCAAGAAATCAACGATGCGAATAAAGCTATTGAAAAGCTTCGCACACTGTCTGCGGGTGACTTCACTGGTGTTTCCAACTTTATGCGTGAAGTGGCTCGTGATGCAGCTTACGTGCGCAAAGAATATGCAGAGCAAAAGATCGCTCTGGAACAACTGAAAAATCAGTTTGAAGATAACTCGATCTCAGCTGCTGAGTTTGCCCAGCAAGCGCGGGGGGCTCTGAATTCTACCAGTCTGCTAGGTGAGCAGGATTTAGCATATTTACGCCAAGCCATTCGCGATGCTGAGCAGCAAATGGAGAGTTTCAGGGATTCCACCGAAGACACTCTGAATAGCTTGCAGGCAGAGCTTGCACAACTACAAGGGCAGCAAGCTGAAGTGGAACGGCTTAATTACGAAAGTCGCGTTCGTCAGCTAGAAGAACAGCTTGAGCAGGCCCGGCAATCTGGCGATCAAGAAGCCATTGCAAACGCCCAGGCTGCTTTAAAAATTGCGCAAGAGATTTATCAGGTCAAACTCGATCAGATAAGTGCAGAGCAAACGGCTGCAGAACAAAGCAAAGCGGATGCCGCGGCTGATCTGGCCGCTTCTCAGCAACGGGCAGAGGAGCAGGCGAAAGCTGACAAGTCAGAGAGCAGCAGCCCAACCACTAAGCTTGAAAGCATTACGCGCGTAATTCTTGAGGATCAAGCTACTGGGCAAGAAGTTACCGTCGATACAGATAACCCCGATGCGCTTCTTGACACACTTTCACGCTTTGGCCGGAGAGTAACCTAGCAATGATTTCATTAACCGATGGCACTACCACTATCGAATTACCCGGTGATATCCAGTGGGTGAACGAGTTTGATTGGTCGGATATTGAGCAACAGCAAGAATACTCGATTGCAGGCAATCTGATCGTACAGCAAGGCGTAAAGCTGGCTGGCCGTCCTATTAATTTACAAAGCGGGCAGGGCTCTTGGGTGATGCGCTCTGTTGTGCTGCAGCTTCAAGCTTTGTACAACAGCGCCGCGAATCTAACCCTGAGCTTTTGGGGCACTGACTACACCGTTGCGTTTAAGCGTCCGGACGGCTTTAGCGCAAAAGAGGTGACCCGGCTGGCGAACCCTGGCTCTGAACACAACTACACCATCAACTTGGCATTTATTGAGGTGACCACCGAATGACGATAACCAATGAACAAATAGTGCTTGCCGAGTCGCAAGTGATGGCTGATACCGATGACGGTGGCGGGCGCATGAGTGGCAATGTAGTAGAAGATGGCGCAGTGAATAACACCATGCCTGATATTAGCCGGCTTGATCGGGTTTACGGCCGCGTGAATATGCGGAAACTGTTTTTGTCGGTGCGTAGTGCTAACCAAGATACTTTGCTTGGCTCGCATTCAATCTTGCTGCGCCAGCCTCTTGACCCGCGTGTGGGTGTTTCCCTGTTCCAAACCGGAAGCCATACCGACAGGCGAGAGGATGCCCAAAACAAGCTGGAAAGCTATTTGACGAAGGCGACAGAGGCGCGCTTTTGGTTGTGGGGGGATCAACTGGAAGGTCAGCGCGCTATTGCCTGCCTTCAGCGCTTAGATGCAGCGCCTCCGGAGCAAGGTGAAACCTATTGCCTGGTAGAAGTGGACGAAAACGGCAATGACGTTGCCGAACAATATGTGCGTGTTACTGAAGTAGAAGTGGGGCGAGAAACCTTCACTGAGTGGGTGAATAACGCCTATGTTGATTTTGAGTTGCAGACCTTGAACATTTCGCTAGCGTCACAGCTGCAGCGAGATTTCTCTGGCTCCGAACCGCGTCCAACCGGGAAGCAACAACGAAAAGCTAAGACGCTGCGCACACAAGTGGCGGACGCGGCCCGCTATTACGGTGCTAAGAAATTATCTGCTACGGCTTCGCCCGGAGATCAAACCGCGAGCGTGGAGACCGTTTACAACAATTTGGTACCCAGCGCACAGAGCGAAAATGCTTTGACTGACCGACAAGCTGGTCCCGGTCGCCTTCCGGTGATCCCCGCTTCTAATAACACGATTACAATCGATGCTGATGATGTGAGCGTGGATCCGGACGGCTACGCCGTTTACTACTGTGGCCGCGCTATTGTTCCGGGCAGTTTAACCATTGCCGGATCAAACGGTAACTACACAGATGAAGGCGGGATTTTAAATCACACTTCTGGCTCAAATTTAGTTGAAGCCTCAACAGTAGATTATGCCGAGGGGGTTGTGCGGATTAAATACAGTGGCTCTCAACACAGCAACCCAATCACTTTGACGTTCACTCCAGGCGCGGCGCTATTTCAGCAGGCTTATACACTGGCAAATACCGTTAGCCAGCAAAATCGCTCTCTAACATGGGTGCATCAGCTGGCTCCAATTCCTGCCCCTGGCACCTTGGTCATCGAATATCGAGCGCTTGGGCGTTGGGCAACCATAACTGACAGCGGCAACGGCGTTTTAACCGGCGATGGAGTGGGGCGTATCAACTTTGAGACGGGAACGATTGAAGTCACCTTGGCTGGTTTGCCTGATGTCGACACCCAAATAATTTACAGCTGGGGTGATGCGCTTTCTGCTGAGATTGAAGACGGCAGTGTGGCATCACCACAAGCTTATTTTAAAGTTCCATTCACCGGCACAATCTAGGGGGCAGTATGGCTGGCGATTACAAATTAATGATTCAGCGAGACGACACGGACCACCTTAGCGGTCGAAACGCTGTAGAGGGATCAGTGACAATTACTTTTGATGATGACACTTTAACAGATGCGAATGGCGTTCTTTCCGGGGACGGAAACGGAACGGTAAATTATTCCCGTGGTGTTGCCCTGGTTAGACCAAGTGATGCGCCGGCGCCGGAAAATAATAGTTATAGCGTTGACTTTGATCAGTTTAATGGTCCGAACCGTCAGAGCGTAACTATTACGCCAGTTCAGTCATCAATCACTGAAACCCTAACAGGCGGGGCGATTAAGCCCGGGTCTGTCCGGATTTCATGCAATATGAAGCGCTTTAGAGAATACCTAAAACACGAACATTTTGTGTGGGGTGTCGGCGCGGTGAGCAGCGCATAAACTAAGGGGAATGAAATTATGACAGTACAAACAGAGCTTGACCCCGATACCAGTACGCAGAGAGAAGTTTATACCGAAGAGGCTGTCGCCACTGACGACGGAAACGGTAACCTGGTACGAAATGGCGAGGTAGTGGGTAGCGTTAATTACGCGACTGGCGAGATAACTTTTGACTTGCGTGAAACCTATTCATACAGAGTAACAGAGAGAAGTGAATTACCAGACTCGCCGGTTTGGCACGGGCCGGTAGGTTCAACTTCATTTTATTACTCGCCATGGAAGACGCCTGCAAGCACTCTGGAAGAGTATACGAACGATGATATTGAAGTTAGCTACACGTTGGCTTCAGACTTAACGGCCAGTGATAGCAACAGTGTTGATGTGGATACTCTTCAAATTGGCCTATTGCCTGTTCGCTCGCTGCCCATTATCCCTGGATCCGTTTCTTTTGAGTTTGCGGGTAAGCAATACATAGATAAAAATGGTTCGATAATCACTGATTGGAACGCTGCAACTGGTGCTGGTACCAATGTGGGGAGCATCGATTATGGTACCGCTACGGTCACACTGAATGAGTGGCCAGAAGGGGCAGATTTAACCGCCGATATTGAATTGTTGTCGTGCCTGACATGGATGGGGATGCGCCCCACAAATGCAACGATATTCCGAACAGCAGGCTCTCCACTTCGTCAAGGTTCGCTAATCATCAATGCGACAACGGCAGAGCATGAGGAGATTACTGCTTTTGCGGATGAAAGTGGTGCTATAACCCATGCCAAAATTGATTATGGTTATGTCGACACTGAAACAGGCACGGTCTGGATAGAGTGGGCAGAGCCGGTCTTTCCCGACACAGTTAAGTATTCGGCCGTAGCCTACAAATACTTGCCGCTTGATCCTGACTTAATTGGCCTAGACCCAACACGCTTGCCGAGTGACGGCCGTGTACCTGTATTTTTACCGGGTTATGTGGGTGTATTTAGTCACACAATGGAAACTGAAATCGCGAGCCCTACAGCGGGCGCCACACTTGATTTTACGCGCGATCACCAAGCGGAAGTTTGGGTTAAGGGCGCAAACGGTGAAACGCTGGACCCTACCCAATACAGCCTTGACCGCGCTGCCGGCGAATTAACCTGGTCGGATCCGCTAACGCTGGAAACCGCCGGCGGTGACTCGGTGACTACTCCACTTACCGTATTTGATCGCGTTGAAGACATGGTGCTTTTAACCGATGTGCAGGTGTCTGGTCAGGTCGGTTTTAATGCGCCGCTCTCTCAAGAGTATCCCGCCGGCGAAGCCATACTTTCATCAGCAGTTTTGCATGGGGACCTACGTGCCCGAGTGTATAACCTTTTTCACCAGGCGAGCTGGACAGGCGAATGGTCTGATGAGCGCATCGGCGATGACACTACGGCAAAGTACAACAACGTGGCGTATCCAATCGAAATTACTAATCAGGGATCGATTCAGGAGCGGTGGCATATCCGCTTCATTAGTTCCACTAGCTTTCAGGTAGTAGGCGAAACCGTGGGTGTTATCGGTACCGGTTCAACGTCCAGCGACGTGCTGATTGCCAACCCTGCCACTGGTGCGCCGTACTTTACGATTCGCCAAGAGGGGTGGGGTTCGGGCTGGAGTGCAGGCAATGTGGTTCGATTTAACACCGATGGTGCGCAAGCGCCATTTTGGGTTGCTCGAACTATTTTGTCGGGGCCGGCCACTGAAAATGAAGATTCTTTCGCAACGCAAAACCGGGGGGATGCTGACTGATGGCGATTACAGTTTATAAATATGATGATGCCGGCGTGCCGAACCTGTCAGCTCAGCCTGCCGGGCAATCGTTGCAAGCGCTGCTGGAGCATGTGTTGATCGATCAGGGCTGGACTATCGTCCATGATACGACACGACGCGGAACGGCCACCACGACAGACGGGCGAATCATTTTCGAGCGTCCGGACTCCGACTTTGTTTTTTGGATGGATAACGAGGGAAGCTCAGACTTTACAGTCGGCCTGGCTGATGCCGGTTTTCCTGATGGGTCGCTTACTCACCCACAAAGTGGCGACAGGCAAAGCGGTTCGTCAACAAACCTTCAAAAGGTCGACGATAGTTCAACATTCTACTGGGGGCGTTGGTTGGCGCTTTACGATGATGCGAGCCATACGCTTATATATAGATCTTGCTCAGTGTCCGATACAGCATACGGGGCCAGAAGTTTTAATCAGCCCTGGGGCTACATTGGGACACTGGCTACACCAGCATCGGTTGCGTTTGAGCTACCAGTAGCGCTGGTTGGTAGGATAACAACGGGGTCGGCCACAGATAGAAACTGGATGCGCTACCGGCAAGGGACGACGCTAATGAGGCACGACGGGTCTCCATCTTCAGACTCAACGTCGATAAGAGACGGGGCTGGCTTTTTCGACGGGAATGCTGACTTGGGGGGAATTTTGACATCTGGTGGCCCAGCATTCCCCTACATTCCCATGAGTAAAGTTTCTGTTGGCTGCACCTCCGATCTGACAGGGGGCTCTACCAGCCAGTGGGTTGACGTTGGTGTCTTGCGTGGCTGTTTCCGTACTCCTTCGGCATCGTCGTTAGAAGCTTATGATTTTTTCGAGATCAACTTTTCTACCGAAACTGACGGCGCAAACACTATCGACGATCCGTTAACGGTTGATGGCAAGGTCTTTTATTGTATTGCGGTAGGTATCAACCTCTTTATGTCGACTGACTCTGCGGACTGGGTTTTTTGATGATTCAAACGTATCAGTATATTGGTGCAATTAGTCCTAATGCCTACCTGTATCAGCCGTTAGGGACTAATTTGCCGAGCCCCGGACAGCAGTTCGTCATTGCAAAGAGTCCGGTCTCAGGTACCACCATTGGTGCCGGCATATGCGCCGCTGGGAGTCAGGGAGCCCGAATCGATCTGCGCTCCCGAGTGGGCGAAATCGTGGATCTTATCGCGCACGGCCTTAGCGGCGACAACTCACTTTATTACAAGTACGGTGTCGAGGTTACCGACCCGATGACTGTTAGCTTTGATGTCGCCTTCGGTACAGTTGATCAGACAATCAACAGCAAAGTTGCAGGGCAGTTGAGGGTGGCTGGCGAACCTGTAAAACGAGTTTTGCGAGCATTTTCTTATGACTCGGTGACTCACACAACGGCAGGCGCCAGTGTTGATGAGTCTCGCACATTGGGTAGTACGGTCAGCAGTGAGTTAGATGGTAGTTATGAGCTAGAGCTGCAGGGTGGCTTTGAGGGTGATGTGTTTGTGGTCGCCTTTGATGATTACGGGCAGCCATTTACTGCAAGTGCCAGCGTTGCCGAGGGCGATCGTATTCACCCGACAACTCCAAATGGTTTGGTCTATGAAGTAACAGCCGATGGTGTATTGCCGGCCTCTGAGCCCGTATGGAGTACTGATACCGAAAACGCTCAGACCGTCGGTACCGCCTCGGTTATGCCAACGCCATTTTATCGGCCACTTGTGCACGGCCCAGTGACGCCGAATTCTGAGCCGATCTAATGAGCTATCAGCAGCCAGCCAACGCACTGGCCATAGATTTTGATTTAGATGGCGGCGCCTATTGGGTGCCGGTGGATCCGCTCTCCGTCGATTTTGAATTACTGCAATACGTTGGACCAGTTTACCCAGTGCCGCCGGCGATTATGGTCTCCAGCTCGTTAACGGTTATAGCAGCAAGTAAAACACTAAGAGCAAGAAAGGGGCAGGGTTTTGCTTCGGCTGCACAGCGCGAGATTATGCGAGTTCTGAGGGCGGGTAACGCGGTCAATCAACACTACGACCAAAGCCCGCAGCTCTGGGATTCTACCCAGAAGCGAGACGACCGGCACACGCCGCAACGTTGGGGTGATGCTACGCCGTTAGAGCTCGGAGAAACGCCAAACGATTGGGATGCTGTGCCGGTTAAAGATGCCGCAAATGATGGCAGCACGCAGCCGTGGGATTCGCCAGGCGTTAGCTTTAATGATCGAACCGGCTCTGCGTTTAATGTGCCGCCGGCGCACGATGTGGACACCGACAGTCCGCACAATGACAGCGCCCGATACTTTGACCCAATTGATCAATCGCCATATTACAGGCCGGCAAAGTGGCAGAGCGTTGATTTTGAATTGGCGGAAGAGTATCGGCCCCCGGGTGGGTTGGTTACGGATTTCAATCTGGAGCCAGATTTCTTGCCGCCATCAGTGCCCACACGCCCGGTGGATACCAATCACGATTACCAGGGGTGGGATTCAAACCGTCCTACTGATATCCGAATCAAACACCCCTGGGACACCAAGCCGCGTAAAGGTACAGAGGTGGATTGGGATTACGGCGTGGAGCCTAACCCGGATCCAGTTGACCCGCCAGACCAACCCGTTTACCAAAAGAGCTATCGATTTATGAACGCATCGAGCCTTAAAAAACTGCCTGAAGGAACCCCGCTAGAGTTTGAGGATTTGACTATTACTCTGGATGTGGACTCATTCGCGTGGGAGTTCAGTGCGCGGATCTTGAACAGCGCCAGTATGGATTTAATTCGCCCGGGTACCAGTGGGCCGGTGGAGGTTGAAGCCTCGGTGAATGGTCACACCTGGCGCTTTATGGTGGATCAGTACACCCGCGAGCAGAAATTTCCAAAAGAGACATGGCGGGCAACTGGCCCCAGTGTTACCCAGTTATTGGCAGAGCCGTATTCGCCGAAGTCTTCCCGTCAGGTGGACACCCAGACGAACGCGATGCAAGTGGCGCAATCGGTGTTGGATTTGACCGGCTTTACTCTTGAATGGGACCCGGCACTTGCTGATTACACCATTCCTGCGGGCGCTTGGGGCTATGAGAGCAAAACCCCAGTGGAAGTCATCAGCGAGCTGGTAAAGGCTTCTGGTGGCCTCCTGCAGCCCGATATGGAGCAATCCAAGCTGATTGCCCGGCACCGATACAAAAAGGGCGCACCGTGGAACTGGGCGGCGCTGGACGAAGCCGAGTTGGGCGCGATCATTCCAGACACTCTGGTAACCAGCTTGTCCTCGAGCTGGAACCCTGAAGTAGATGCCAATTCAGTCTATGTGTCCGGTATCACCGATGGTGTGGCCGTCGAGGTTCGCCGCACCGGTACCGCTGGCGATAAGCCTGCGGCTGATGTTTATGATCACCTGAACCTATCTACCAGCCAGTGCCGGGGCAGGGGGCTGACCATCTTGGGCCAAACCGGTAACCAAGAGATTGTCACGGTAGAGCTGCCCATCCCCACCAGCGGCGCGCCCGGGCTTGTACTGCCTGGGCACCTAGTCGAATACCGAGATATGCGCGAAGCTGCCAATAGTTGGCGCGCCCTAGTACTGGAATCAACGGTGAAGGTAAGCAAGCCCGGTGGCAGTCGTGCTACCCAGGCATTGAAGCTCGAGAGGCACCATTACTGATGACTACTGTAAACAAGTTTCTGCGCTTTCAGGCACTGCTACCCCAGCGCACTCGATACACCGCTACGATCAAAGCGATTAATTCTGATGGTACCAGCACCGCTGAAACCCGAGACGGTGGGCGTGTCCGTGTTGCCGGCACATCGGTGGCAGTGGACGGCAAAGCGTGGATTGAAGATGGGCGGATTGTGGGTGAAGCGCCGGTGCTAACGGAGTATTTGGAGTTGGTTTAGATTAACGGTATTGCCAAGCTTCAATTTTCCAAGTATCAATCGGCAGATTATACCCATCGATAATACTATTCAGCTTAATCCAGTACTTGTAATCGCCTTTATCTTCCAGAATAAGCACGATGCCGGCGCGCTTATTGGTCTCAAAGGCATATCCGAGAGACTGGCCAATACCCTCACTCCATTTCCTGCCCCAATCATATTCAATGGCGTGTGTATCCGTTAAGCAATCTACCCGAGTGCGATCGGCCAGAACATGCTCCTGTTCACCCTTGCAGTGTTGATTCTGGTACCAAGCTTCATTGCGTTTTTCGGCAGCGAAAACAGCACAGGTAGTAAAAGTTAGTAATAGAGTCAGATATTTCATGTTGACATGATAACTCAAGATTTTGCTTAAAGTCTTTGGTAATCAAGGCTGTATGAAATTTATACACAGGGTATCCCCAGAGCAAAGTCATTGCACTTGTTCTGGGCATTTGCCAAGCCTTAATGAGTGGGGCACTATCGGGGCTCCACCCATTGCAAGAGGATAACGCTGTGAAGCGAATCGAAAGAAAAAAGTTGATGTCTGAAAAGGTCTTACGCGCTAATGGAAGCCCAGACGTGCTGCATGTTTATCAGCAAGTGCATGTGTCTGAATCGCTAGATGGGCCACCAGAGCGAATGAACGGCTTTAAGGAGCGGTTTCTGTCCAATGGTGAATGGGTAAATCCACCCAACGAAAAGGGCGAGCTGAGAACGGTTGCAGGGGAGTTGTTGACTGCAGTCTAGGAGGAAGTGGCTGCCGCCCCGGCAATCCAATGCAAATCCCTGGCTTCCATCCATAGGGCGCCGGTTGGGGCGGCAGTTCGGTAATTGTGGTTAATTGCTGGCTATCTGTCTTGTGGAAAATAGCTATTTTGCATGTACGACATTTCGCACAACAGGAGGATCATCTTCGGAATGATGTTCGGAAAATTGGATATTCAGAATAGGGGCAGGCTCGCAGGCCAGTAAAAATGGGGTGGCTGACGGGGATCGAACCCGCGACCACTGGAATCACAATCCAGGGCTCTACCAACTGAGCTACAGCCACCATTGAGCGGTGTTGTCCCGGTCGGGACGTTTGCTCATGGGCGCTAGGGCTCATGGGCAATGGTTTAGGCGTTCGCTTGCAAGCCTAGCGACGTGCCTAAGCACCTAAGGGCTAAAATGGCACGCCCGGCAGGACTCGAACCTGCGGCCATCCGCTTAGAAGGCGGATGCTCTATCCAGCTGAGCTACGGGCGCATGGCTGGAACTAAAAATGGTCGGAGTGGAGGGATTCGAACCCCCGACATTCTGCTCCCAAAGCAGACGCGCTACCAGGCTGCGCTACACTCCGATATCATCTCGTGCCGTGGTGACCACGTTTCGAGAGGTGCGCATAATACCTACGACTACCCCGGTCGTCAACGAAAAATAGCCATAGAATTAAATAAATTATTGGCATTGATTGTCTGGTCGCCATTTTGTATTGACCGTGTGCAATTTGCCTGCAATACAGTCGTTTTGCCCGGTCGTGCTTGTTTCTATTGGGGCACAACGTCAAAATAGCGGCTTGTTCAATGGGAGTTATTATGCACAACACAGATATTGGCTTAGCCATGAAGCAGGGTATGCGCAGACTGGCCTCAGGGGTGAGTGTGTTATCCACCCGGGTAAATCACGATGAGCGCTTTGCGATGACGGTGTCTTCGGTTACCTCCGTGTCAGATAATCCACCGTCACTGCTGGTATGTATCAATAAGCAAGTGTCATTACAGGGACACATAGAGACGCTGGGGTGTACCTTTGCGGTCAATGTGTTGTCTCAGCAGCAGCAACAGATTTCAAATGTATGCGCAGGGTTTGAGCCGGTGCAGGATCGTTTTAGCGTCGGTAGTTGGCTGGAGGGGCCGGATTCAGTTCCCTATTTAACCGAGTCGGAGGTCGTGTTCTTTTGCCAGTCCGATAAAGTCGTGAGCTACGGCACGCATCATATCGTTATTGCTAAGATCGAAGATGTGTTGGTGAGTGAGCGCCATACCGACCCACTGGTCTACCATAATGGCGGTTACGCTAAACTAAGCCACGCTTAATCGGGCGGGCGTTAAAATGCGCCAGCTGAGGCTTTGTCAAAGCCGCTTGAGTTTTAAATCCGAAAGCTATGATGTCGGTTTGTGCGAGACCAGGCTGTTATTCCAAAGATGACATTTTTGTGTCATTCATATGCTTGATGTGTGAAAGTTTTGTGTCTACGGCGAGTTGGCGGTTAATGTTCACTAACTTTTTATGCACATCTGAGATTATTTTGTGGTGGAAATGCGACAAATCCTTAGGAAAACGTCATAAAACACTGGCAAGCTCTTGTAAGTAATTGAAAGTAAAGGTTTTATTTTATAAGGTTAAAAAATGTTCAATCTGTCGGCTGGCTAGGATTTACGGGGCTCAGATAGGGTTTCCCAAAATTAATCCACTAAGTTATCCACAGAAAGTGTGGAAAAAAAAAGCCTCTCGCTTTTGTGCAAAAAGGTTACAACTTGGTTAATTAAGTAACAGTGTCGTTTGCGAATTAACCTCATCTGATAATGGAAATAAAGGCTTCATACTGACATGCCATTATTTTATATAAATATGAGTGTTAGGGTGTAGAAACAACAATGATTAAGGTGGATAGTGAATGACCAAGCAGTTAAAGGTTGCAGTGCTGGGCGGTGGGAGTTTTGGTACGGCCATTGCCAATATCATCGCTCTTAATGGGCATGAAACCTATTTGTGGATGCGCGATGCGCAAAACGCTGAAGCTTGTCGACAGCAGCATGAAAACACCCGCTATTTACCGGGTTTTACCCTGACTGAGAGTTTACAGATAAGTTCGGATTTAGAGCATGTGATGGCTGCCACGGACTTGGTGTTTGTCTCTATTCCTAGTCATTCTTTTCGCCGTGTCTGTCAGTTAATTAAGCCGCTATTAAAACCCGATGCTGTGGTGATCAGTACCGCTAAAGGGATTGAACCGGGTACTTTTAATCTAATGAGTGATATTTTGCTGGAAGAATTGCCCGGACACGATATCGGGGTTATTTCCGGCCCCAACTTCGCCAAAGAGATTGTGGCGGGTCAGCACACGGCGACGGTGGTGGCCAGTGAGAGCAAGCGCGCCACCGAAACAGTTCAATCTACCTTGAGTTCGGCCACGTTCCGGGTCTATGCCAATGAGGACCGGGAGGGGGTAGAGCTCGCTGGGGCGCTGAAAAACATATACGCCATTATCTGCGGTATGGCCGCCGCCTTTGGGGCAGGGAAAAATACACAGGCCATGCTGCTGACCCGGTCTTTGGCTGAAATGGGGCGCTTTGCCGGGGTGATGGGGGGCAACCCAATGACCTTTCTCGGATTGGCTGGGGTGGGAGATTTGATATTAACTTGCACATCGGACTTGAGTAGGAACTATCGGGTCGGGTACTCTCTAGGCAAGGGACAACCTCTCGATGAAGTCGTGGCGGGGCTAGGCCAAGTGGCCGAAGGTGTGAATACTCTCCAGCAAGTCAAAGAAAGAGCCGATCAACTCGATGTTTATATGCCGTTAGCGTCGGGCCTCTATAGTGTATTGTTTGAGCGCCGGGCCATTGCAGATGTCGTGAATGAACTGATGTTGGGTGAACAAAGTAACGATGTGGAATTTATAGGAAATAATCATGGACAATGAAAAACTAAAATCTAATCTTTTGTCAGCTGATCATTGGATGCGTTTGGTCTTTATGATCCTTTTTTCGGTTATTTTGTATGTGGCCGGTATTGTGATGTCCATTTTGGTCATTGTGCAGTTTGTTTTTGCTCTGATTACCGGCAAAGACAATAGTAACCTCCGTCAGTTAGGGGACTCACTGTCACAATTTATTTATGCCGCTTTGCGTTTTTTGACTTACAACACCGAAGAAAAGCCATTTCCATTTGCCGATTGGCCCGAACCTGCGCCAGTGGTGGTGGAGGAAGAGGTTGGTGAGGTTAAGGTCGAGCCTGCACCTCAAGTGGAGTCAACCAGTCCTACCGAAGAGCCTGAAGACAAGACCGGCCAGTAGCTCTTATGCGTTTGTTTGTACTTCGACACGGGCAGGCAGAGCCCTACCGTGTCGATGATGCCAGCCGCACTCTAGTGCCCTCGGGCGCCGCCGATGTGCGCAGGGTAATAGAAAAACAACAACAGTGTTTAACGGATGTTCCTATCTGGTGTAGTCCTTACATCAGGGCCAGACAAACGGCTGCTATTGCGGCGAACTGTCTGGGACGCTCCTCAGAGCCCGATGCTATTGTGAATGATTTGGTGCCTGAAGCATCAGTGCCGCGCTTAATAGAGAGTCTTTACCAGTCACAATTGCCATCTCTTTTAATAGTCAGCCATCAGCCGCTGGTGGGGGATCTCCTGCAGAGGTTGTGTGCCCAGCTAGAGCCCACACCTATGCATACCGCCAGCTTGGCCTGCGTGAGTTTAGAGATTGTTGCCGCTGATTTTGGTAAGCTCAATTGGTTGGTGCACGCATAGCCTTGTTTGAACAGCTAGTGTTCGCCTTTCTCATCGCTCGTCTACACTCCTAGAAAGTTTAAAGAGGATGGTTCTATGTCGTCAGATGCTGATGCCCTTACCCTTGAGGTCGATGGCTTGCACGTGGCCGCCCAGTGTTGGGGCGAGCCCGATGCAGCGCCTGTTTTGGCGCTGCACGGTTGGCTGGATAATAGCGCCAGCTTTTGCCGTTTAGCGCCTAGGCTGCAAGGTGTTAGAGTGGTTGCCCTGGATATGGCCGGGCACGGCCAAACGGCTCATCGCCCCGGCAGTGCCCCTTATAATATCTGGGAAGATGTGGCCGAGGTGATGGCAGTGGTAGATCAGCTGGGATGGACGAGCTTCTCCTTGCTGGGCCACTCTCGCGGAGCCATTGTGTCCAGCTTAGTGGCGGCCGCATTTCCAGAGCGAATTGATAGGCTAGCGTTAATTGAAGGAATTTTCCCAGAGCCTGTGGCCTCGGTTGATGCGCCGCACCAACTGCGCAACTCCATTATCGAGTCGCGCAAGTTGGCGAATAAACCACTCAGACTTTTTTCCGACCTAGAGGCGGCGGTGAAAGCGCGCATCAATGGCATGTTTCCGCTAAGTGATCGAGCTGCCAGAGCATTAACCGAGCGAGGGGTACAGCCGGTTGATGGCGGTTATCGCTGGAGTACCGATCAGCGATTATTGGCTCCTTCATCGTTTAAATTCACCAGGGGGCAAATCGATGGGTTTATTCGTGCAATTGAGTCTCCCACCCGAGTGATTTTGGCCGAAGAAGGCATGCCCAAACTTTACCCAGGCTACAAAGAGGCAGTGCAGGGTTACTCTCATCTAGAGCTGTTTGAACTGCCGGGCGGGCATCATTTACATTTGGAAGATCAGGTGGACGACGTTGCAAAATTGGTTAATGAATTTTTCACATAAAGCGACTCGATACCGCTTAATAACCCTTGGCGGATTACTGTGTCTTTGTTTTGGTACCTATGTTCAAGCTAAAGAAATCTGGCCTGTGCCTCTGCAAGATTTCCCCGAGGCGCGGCAGGTGTTTGCATCTCATAAGCCCGTTAATGATTATGTGCTTGCGTTGGGGAATTACAAAAAAGTGGGCGGCCTGTGGCGGGTGGATGAACAGCGGTTAAGCGGTGATCTTTATCGCAAAACTTACCAGCTACCAGAAAATCACAGCGCGGAGAGCGGCTACCATTTTGTGGTCGAACAATTGCAAAATCTCTCGGTACGCGAGCTGTACACCTGTCGGGCTCGCGAGTGCGGCGATTCCAACAGTTGGGCCATTAACCATTTTGAAGTCTTGCAACTGTATGGGTTGGATCAGCACCAGTATTACGGCGCCTTCGAGTTAACCTCCAGCGAATTCGCCGGTATGTATGTCACGGTTTACAGTGTGCTGCGGGGCAATAAACGCGTGTATTTGCACGTTGAGTTGCTGGCGAGTGATCAGGCTAGCCGTTATCAGGCGGCGGCGAATCCTGCCACCATGGTGCGACAATTAACCCAAAAGGGCTTCACGGTTTTTGCCGGGTTGCGCACAGAGTCTGGACAGAAGGATTACCAGCTGGCACCTAATCATGTGCAGGCTCTGGCCGAGGCACTTGGCAGCGAGCCTCACTTAGTGGTGGCCTTAGTGGGGCATAACCATGAGCGTCTGCCACTTGCCGAGCAACTGAATCGCTCGCAGCACGCGGCGCAGCTGCTGCAAACGGCGTTGCAGGCGCAGGGTGTAGCTAAAGATCGCCTGCTGGCGAAAGGCGTCGGTGGTTTGGCCCCGGCGGGCAAGGGGAGTGATCAGGTGCGACTCGAGGTGGTGTTGTTGCCTACCGAAAGTGCACCCTAAGGTGATCTAAGTCCACGCTATTAGCGCAGCAGCGATAAAAACTCGGTGCGGGTCGCTTGGTTGCTGCGAAAGCTGCCCAACATGGCCGAGGTTTTCATCGCTGAGTTTTGTTTTTCAACCCCGCGCATCATCATGCACATGTGTTTGGCTTCAATGATGACCCCCACCCCTGAAGCGCCGGTAATCTCTTGGATTGATTCGGCAATTTGCAGGGTCAGTTGTTCTTGTATTTGCAGGCGCCGGGCAAACATATCCACAATGCGCGCTACCTTGGACAGGCCCAGCACATGGCCGGTCGGTATATAAGCGACATGCGCTTTACCAATAAAGGGCAGCATGTGGTGTTCGCACATAGAGTAAAGCTCTATGTCCTGCACCATAATCATTTCGTTGGAGTCCGACGGGAAAAGGGCGCCATTGACCACCTCTTCCAGCGACTGTTGATAGCCTTTGGTTAAAAACTGAAAGGCTTTGGCAGCCCGCTTGGGGGTATCGATCAGGCCGGGGCGGCTTAGATCTTCACCGATGCCTTCGATGATGTGGGCAAAGTGCTCTTGCATGAAATGAGTCCTGCTCGGGGCTGAGTCCTACCGGTTGGTCATAGTCGTTCAAAGGGTTGCCGAGTGCTAAGTATAAAAGCCCTGCAAGCATTTGTAACGGGGCGGCAACATTACGCCAACTCGACCACTAGGTAAAGCTTTTGCGCGCAATTGCCTGTTCTTGGTCTCGATAAGCGCTACAATGCGCCGATCGATAAGGAGCTTTCATGGAAAACCACACCAAATCCGATATCTTGACGGAGCTGGCCACTATTCGCGATTTTATTCGCTATGGCGCCAGCCGGTTTAATGCCGCTCAGCTGTATTTTGGCCACGGTACCGACAATGCCTGGGATGAAGCCGTGCAAATCGTTAGCTGGGCGGTACACCTGGCGGGCTTCGATAATCCGAATATTCTGGATTCTAGGCTAACCTACGCCGAAAAACGTCAGGTACTCGACGCCATAGAATTGCGTATTCAAGAGCGGATTCCCGCCGCGTATATCACCGGTAGAGCGCTGTTTTGCGGGTTGGACTTTTATGTCGACTCGCGTGTGTTGGTGCCGCGCTCACCGATCGCAGAGCTGATTGAACAATCCTTTGCGCCATGGCTAAGCCGCGAACCCGACTATATTTTGGATATGTGCACCGGCAGTGGCTGTATTGGTATTGCTTCTGCGTTGGCCTTTACCGATGCCCAGGTGGTATTAAGTGATATCAGCGAAGACGCTTTGGCTGTGGCTGAGCGCAATGTCGACCGCTACGATTTAGGCCACCGGGTGGCGCTCTACCAGTCGGATTTATTTGCCGATTTACATGAGCAGTGCTTCGACTTGATTGTCGCCAACCCTCCTTATGTTGACGCTGAAGACCTGGCCGGTATGCCGGCCGAGTATCACGCTGAGCCCGAGATTGGTCTCGGCTCGGGCGGTGATGGGCTCGATTTCACTCGTCGCCTGCTGCGCGAAGCCCCCGATTATTTAAACGACGGCGGCCTGCTGGTAGTTGAGGTGGGCAACAGCGCTGGGGCCTTGGTGGCGGCCTTCCCCGAGCTGCCCTTTACCTGGGTAGAGTTCGAGCGCGGCGGTCACGGTGTGTTTGTTTTGACCCGCGAGCAATTGACAGGGTGAGCATTTGCTCAAGAGTGCGTATAATCGCAGCCCTTTTAAAGATTCAGTATTAAGGCGTCATTTTTATGTCCGGCAACAGTTTTGGCAAGCTTTTCACGGTAACCTCTTTCGGCGAGAGCCACGGTTTGGCCCTCGGCTGCATAGTCGATGGTTGCCCACCGGGACTGGCGCTGACCGAAGCCGACTTACAAGAAGATTTGGATCGCCGCCGACCGGGCCAGTCGCGCTACACCACCCAGCGCCGCGAAGCCGATCAGGTGAAAATTTTATCCGGCGTTTTTGAAGGTAAAACCACCGGTACGCCCATTGGTTTGGTGATTGAAAACACCGATCAGCGCTCCAAAGATTACTCCAATATCAAAGATCAGTTTCGCCCGGCTCACGCCGATTACACCTATATGCATAAATACGGTGTGCGCGATTATCGCGGTGGCGGTCGCTCATCAGCCCGCGAGACAGCCATGCGCGTTGCCGCTGGCGCCATTGCGAAAAAATACCTGAAAGACTTCTTTGGCGTACAGGTGCGCGGTTACCTGTCGCAACTAGGCCCTATTAAGGCCGAGACGGTTGATTGGGATCAAGTCGCCGAAAACCCATTCTTTTGCCCCGACGCCAGCAAAGTGCCAGAAATGGAAGAGTATATGCAAGCGTTGAGCAAAGAGGGGGACTCGGTTGGCGCCAAGATTACCGTAGTGGCCGAAAACGTCGCCCCGGGCTTGGGTGAGCCTATTTTCGATCGCTTGGATGCCGAGATTGCCCACGCTCTTATGAGCATCAATGCGGTTAAAGGGGTAGAGATTGGTGCCGGCTTTGACAGCGTGGCGCAAAAGGGCACTGAGCATCGCGATGAAATTCTCCCCGAGGGCTTCGCCTCCAATAACGCCGGTGGTATTTTGGGTGGTATTTCCACCGGGCAGGATATTGTGGCTCACTTGGCCCTTAAGCCGACCTCGAGCTTGCGTACTCCGGGGCGCAGTGTCGATGTACACGGCAACGAGGTCGAGGTTGTTACCAAAGGTCGGCACGATCCTTGTGTGGGGATTCGCGCCACGCCCATCGCCGAGGCGATGCTGGCCATTACCTTGCTCGACCACACCCTGCGCCAGCGCGGGCAAAATGGCGGTGTTGAGCACTCAGTGCCGGTGATTCCCAAAGGTCACTAGGGGGAATATGCAGGATTTAACGGTCGCTTTACTGCAAAACACCCTTGCCGGTAATGAGCCGGCGCTGAATCGGCAGCGTTTTGCAGACCTTATGCCGTCCTCGGGGGCGGCAGACCTTATTGTATTGCCCGAGGTATTCACCACGGGCTTCCATCCCAAAGCGCGTTTGTCGGCCGATGTGCACGGCGCGGCAACCTGTCAGTGGTTTCTTGAGCAGGCCGCCCTGCGTCGCGCCGTCGTGACGGGCTCCATCGTGATGCAAACGCCAGAGCAAGCGTTTGTAAACCGTATGCTGTGGGCTTGCCCCGAGGGAAGCCTCAGTCACTACGATAAACGCCATCTGTTTCGTATGGCCGATGAGCACAAACGCTATCAGGCCGGTACCGAACGAGTCATAGAGACCGTGGCCGGTTGGCGTATTCTGTTGCAGGTATGCTACGACCTGAGATTCCCTGTATTTAGCCGTTCGCGCAACGACTACGATGCCATTATCTATGTGGCTAACTGGCCCGAGGCCCGGCACGAGCACTGGCGGGCGCTGTTACAAGCCCGTGCGATTGAAAACTTATCTTATGTGATTGGGGTTAATCGGGTGGGGGTTGATGCCTATGATCAGCCCTACGCTGGGGGTAGTGTCGTGTTTGGCCCCGACGGTGAGTGTCTGCTGGATGCGGGCGATCAGATCGGTTGTCATACCTATACCTTGTCTGCCGAGGCACTGGCCGCCTACCGCCAACGCTTTCCCGCCGATCTGGATTCCGATGACTTTACTCTACACCTATAATCAATAAGCTAGTCGGTATACACGTCGATTTTGCATCCAGTGGCTAAAATCGCGGTTGTTTTCTTGTGCAGTTTTGCCTTGAAGTAACAAAGTGTTACAAATCTGGGGCGGGTAAAAGTGGATTTAGGGGCGGTGAAGTTTTTATAGTAGGGATACTGGCTAACAATAGGGCTTATTCAATCGTGCGCACTTGGTTTTCTTTTCTGCTTTTGGCTTTGCTGGCGCTTAGTGCCCAGGCTGATACTTCCACCGAGCCGTCATGCAACTCGGAACAGGCCGATTGCGTAGCAGTGGGTAGCTGGCAGGTGTCGGTCGGTGTTGGGTTAGGGGTACGTACCAACCCGCTGATCGGTGGGGACAACATCCCCCTTGTACTTCTGCCCAGTGTCAGTTACTACGGTGAGCGTTTCTTTTTCGATACCACCTCCATTGGTTTTACCCTGCACGAAGATACGCACTCTATGTTTAACCTTGTTGCGACAGTGGGGTTGGACAGTATGTATTTTAGCGATATTAGCTTGGGCAACTTTGTGATTGAAGGCACCGGTGGTGGTTTTAACCTAGGCGGTTTAGGACTCACCAGTGCTCTGGATGGCGACGCCGCCGAAGACTTAACTTTAGCGCCACCGGTGGATGAAACCCGAACGCCCAATACATACGATATCGATGGCCCCAATGAGTTTTTTCATAAACCCGAATTAACGAGCCCCCGAGGCGAACCGCAAACCATCTTTGTTGAGCAGATCGCTGATCGCAAGATGGCGGGTTTGGCGGGGCTGGAATACAGCTACTCGCTCGGTGCGACTCAAATAAGCGTGCAGGCATTGCAAGACTTTACCCACGTTCACGATGGGCAAGAGCTGCGCTTCGGCCTTGATCGTCGTTGGCGCCTAGGGCGCAATCAAATAGCATTGGCCGGTGGTTTTGTCTGGCAGTCGGATCGGGTGGTGGATTATTACTACGGCTTAGGCGAACGCGATGTGGGCGATGCATCACAGCTGTATTATCGGGCCGGCGATGCAGTGACTCCCTACTTAAGAGCCGATTGGTTGAGACCCGTCACGCCGAACTGGACGCTGCAAATGACTTTGCATCAGAAATGGCTAGGGCGATCTATTCATCGAAGTCCCTTGGTGCAAGACAGCACCTCGACCACGGTATTTGTGGGAGGGGTCTACCATTTTTAAGCAGGGATTTGGCTTGAGTTTGGCGCTTGCCATCAGCGGCGTCTGCTCGGCACAGGATGGCCAGACCAATAAGCAAGTGCAGTTAACAGTTAGGCCCAGTTTGTGTATTTTAGAGCGCGGCCAAACCCATTGTCGGAACAACGTTGAGGTGCACTGGCAGGCGGCTCGCCAATACTCGGTATGCTTGTTCGCCCAGGGGCAAGCCGAGCCGCTCGACTGTTGGGAAAAAAGCCGCCACGGGGCTTATTCCTCGCAATTGCATACCGAAGACGATATAAACTTTCAGTTAATTAAAGTGGCTGACCGCCAAGTGCTGGCCAGTCACGCCTTTGAAGTGGTGGCCGATGCCCAGCGCTATCGGCGCCGGCGCCGCAACCCCTGGAGCTTTTTCTAATGAGTGTTGTTTTACTGGCAGAAGATGACGAGCGACTGGCCTCACTGGTGAAAGACTACCTAGAGGCCAATGGCTTAACCGTGGCGGTTGAAGCTTTTGGTTTACGCGTTCCGAGGCAGGTGCAGAGTATGCAGCCCGACATTCTGATACTCGACCTTAACTTGCCCGGAAAAGACGGTATTAGCATTTGTCGTGAGGTGCGCGGCGCGGGTTTTTCCGGGCCTATTTTGATGTTAACTGCCCGCGACACCGACGCCGATCAGGTGCTCGGCTTTGACGTTGGCGCCGACGATTATGTAATAAAGCCGGCCGAGCCCCGTGTGCTTTTGGCTCGTATTCATGCCCTGTTACGCCGCAGCCAACAGGTGCCGGCCGAGCAAGAAGACATTGTGATGGGCTGCTTGTCGATTCGCTCTCAAGCGCGCGAGGTTACCCTTGATAATACGCCGGTGGCGTTGTCCAGCCACGAGTTTGATTTACTACTGACACTGGCACGCCAGGCCGGCAAAGTACTTAGCCGCGAGTACTTGTTTACTACCATTTGCAATCGCGCCTATGACGGTTTGGATCGAACCGTGGATGTGCGCGTGTCTCACTTGCGGAAAAAACTTGGTGACAACAGCGAAAACCCAGCCCGAATTAAGACGGTGTGGGGGCGTGGCTATATGTTGGTGCCGGATGCCTGGTAGGCGGTGGGCACAGTGCTAAAGCGAGCATTCTTTACCCTTTATTTATTGGTTGTGGTGGCGATTTTGCTCGCCGGCTGGGGCTTGGATCGCCTGCAGCAAACCCTGACCAATGAGAGTGTTCTGGGCACCACCGACAACGCCTTTTTTCAACTGTTGGCCTCGCACGCGCAGTTATTGCCAGCGCATCAGCGCCAAGAGTATCTTGCCGATGAATTAAACAAACTGGGTATCTCCGGGCATGTTTATGGTTTGGCCGATTTGGCCAGCACTGGCTTGGCCGAAGAGCTCGCCACGGGCGAGCCATTGGCACTCAATACCGACGATGGTCGGGAGTTATACGTCAAGCTGGCTGACCTTCCCTTTATTGTGCGAATCAAACTGGCCGAAGAATCTCAAGCTTGGCAGCGTTTGTTATTAGTGGCCTTTTATCTCTTTCTCGCCGTGGTGATTTATTTATGGGTCTGGCCTTTAGTGCGCGATTTAAAATCACTGGAGGCACAGGCGCGCCGGTTTGGTCGCAACGACTCTCAGGGCATTGCCCTTAACCCCGGCTCGCCGGTGTATTTATTGGCCTGCGAGTTTAACCGAATGCAGCAGCGCATCGATGAGTTGTTGGCCAGCTACCGGGAAATGACCTACGCCGTATCGCACGAATTGCGCACGCCTTTGGCACGAATGAAGTTTGCTCTTGAGCTGGCCGAGTCTGCGCCTAATGACGAATCCTGTCAGCGGCAGTTGGCGAGTGTGCGCCAAGACGTGGCCGATATGGACGATCTTATTAACCAATTGTTGAGCTACGCTGGGTTCGAATCGCAAACCCAGTCATTGGTGCAGCGTCCAGGTGCGGCTGGCGCCATGGCGGCCCTGGTTGAGCAACAGGTGCGGCGTTTGCACGAACAAAATCCGCAGATTCACTTTCACGTTATCGATTCGCTGGGTGACAGTGAGTTGTACTGTGAATGGCATTTGTTTGAGCGAATTTTACAGAACTTATTGGGCAATGCTCGGCGTTACGCCCAGCAAAATGTTCGGGTGGAGCTGTATCGTGAAGGTGAAGAGTATGTTGTGGCGGTAGAAGATGACGGCAAGGGGGTAGACCCTGCCGACCGCGACAAAATATTTGATTCGTTTGTCCGGTTAAAGCAGCAGCCGGGTAAAGACTGTAAAGGGTTTGGTTTGGGCTTGGCGATAGTGCGGCGCATTATGGGCTGGCATAACGGCCAGGTACACATTGTTGATGCTCATCACTTGGCTGGTGCGCGATTTGAATGCCGTTGGCCCATAGCGCATCTCTCAGATTGAGGTGTGCGCTATGGGTGATCCCCGTTAAAAATGAAACGCGAATCCGGCAAAAGGTCCGGATAGATTTAGATCCACTCCGAAGCCTTTATCGAGCGTAAAGTTGAGCTGGCGATAGCCTGCCTCGAACCCTAAATCCACGACAGCATCAAACAGATATCGCACTTTGAAGGTGTTATCGCTAATGGTGTAGTCGTTAAATTCGGTGTAGTTGATTTCCACTCCGGCCGACCAACCGGTGAATGGAAGCTCCGCCGCGGCCAATACATAACCCATAGGAAGCGCATCGTCGAGAGTCATCGAGTGATTGACCAGCTCCCCCCAGCCACTGTCTAAGCCCAGCAGGTTACCCAGATTTCCTGCTGCGACCGATATTTCACCATCGTAGTGGCGCAGCGATAAACCGGCATCCAGATGCACCCAGTTGTCGAGCAATTCGTAATAGGCGGTGACATCAACATGGGTTAAGTTGATAGTCGCCACTCCGGCTTCAGCGCCGGCCAGTTCCCAGCTTTTGCGGCTGCTAATGTCGGCGTAACTGACTCGGGCATTGGGAATCAGCGGCACGGGATGCTCGACGTATAAGCGGGCGTACTGACCGTCTTCTTGGTTAAAACCTAAATCGTCGGCGCTGGCACTGCCCATATCGCCACTGTAATCGGTGCGCCATACACCGGCTTCACCTTTGGCGCCGATAAAATCGGCCAGGGTGTAAGGTGAAAATACAAGGGCGGAGGCCACGGCGCCGATTTTTAACCACTGCATGGTGTTTACCTTTTCGTTGTGAGTCTGTCGCCACCTGTTTGAGTGATCAAGGTGGCGGTATTATGGGCGGGAATCATAGCATTGCCGAGTGATCGTCAACACCGCCTGCCTGTAAACTTTCGATAAATTTCTGTGCGGGGTTACTCTGATGGCGATTGCGGTGATAAATAACACCGAGTCGTCGCGACAGCGCCGGACTGCCCAGTGTTAAAGAGCATAAGCTGGCATCCAACATTGAGGTGGGCAACACTCCCCAGCCCAAGCCAATAGCGACCATCATTTTGATCGTGTCCAAATGATTGGTCACCATATCGACATTGAGGGTGAGCGACTGGTCGGCAAACATCGAGCCGACTAATGCCGTGGTGTAAGTATTGCTGTCGGGCAAAATGGCTTTGTGTTGGGCGAGGTCAGACAAATTAATATGGCGCCCAGCCAAAGGGTGAGAGGGGCTGGCGACAAAGTGCAGCTCGTCGTGCCACACCGGAATTTGCTCAATGCCGGCGGGGGCGGTATCGGGCAGGGTAATCACACCCAAATCAAACAAGCCTTGCTCGACCGCCTCCAGTGCTTTTTCCGAATCGAGAAAATGCAAATCCAGATTCACATCAGGGTATTGGCTCGAAAAGCGTTGCAGCACCGGTGGCAAGTGGTGCAGGCCAATATGGTGGCTGGTAGCAATGCTGAGCTTACCGGCGATGCGGTTGTTTAACCGGTCAATGGCGTGCTCGGCTTCGCTTACCAGCTCAAGGATGTGTTCCGCTCGCGGTAGCAGCGTATTGCCGGCGTGGGTTAGCGACAACTGTTTGCCAATTCGGTCGAACAATTTAGCCCTCAGGCTTTGCTCTAGCAGGGCAATGCGTTTACTGACCGCAGGCTGAGTCAAATGCAGCCTTTCTGCCGCCAGAGAAAAAGAGCCCAGTTCGGCGACCGCCATAAAAGTAGTGATATGTTGAGTGTCCATACGGGCATTTTATCTATTCCTAAAAGGAATGCAAAACATAAAAAATATAAATTTGTTTTATTGTTGGGTGAGCTTTACCATAGCCTCAACACTGTAAAAGTGACGACAATGACAGGCGCTAAGCGCCGCTACCGTGAAAGTTGGAGATTGAGCAATGGCCGCAAGAACCCTTTACGACAAACTTTGGGATACCCATTTGGTGCAGCAGCGCGCCGATGGCTCCGCGTTGATTTATATCGACCGCCATATTGTGCACGAGGTGACTTCGCCGCAGGCATTTGAGGGTTTGCGCCTGGCTGGCCGCAAGCCCTGGCGGGTGGATTCGGTTCTGGCAACGCCAGATCACAACGTGCCCACCACCGCCAAAGAGCGCGCTTCAGGCGTTAGCGGTATTGAAGATCCAGTGTCGCAAATTCAGGTTAAAACCCTCGATGATAACTGCGATGAGTTCGGCATTGTCGAATACAAAATCAACGATCGTCGCCAGGGCATTGTGCACGTAGTAGGGCCTGAATCCGGCGCTTGCTTGCCCGGTATGACCATCGTTTGCGGCGACTCACACACCGCGACCAACGGTGCATTGGGTGCCTTGGCACACGGCATTGGCACCAGTGAAGTGGAGCACGTATTGGCCACTCAGTGTTTGGTGGCGAAAAAAATGCAAAACATGCTGGTGGAAGTCAACGGTGAGTTAGGCCCAGGCGTTACATCCAAAGACGTTGTTTTGGCCATTATCGGCAAAATCGGCACCGCCGGCGGCACAGGCTACGCCATTGAGTTTGCCGGTGATGTATTTCGTGCAATGAGTATGGAAGGCCGCATGACCGTCTGTAATATGGCCATTGAAGCGGGCGCCCGCGCCGGCATGGTAGCGGTGGATGACATCACTCTCGATTACGTGAAGGGTCGTATCTACGCGCCGACCGAAGCGCAGTGGGCTCAGGCCGAGGCGGCTTGGCGCGATTTAAAATCCGATGAAGGTGCGCACTTTGATGAAGTGGTCACGCTTAACGGCGCGGATATTTTACCGCAGGTTAGCTGGGGTACCTCGCCCGAAATGGTAGTGGGGGTGGATGATGTGGTGCCAACACCGGCCAACGAGGCCGACCCCGTTAAGCGCGAGGGTATGGAGCGCGCCTTGGAGTATATGGGGTTAACGGCCGGGCAGGCGATTAAAGATATTAAGCTCGATCAGGTGTTTATCGGCTCGTGCACGAATTCGCGCATAGAAGACATGCGGGCCGCCGCCGAGGTTGTTAAGGGGCGTCAAAAAGCCGCCAGCGTTAAACAGGCGATGGTGGTGCCAGGCTCCGGTTTGGTCAAGGCGCAAGCCGAAGCCGAAGGTCTGGATAAGATTTTTATTGCCGCGGGTTTTGAGTGGCGCGAGCCGGGTTGCTCCATGTGTTTGGCCATGAATGCCGATAAATTAGGCGCCGGTGAGCACTGTGCCTCAACCTCTAACCGCAACTTTGAGGGGCGCCAGGGTTATGGCGGGCGCACGCACTTGGTAAGCCCAGCGATGGCAGCCGCTGCAGGTATTGCCGGTCACTTTGTCGATGTACGCGAATTTGTCGCCCAGGCTTAAGGGGAAAGAAAATGAAAAGTTTTACCAAAATCACCGGTATTGCTGCGCCTATGGATCGCGCCAATGTCGATACCGATATGATTATTCCCAAGCAGTTTTTGAAGTCTATTAAGCGTACCGGCTTTGGCAAAAACCTGTTTGATGAGTTGCGTTATTTGGATGAAGGCAAGCCAGATCAAGAGTGCACTGGCCGCCCATTGAATGCAGAGTTTCCGCTTAACCAAGAGCGCTATCAAGGAGCCAGTGTTCTGTTAACGCGCAAAAATTTCGGCTGTGGTTCGTCGCGCGAGCACGCGCCCTGGGCGCTGGACGATTACGGTTTTCGCTGTGTTATCGCCCCGAGCTTTGCCGATATTTTTTATAACAACTGTTTTAAAAACGGCCTTTTACCGCTGGTGTTGAGCGAAGAGGACGTGGAAACTTTATTCCAGCAAATGTACGCCACACCCGGCTACCAATTAACGGTGGACCTGGCTAACCAGCAAGTGGTTACCCCAGGGGGCGATGTGTTTACCTTTGAGGTTGATGAGTTTCGCAAGCACTGCCTGATTAATGGTTTGGATGATATTGGCTTAACCCTTGAGCAGGCCGATGCCATTAAGGCTTACGAGGCAGAGCGTCGTCAAACAGCGCCGTGGTTGTTTGATGCGGTGAAAAATTAGTACGAGTAAAAATCTATAAAACACAAAGGAGCGTGTTGTGGATCGTTTTCATATTGCTTTGGCGGTAAAGGATTTAACCGAATCTATTGCCGATTATTCCATGCGCTTAGGTGGTAAGCCTAATGTGGTGGTGGGCGGTAAGTACGCCATGTGGCGTACAGCGTCGTTAAACTTTTCAATCAATCAGCTCCCCGAGCAGGCCGGCCAGTTGCGTCACCTCGGATTTGAAAGTGATGCCGCTACAGGCTTTTCTTGTGAAACGGATGTCAATGGCATTGAGTGGGAATTGTTTTCGCCGGTGGCGCAAGACACTAAAATATTTGAAATTTATGGCGCGTCGGTGGAGTAGTCAATCCGCGATCTCGCCTTTAACCTAATTAGGAGTGAGTGTGTCTAAGAAAGTAATGATTTTACCGGGTGACGGTATTGGTCCGGAAATTGTCGAGCAAGCGTGTCGTGTACTTGAATCTGTTAATACGAAGTTCAATTTGGGTTTGGAGTTTGTCGAAGAGCTAATCGGTGGCGCTTCGATTGATGCCCACGGTGAGCCTTTAACCGATGCCGCTGTTGAGCGCGCACGCGGTTGCGATGCCATTTTGTTGGGTGCCGTCGGCGGCCCAAAGTGGGACACCATTGATCGCGCCATTCGCCCTGAGCGCGGCCTGCTAAAAATTCGTTCGCAGCTGGGCTTGTACGCCAACTTGCGCCCGGCACTGCTGTACCCGCAATTGGTGGAAGCGTCTAGCTTAAAGCCCGAGGTTGTTTCGGGTTTGGATATTTTGATTGTGCGCGAGCTGACCGGTGGTATTTACTTTGGCGAGCCGCGCGGCATTCGCACCCTAGAAAATGGCGAGCGCGAAGGCTTTAACACTTACAAATACTCCGAGAGTGAGATCGAGCGCATAGGTCGAACCGCCTTTGAAATGGCGCGCAAGCGCGATAAAAAAGTCTGCTCGGTGGATAAGGCCAATGTGCTGGAAGCCACCATCTTGTGGCGTGAAGTCATGGATCGCCTGGCGCCGGAGTACCCCGATGTCGAGCTGTCGCACATGTACGTCGATAACGCCGCCATGCAACTGGTGCGCGCGCCCAAACAGTTCGATGTATTGGTGACCGGCAATATGTTTGGTGACATTTTGTCCGATGCCGCTGCCATGCTCACAGGCTCCATTGGCATGTTGCCCTCAGCGTCTTTGAACGAGCAGGGCCAAGGTATGTATGAGCCTTGTCATGGCAGTGCGCCAGATATCGCCGGCCAGGGGATTGCCAATCCTCTGGCAACGATTTTGTCAGCCTCCATGATGTTGCGTTACTCGCTGGCGGAAACTGAGGCCGCCGATGCCATTGATGCGGCCGTTGGTAAGGTGTTGGATCAAGGCTTGCGCACTGCAGATATTGTCACCGACGGCACCGAAAAAGTCGGCACCCAAGCGATGGGGGATGCCGTACTAAAAGCCTTGCCATAAATAATTGGTCAGACCAATTGTTTGCAGTTAAGGGCTATTTACGGCAAAATTAAAGGCTGATCTCGCTTGCCCACAAGGCGCTGAGGTCGGCTTTAATTCATTTAAACCAGAGAGTTAAACATGAAAGTAGGTTTTGTAGGTTGGCGCGGCATGGTCGGCTCCGTACTCATGGAACGCATGGTTGCGGAAAACGATTTTGAGGGTTTAGAACCCGTATTTTTCACCACATCTAACGTGGGTGGTCCGGCACCAAAAGTGGCCGAAGGCTTACCGCCCCTCAAAGACGCCTACGCGATTGACGACTTAAACCAAATGGACGCCATTATCTCTTGTCAGGGTGGCGACTATACCAAAGCGGTATTCTCTGATTTACGCAATGGCGGCTGGCAAGGCTACTGGATTGACGCGGCCTCCAGCCTGCGCATGGCTGACGACGCCATCATTGTGCTGGACCCGGTAAACCTCAACGTTATTAAAGACGGTTTGTCACGCGGCGTGAAAAATTACGTCGGTGGTAACTGTACCGTTAGCTTGATGCTAATGGGGCTGGGTGGCTTATTCGCCAACGATCTGGTGGAGTGGGGAACCTCCATGACCTACCAGGCGGCCTCTGGCGCCGGTGCACGCAACATGCGTGAGCTGATCGAGCAAATGGGTACCATTCGCGATGCAGTGGCCCCCGAACTGGCCGACCCGGCCTCTGCTATTTTGGATATCGACCGCAAAGTGGCCGAGACTATGCGCTCTGGCGACTTCCCGGTAGACAATTTTGGCGCGCCCTTGGCCGGTAGCGTGTTGCCTTTTATCGACAGTCAGCTCGACAACGGCCAGAGCCGTGAAGAGTGGAAAGCTCAGGCCGAAACCAACAAGATTTTGGGCAACACAGGCAACCCAATTCCACTGGACGGTACCTGTGTGCGTATTGGCGCCATGCGCTGTCACGCTCAGGCATTGACCCTGAAACTGAAAAAAGACGTGCCATTGACTGATATCGAACAGATGTTGGCCGAGCACAACGAATGGGCCAAAGTGGTTCCCAACGATAAAGAGTCCACTTTGCGCGACCTGACGCCAACGGCCGTTACCGGCACTTTGACGGTACCGGTGGGGCGCTTGCGTAAATTGAGCATGGGGGGTGAATACCTCAACGCCTTTACCGTGGGTGATCAACTCTTGTGGGGTGCGGCTGAGCCTCTGCGCCGTATGCTGAAAGTGTTGCGCGAATCGTAATTCTTTAAGCTCCCACCGAAACCCCGGCAAGCCCTGCTTGCTGGGGTTTTTTATGGGTGGGGTGTGACCGAGGGCGCAATTTTTACCATTTTTACCGCGTTTGGTTATTTTTTCATTGAAAAAGCCTGCCTAAAAAAGCCGTCTAAGCTGGGTAAGTGTTGATAAAAAGCTATTTATAATGAATACTTACAGCCGATACTGAAGAATTATTCGAGGTTTTGGGGCCTCTTACCGAATCAACATTGGCTGGCCGCGTAAAAATTAAGTGGCTGACAGGACGTCGTAGGGCTGGGTCGTCGGAAGGCTGGGGATAATATAAAAGGAAAGTGCTATGCAACTTCGTAAGCTGTTAATACTGCTTGGGGTCTTGTCGCTACTGGTGTCGCGTTCAGTGATGGCACTGGGTCTAGGCGATATCAAGCTCAATTCATCCCTGAATGAGCCGCTCGATGCCCACATCAATTTAATTGATATTGGTGAGCTGGACTCCGACCAAATTATTGCACGACTGGCGGATGAAAAAGATTTCCGACGCTTGGGTATTGAACGAGAGTTCTTCTATACCCAGCTTCGCTTCAATGTCATTACCGACCAATCCGGCGGGCCGTTTATTGCGGTGACCAGTAAAGACCCTGTGCGAGAGCCATTTATAAGCATTGTGGTGGAAGTGCGCTGGACCAGTGGTCGCCTGTTGCGCGAATACACCGTATTACTGGATTTGCCCGTTTTTGCCGATGAGGCCGCACGCCCCGTTGAAGCAACAGCCACACCATTGCGCGACACCAGCACCCCTGTAAAGAGTGAGCCGGTACGGACTGCGACAGAGCCCGGCGCCGTATCGGCAAATCGCTCTAATGCAAGTGACGTGTACGGGCCCGTTAAAGCAAATGACACCCTGTGGGAGATTGCTCGCGATGTAAGACCTGGGCGCGAGTCTATCCAGCAAACTATGTTGGCGATTCAACGCGCCAACCCCGAGGCCTTTATTCGCGGCAACATTAACTTGTTGCGTAAAGGCCAAGTGCTGCGCATTCCATCCTCGCAAGAAATTAATCGGATGTCGAATCGCCAGGCTATCACTCAAGTGGCGCAACAAAACCGGGATTGGTCCGGTAACGCAATGGGTGCCCAGCTGGATGCATCCGGTCGCGGCTCCTCGATTGATCGATCTGACTCTTCTAGGCGCGGCCAAGTTAAGCTGGCTGCACCGGGTACAACCGGCGCGGGCGGCACCGCTCAAGGTGGTGGTTATGGTAATGGCGACGCGGGCGAAATTGCCGGCGAACTGGCCGCTACCGAAGAAGAATTAGAACGCAGCATGAGTGAAAACAATGAGTTGCGTTCACGGGTAACCGATCTGGAAGAGCAGATTGAAACCATGGAACGCCTGCTTGAGGTGAGTAACGAGCAGTTGAGTGCTTTACAAACTGGTAGCGCCGAGCAACAACAGGCGGCCAACGATGCCGAAGCCGCACAGACTGAAATCGACACTGAAACAACAGGTACTGTGGTAGCAGCCACCGAACAGGCCGCGTCATCCGTGACCAGTGAATCGGCCGTTGACGAACAAGAGCCCGAATCAGAGACGGAAGTCACTGCGGTAGAGGAAAAAGCCAAAGCCAGTAAAGTGGTTCGTCGTCCGCCAGAGCCGAGCTTAATGGATAAGCTGATGGCTAATATCCTTTGGATTGGCCTCGCGATCATTGGTTTAATCGTTGCTGTCTTTGTTATTTTGCGCAAGCGCAGCGGTACAGCAGACTCCGAAGAAGAATTCACCTCCGAATTTGACGACTCAGTATTTAATACCGAAGACGACGAGCCGGAAGAAGATCAGCCGGTTGATGATGCCGATGAAAGCTTTGAAGAAGCTTTCGCTGAAGAAGTCGATACCACCCCAACAGAAGCGGAAACCGGCGATGTAGTGGGTGAAGCGGATATTTACATCGCTTACGCCAAGTACGATCAAGCCGAAGAAATGCTGTTAAATGGTTTGGAAAAAGAGCCTGGCTCACAAGCTATTCAGCTGAAACTGTTGGAAGTGTACGCTGAAAGCGACAATCGCTCCGCTTTTAACGAGCGTTACAGCGCACTGATACCGCAGGCCGATGCTGCGACCACAGAAAAAGCCAACGATTTGCGCGCACAATTTGGCCCAATGGATGACGCCGATGATATGGGCGCGGCAATGGAGTTGGACGACCTCGGTTTAGATCTGGAACAGAATGAAGAGACGAGCCCTGTAGCCGACACACAGCCCGAGGCAGACAATGCCCTAGAGTTGGATGCTGAATTGGACAGCGAGTTGGATCTCGATGGTGCATTTGAACTCGATGATCTTGAACAAAGTGCCGAAAATGACAGCAGCAACAGCGAAGAGCTGCTTGAGTTGGGTACCGAGGAAGACGAACTAAGCCTGGACGATTTCGACTTCGAATTGGATGACACCGAACAGAGCAGCCCTGAAAAAGCCGCTACCGATGAAGTGGATCTTGATGGTTCAGCCACAAGTTACGACTTGTCTTTCGACGCTGAAGAAACCGAACTAGATTCCGATGCCGAGTTGCTCGACTTTGATCTTGAGGATGACGAGACCGACAGCGCAGCGCCTTTAACCGAAAGTGCGGAAGATAAACCAACCGCTCTGGCAGACGAAGAGCCACTGTTGGATTTAGATACGCTCGACATCGAGCAGGATGTTCCGGCTGATACTGATGAAGCGTCCGATGATGTCTTCACGCTCGATCTCGATGACAGCGAAGAGTTAGCGACTTCGGATGATTCTACCGACCTCGACGACCTTAGCTTTGATTTGGAAGATGACACCACGGCCGCCGAGCCATCCGAGCTAGACAGCTTGGGTGATCTTGATCTGGGCGATCTGGAGCTGGAAGGTGACGATACCCCAGCGGCTGAATCAGAAGCACCGTTGCTGGATGAAGACTTTGATCTGAGTCTGGATGAGACGCCTGCCGCCGATGCAGTTAAGGCCGACGCTGACGAAGAAGCTGTGCCTACTTTGGATTTGGCCGATGATGATGCCGATGACTTTGATCTCGACCAGGCCATGGGTGATGTCGACCTAGAAGCATTGGATCGTGAAATGGCCGATCTCGATACTCCGACACAACCGGATGCGCCAGTGGCCGAACCCGCTGCCGATGAAACCTTTGCCGGTGTCGAAAGTGACGAGATGGATCTGTCTGTGGATGAAGACGATGCATTCGACGAAGCTTTAGGTGATCTGGATGTTGGGCTCGATGTTGATGATCTGCCCTCCCCAGAGTCAGTATCTGACACATCCGATGACGACGAAGATCTCGACTTTTTGGCCGATGCCGATGAAGCGGCTACCAAGCTAGATCTGGCGCGCGCCTATATTGATATGGGTGATATGGAAGGCGCCAAAGATATCTTGTCTGAGGTTGTTGAAGAAGGTACCGATGAGCAAAAGCAAGACGCTCAGTCGCTGCTGGAAAAAGTAGACAGCTAAGCGCTGACTAGAGTCAAAAGGCCTTGTACGTTCAAGCGTGCAGGGCCTTTTTTTTCATATGAGAAGCAACATGGGTGAGTACTCCCGCAACGGCGAAATTCTCGCCGAGACACATTGGCCCGACACTATGCACCGCATTGCTATGGCGGTGGAATATAAGGGCAGCAGCTTTCACGGCTTTCAGGTTCAGCCCGGCGGCTTAAGCACCGTGCAGGGGGCATTGCATAAGGCGCTGTCCATTATCGCAAACGAGCCTATTGCCCTAGTGTGCGCTGGACGCACCGACGCCGGGGTACACGCCAGCAACCAAATCGTGCACTTTGATACCCTAGCCCAGCGCCCAGAAAAAGCCTGGACTCGCGGGTTAAAAGCCTATTTGCCCGACGATATCTCGATTCACTGGGCCACCGAAGTCACCCCGCAATTTCACGCCCGCTTTAGTGCCCAAGCGCGCACCTACCGTTATCTGATTGCCGATGGTTGCGCTAAGCCCGCGCTGCTACACGACCAGCTTACCTGGAGTCGCGATCGGCTCGATATTGATCGTATGCGCGAGGCCGCCCAAGATTTAGTCGGCGAGCACGATTTCACCTCCTACCGCGCGGTGCAGTGCCAAGCGCACTCGCCAGTGCGCTGCATCGAACACTTAACATTGGTTCGCAAAGGCGAGTTAATCGTGTTGGAGGTTCGCGCCAACGCTTTCTTGCACCACATGGTGCGCAATATCGTGGGCGTGCTGATGGCAATAGGCACTGGCAGTAAGCCGGTGGAGTGGGCGCGCGAAGTGCTCGAAGCCAAAGATCGCCGTCTGGGGGGCGTAACGGCCCCACCTTATGGGTTATATCTGGTGCAGGTGGAATACGACCAGGGGTTCGCTCTGCCGCAACGCTTACCGGGGCCACTGTACTTTGATGAGCCGGTGGGTTATTGGCATTCTGACGGCGAGGCAAAATTCTGCTAAAATCCGCGCACTGAGTTTTTGCAAGGTCGAGTCATCTTTTTTATGAGTGTGCGCGTAAAAATCTGTGGGATTACCACTGAGCAACAAGCTCGGCAGGCTGTAGCGGCTGGCGCAGACGCCGTTGGCTTGGTGTTTTACCCGAAAAGCCCGCGTGCCGTGACCCCGGAGCAAGCGCGTGCCATCGCCTTGGCCTGTGGGCCCTTTGTGACCGTGACGGGTTTATTCGTCAATGCGGGCAATGATTTTATAGCCTCAGTGTTGAGTCAGGTTCCACTGCAGTTATTGCAATTTCACGGTGATGAAACCGCAGCCGAATGCGAGTCTTTTCAGCGCCCTTATATGAAAGCCCTGCGTATGCGCCCCGACCTCGATCTTGAGGCGAATATACAAGCCTATACAGGCGCCAGTGGTATTTTGCTCGACGCTTATCGCCCTGATGTTCCCGGTGGTACCGGAGAAACTTTTGACTGGCAGCGGGTGCCTAAGCACTCAGCGAGCCCTATTGTGTTGGCCGGTGGTTTAACGCCGGAGAATGTGGGTGCTGCCGTGGCCGCCACTGGCTGTTATGCCGTGGATGTGAGCGGTGGTGTCGAGGCCAGCGCCGGGGTTAAAGACCCCGAGCGCGTAAAGAATTTTATCGTCAATGCCAAAGCGGCAATCTATAAGTGAGTAAAATCGTGAATGATTCAACTAAGTCTGCAGTGGATTACAGCGCGTTTCCCGATGATCGTGGCCATTTTGGTCAGTTCGGTGGGCGCTTTGTGTCGGAAACCCTGATTTACGCGCTGGACGAATTACAAGAAATTTACAGTTCATTAAAAGACAACGACGAATTTCAGGCGGAATTTGATAAAGACTTGGCGCACTACGTGGGCCGTCCATCGCCGCTGTACCACGCCGAGCGCTGGAGCCGTGAATTGGGCGGTGCGCAAATTTACCTAAAGCGTGAAGACCTCAATCACACCGGTGCTCATAAGGTAAACAATACCATTGGCCAGGCGCTGTTAGCCAAAATGACCGGCAAGAGCCGTGTGATTGCCGAAACCGGTGCGGGCCAACACGGTGTTGCTACCGCCACGGTCGCTGCGCGTTTAGGGCTTAAGTGTCAGGTGTATATGGGCGCGGAAGACGTGCGTCGCCAAGCGCTTAATGTGTATCGAATGAAGCTTTTAGGCGCTGAGGTTATTCCTGTTACCTCGGGCTCAAAGACCCTAAAAGACGCCATGAACGAAGCGCTGCGCGACTGGTCTACCAACGTCGATGACACCTTTTATATTATTGGCACGGTGGCCGGTCCACATCCATACCCGAAATTAGTGCGCGATTTTCAGGCTGTTATCGGCCGCGAGGCTCGCGCCCAGTGTCTGGATATGACCGGTAAACTGCCCGATGCTCTGGTCGCTTGTGTCGGCGGTGGTTCCAACGCGATTGGCTTGTTCCACCCGTTCCTTAACGACGACACCGTTGCTATGTACGGGGTTGAAGCCGGTGGCGATGGGGTTGAAACCGGTCGTCACGCAGCGCCTTTGAACGATGGTGTGCCCGGCGTGTTGCACGGCAACCGCACCTATTTAATGGAAGACGAGAACGGCCAAATCATCGAGACTCACTCGGTATCCGCCGGGCTCGATTACCCAGGCGTTGGCCCCGAGCACGCTTGGTTAAAAGACCTGGGCCGGGTGAAATACGTGCCAATCAACGACCAAGAAGCCCTGGCAGCCTTTCGCAAAACCACACGTACCGAGGGTATTATGCCGGCGCTCGAGAGCAGCCACGCCTTGGCCTACGTTGAAAAACTGGCGCCAACCATGAGCCCTGAGCAAATCATCATTGTGAACCTGTCGGGACGCGGTGATAAAGACATTCTGACGGTCGCTGATATCGACGGTATCACGGTTTAAGAGAAGAGCTGGAATTACACATGAGTCGTATTAGTCAAACCTTCAGTGAACTGAAACAAAACGGCCGCAAAGCGTTAGTGGCCTACATCGTTAACGGTGACCCCACCCGCGAGGCCACACTGCCGGCCATGCATAAAATGGTGGAGCAGGGGGTCGATATTATCGAGCTGGGTGTGCCATTTTCTGACCCGATGGCCGAGGGGCCGGTGATTCAAAAAGGCCACGAGCGCGCGCTGGAACATCACGTCAGCCTGACCGATACCATGGCTGTCGTAGCGGAGTTTCGCAAAACCAACCAGAGTACACCGGTACTGCTGATGGGCTACGCCAATCCGGTAGAGCGCATGGGCTACTCAGTGTTTGCCGACAAGGCAGAGGCGGCCGGTGTCGATGGCCTTTTGACCGTCGACTTACCTTTGGAAGAATTAACTGACCTTAAACGCGAGCTCGACAGCCGCGATATCGACAATATCTTTTTGCTGGCGCCCACCACCCGTGTTGAGCGCGCCCGCGATATTGCCGCCAACGCCAGTGGCTTTTTGTACTATGTGTCCCTTAAGGGGGTGACCGGTGCGGGCCACCTCGATGTGGACTCGGTAAAACAAAAACTGACAGAGTTTGGCGCGCTGACCGAACTGCCCATGTGTGTGGGTTTTGGTATTAAAGATGCCACCAGCGCTAAGTCGGTAGCTGTATTAGCTGATGGCGTAGTGATTGGCAGCGTGCTGGTCGATGCGATGGGTAAGGCCCAAGGCCAAACCCCAGACCAGATAGCTGAGGCCGTTGGTGCTATCATAAGTGATATCCGACAGGCTCTCGACAGCCTGTAATACCCGAATTCGAGACGAAACTGATCGAGAGAGAATACATACAATGAGTTGGCTAGAAAAATTGGTTCCCAGTGTGGTGCGTGCAGAAGGTCGCAAAGGCTCTACCAGTAAAGTGCCCGAAGGTCTTTGGAAGAAGTGCGTAAAATGTTCCGCGGTACTGTACCGACCGGAGCTGGAGCGCAACTTAGATGTCTGTCCTAAGTGCGACCACCATATGCGTATCGGCGCCCGCCGTCGCCTGGATATCTTTTTGGATGAAAGCTCGCGTCAAGAAATTGGGGCCGAGATTGAGCCGATTGATCGCCTTAAGTTTAAAGACGTTAAAAAATACAAAGATCGCCTTACCGCCGCGCAAAAATCTACCGGTGAAAAAGACGCGATTGTCGCTATGAAAGGTGAGTTAAAAGGCATGCCTGTGGTGGCTGTGGCCTTTGAATTTGCCTTTCACGGCGGTTCTATGGGTTATGTAGTGGGTGAGAAATTTACCCGCGCGGCCAACGTAGCCTTGGAGGAGAATATTCCGTTGGTGTGCTTTCCGGCCACCGGTGGGGCGCGTATGCAGGAGGCGTTAATATCGCTGATGCAGATGGCCAAAACCTCGGCAGTGATTGAAAGACTCAAGCAACAGGGCACGCCGTATTTCTCTATTATGACCGATCCGGTGTACGGTGGTGTATCCGCCTCGCTGGCTTTGCTGGGTGACATCAATGCTGCAGAGCCCAGTGCTCGTGCCGGTTTTGCCGGCCCCGCCATTATTGAGCAAACCATCCGCCAGAAGCTGCCCGCCGGTTTTCAGCGCGCTGAATTTTTGCTCGATCACGGCGCCATCGACATGATTATTCATCGCAACTCAATGCGCGATACGCTGGCCCGCTTAATCGCCAAGTTTACCCGCCGCGCCGAAGCGTCTTAATTTTTAGTGGAACACCACGGGCTCGATGCTTGGCTCGCTCGAATTGAGCGAGCTCACCCCAGCGAGATTGATTTGGGGTTGGATCGTATCGGCCAGGTGCTTAAGCGCCTGGCTTTGTCTCATACGCCGAAGGTAATCACGGTTGCCGGTACCAATGGCAAGGGCTCTTGCGTGACGGCTACCAGTGCTATTCTCAAGGCTATGGGCCACAGCGTTGGCAGCTACACCTCACCTCATTTGCATCATTATTGTGAACGCGTTGCCATTGACGGCACTCCCGTCAGTGAAGCGGCGATGTGTGAGGCCTTTGACTCGATAGAGCGCGCTCGCGGCAGTATCTCCCTAACGTATTTTGAATATGGAACTTTGGCCGCACTGTGGTTGTTTGATCGCAGTCGGGTCGATATCTGTGTGCTGGAAGTGGGGCTCGGTGGCCGGCTTGATGCGGTAAATGTCATCGATGCTGATGTCGCCGTTATTGCCTCGATCGATATTGACCATCAGGATTGGCTGGGCAATGACCGAGAGGTGATCGGCCGCGAAAAAGCGGGCATTATGCGCGCGGCTAAACCTGTGGTTTGTGCCGATGTTGCGCCACCCCAGTCAGTCGTTGACTGGGCGCAAGAAATCGGTGCGCAACCGCTCTATATCAATCGTGATTTTTCCATCGAGCCTCACGGGGCTGGAGCGCTGTATCAGTATGGCGATTTCTCAGTGTCCTTGGCCGAGGTGTATTTACCTCTGCCCAGTGTGGCGGCAGCGATTACGGCGGTGCAAATCTTAGTGGGGCGGGTGGAGCCCGACCTGTTGAGCCGGGCGCTTGCTGAGGTGAGTTTGGCCGGCCGCAATCAGCGACTGTGGGTTGGCAAGCGGCAAATTCTGCTCGATGTGGCCCATAACCCGGCCGCCACTCGTTTATTGGCCCAACAGATAACACAGTGTGCGCCGGCTCGAGTACACTTTGTGTTTGCCGCCATGGCGGATAAAGATATCGATGGCATTGTCGATAACTTGCCGGGCGCGGCAGGGGCTTGGTATCTTGCCTATCTGCCCGATGTGCCGCGCGCCGCCGAACCACAGGCACTCGCCACGCGAATTGCCACCAGAGGCTGGTCGGTAGTTTGCACCGCGGCGATGGCTGACTGCCTGGAGCGCGCTATAAACAACGCTACAGAAGACGATTTGGTGGTTGTTTTTGGTTCTTTTTTTACAGTATCGGCAGCGCTTTCGGCTTTGCCGAACATTAAAGCGGCTGATTAAAGTGAGGCTAGGGTGAACGACGGACTTAAACAAAGACTGATAGGTGCGCTGGTGTTGGTCGGTATCGCTGTCATTTTTCTGCCCGGCTTTTTTAAAGAGCAGCAATTGCATCAAGTCGATACCAGAACGCAAATACCCGCCAGGCCCGATACGGTGGAGGTGGTCATTGAGGCGCCCAAGCCCATTCTCGACGAGTCACTGCCAGACCCAGACCGGCTTTATCTGCCTAGGTCTAACCAGCCTGTAGCTGAGCAATGGATTGATCCTGAGTCAGAGGGCAAAGCAAGCGCGAGCTCGTTAGGTATAGCCAGCGCTGCCTCGTCAAGTGTTCAAGCGTCGACCCCACAGGTGGCATCAACCTCACAACCCCAGAGAGATCGGCCTGCAAAACGCAAAGATCAATCCGCCTCAAGTACCCCAAAGCTCGATGCCTGGGTGGTGCAGGTTGCCAGTTTGCGATCCTCAGAATCGGCGCAAGCACTGCGAAAACGCCTGCAAGAGAAAGGTTATAAAGCTTATGTACGCTTGGCGCAGACGGGGCAGGGTGAGGTTAGCCGAGTGTTTATTGGTCCCAAGCTGGACCGGGCCTTAGCGGAGGCGGTAAAACAAGAGGTTGACCCGGTATTTAAGGTCAATTCTATGGTGTTACGCTTTAAGCCATAAAAGCGATTGGATTATGGGTATGATGCGGCCCCTCGCTCTGTTAAAATTTGCGCCTTTCTTGATTTCGGAGACACCGCCTGCATGAATTGGGCAGACTGGACAATCATTGGCATATTGTCTGTATCTTGTTTGATTAGCCTCAAGCGCGGTTTTGTCAAAGAAGCCTTATCTCTTGCTGTGTGGGTCGCGGCCTTTATCATTGCTATGCTCTTTAGCGACCGCTTGGCAGCACTGATGACAAATTTAATCGAAACCCCTTCACTGCGGGCAATAGCGGCTTTTGCGGCTCTGTTTGCAGCGACCTTGGTGGTCGGCGCCATGGTGAATTACCTGATTGGTGAGCTGGTTCGATTGACTGGCCTATCAGGCACCGACCGCTTGTTCGGAATGGTTTTTGGTTTGGTTCGCGGCGCTGTAGTGGTGATGGCAGCGGTGATTTTGCTGCCCGCGATGGTGCCCGTCAATGAAGATGCCTGGTGGCAACAGTCGGTTATGATTCCCCATTTCTTGGTATTTGAAGATTGGGCTCGTGACACCACGCAATTAGTAAAAGACTGGGTCATGGCTCTGTTCGATGACGAAGCTCTTTAATCTTTTAGCTCCATACATTTGCTTTATACAAAGGTAAGACAACTATGTGCGGTATTGTTGGCATTGTCGGAAAACGCGACGTCAATACTCAGCTCTATGATGCGCTGACTATTCTTCAACATCGCGGTCAGGATGCCGCAGGTATTGTTACCTGTCAGGAGAACGGGAAAGTAGCTCAGCAAAAAGCTAATGGCTTGGTGCGCGACGTGTTTCGCACCCGCCATATGCAGAGGTTGGTGGGCAATATTGGTATTGGCCACGTGCGCTACCCCACCGCGGGCAGCTCTGGGCCCGCTTTGGCGCAGCCGTTTTACGTCAACTCGCCCTACGGTATTGCTCTGGCTCACAATGGCAATTTAGTCAATGCCGATAAGCTCAGCGAAGAGTTATTTAAAACTGACTTGCGCCATGTCAATACTGACTCTGACTCCGAGGTGTTGCTCAACGTGTTTGCACACGAGCTACAGCAGCAGGGTAAGCTGGTGCCAGCCGAGGCCGATATTTTTGCCGCAGTTGAAGGCGTACATAAGCGCGTCAGCGGTGGTTATGCGGTGGTCGCACTGATTGCCCGCTACGGTGTTGTTGCCTTTCGCGACCCTAACGGTATTCGCCCGCTGGTTTACGGCAAACGCATGACCGATAAGGGCGAGGAGTATATGGTTGCCTCAGAAAGTGTGGCGCTGGACGTGCTGGGCTTTGAATTGATAGGCGATGTGGCTCCGGGTGAGGCGGTTTACATCACCTTTGATGGTCAGCTACACCGCAAACAATGCGCCGCAAAAACCGCACTGACTCCCTGTATTTTCGAGCATGTGTATTTTGCTCGTCCAGATTCTATTATGGATGGCGTCTCGGTGTATAAAGCGCGCTTGCGCCAGGGTGAGAAGCTGGCCGAACAGATTTTGGCCGAGCGCCCTGAACACGATATTGATGTGGTGGTTCCAATACCGGACAGCTCGCGAGTGGCCGGTCAGGCGCTGGCCTACAAGCTGGGGGTCAAGTTTCGCGAAGGTCTGATTAAAAATCGCTACATTGGCCGTACCTTTATTATGCCCGGCCAGCAATTGCGTAAAAAGTCGGTCAGGCAAAAACTCAATCCTATTGAGCTGGAATTCCGCGGTAAAAATGTTCTGCTGGTAGACGATTCCATTGTGCGCGGAACAACGTGCCAACAAATCATCCAAATGGCTCGCGAAGCGGGCGCGGCGAAGGTGTATTTTGCCTCGGCAGCACCGGCGGTGATTTACCCCAATGTCTACGGTATTGATATGCCCACGACAAAAGAGCTGATCGCTCACGGGCGCAGTCAAGATGAAGTGTGTGAAGACATTGGTGCCGATTGGCTGGTCTATCAAAAACTCGACGACCTCAAAGCGGCTTCGGCTGATGGTGGCAGTGGTGTCACCGAATTTGACTGCGCCGTGTTTGATGGTCAGTACTTAACCGGTGATGTCGATCAAGCTTACCTGGATGCACTTGAGGCCAGCCGCATGGAAGGTAAGGCGAAAAAGAAGAAAGAGTTACGTGCAAAAGAAGAGGAAAGCCCCATCGGTTTGCACAACGACGGCGAAGATTTGCACATCCATTGATGGACCATAACTATGAGTGACGCAAGTGATTTAAACGAGGCGCTGCAAGGGGCGGGTATTGATACACTCGCTGTCCGGGCCGGCCAAGTGCGCAGTGACGAAGGCGAGCACAGTGAAGCGCTGTACCTCACCTCAAGCTATGTGTTTGCCGATGCGCAAGAGGCTGCCGACCGCTTTTCGGGTGATCAACCCGGCAATGTTTATTCGCGCTATACCAATCCGACTGTACGCACCTTAGAGGCGCGTATTGCGGCCCTGGAGGGCGCCGAGAGTGCCGTGGCAACGGCATCGGGTATGGCGGCTATTCTGGCCACTTGCATGGCTTTTTTACAGGCCGGTGATCAAGTGGTGTGTTCTCGCAGTGTGTTTGGCACGACCACGGTTTTATTTACCAAATATATGTCGCGCTTTGGGGTTGAGACGGTCTTTGTTGACCCGACCGATTTTGACCAATGGCAAGCGGGGATAAGTACGAATACCAAACTGGTCTTTGTCGAAACGCCCTCTAATCCTCTATGCGATATTGTCGATATTGCCCGGCTGGCGGATGTGAGCCATCAAGCCGGTGCACTGCTTGTGGTTGACAATTGTTTTTGTACCCCAGCTCTGCAAAAGCCCTTAGAGTTTGGGGCGGATATCGTCGTGCATTCAGCCACTAAGTATATCGATGGCCAAGGCCGCTGCCTGGGCGGCCTCGTGGTGGGCGCTCAAGTTCATATTGAAGAGGTGCTTGGCTTTATTCGCAGTGCCGGTCCGACCATGAGCCCCTTTAATGCGTGGGTATTTTTAAAAGGTTTAGAGACTCTGCGCTTGCGTATGGATGCACACAGCGCCAATGCCATGGCATTAGCTCGGTGGCTGGAAGCACAGCCCGCGGTGGAAAAAGTATTCTATGCCGGTTTAGCGCATCACCCAGGACACGCGCTTGCAGCTAAACAGCAGCGTGGTTTCGGGGGTGTTTTATCTTTCCGGGTTAAAGGTGGGCGAGAGCAGGCGTGGCAAGTCATCGATGCCACGAAAATACTGTCACTTACAGCGAACTTAGGTGATGCTAAAACAACCATCGTGCATCCGGCGACTACCACTCACGGCCGGCTGAGCGATGCGCAAAGAGCTGAAACCGGTATCACGGAAAACCTGATACGTATTGCGGTAGGCTTAGAAGACGTGCAGGATATACAAGCAGACCTAGAGCGCGGTCTAACATTGATTTAAAACGAGGTAAGTCGTGCGAGACAATGTATCGCAAGTAGTGGCTGAGGTTGGTAAAGTTCTGTTGGGCAAAGAGCGGGAGGTTCAACTGGCATTGACCTGCTTACTTGCCAACGGGCATTTGTTAATAGAAGATTTGCCCGGCATGGGGAAAACCACCTTGGCACACGCTTTGGCCAAAGTGGTTGGACTGAATTACCAGCGAGTGCAGTTCACCAGTGATATGTTGCCAGCCGATATTCTCGGTGTTTCTATCTTTGATCAAGCTGCCAGCGAGTTCTCTTTTCACCCCGGACCTATTTTTAGCCAGCTATTATTGGCCGATGAAATCAACCGCACTACACCGAAAACCCAAAGCGCTTTGCTCGAAGCAATGGAGGAGCGGCAAGTTACGATAGATGGCGATACCCGCCCATTGCCGCAACCCTTTTTTGTGATTGCCACGCAAAACCCCCAGTCACAAATGGGCACCTTTCCTCTGCCCGAATCGCAGCTCGATCGCTTTTTGATGTGCATTAGCTTGGGCTACCCAGACCCTGAGGCCGAGATGGCGTTGTTCAAAGGCGGAGACTCGCGCCGACTGATCGATCAGCTGCCCACCTTAATGACCCCGGCCACACTGTTATCGATTCGCCAGGATATCGAGAAAATCAGCGCCTCAGACAGTGTGTTGTCTTATTTACAAAGATTGGTGCATCTAACTCGGCACGACTCGCAATACACCCACGGTCTCTCTCCGCGCGGTGCACTGGGTCTGCTGCATTGCGCTAAGGCATGGGCATATATGCAAAATCGCGATTACCTTATACCTGAGGATATTCAAGCGGTGGTGCCCTCTGTGGTGACTCACAGAGTTATGGCCGATAGCTTTAGTGAGCAGGCCCCCATGGAAAAATTACTGCAAAGCGTCGATATATTGCCTTAAGTTTCCCGCTTTACCGAGCGACATTCTGACTTTCACTGTGATTTGTCATTCGACAAACACGTTATTTCGAACTATAAATAATTAACTAGGCGCGTAAAGTTGCATTTGATGCGCCTTAGGTGAGTTTTTTCAGAGTGTCTAAAGCGGGGCCATACTATGGCAGCGACTTTTTTTGGCCAATACTTACAAATCAAAGGCATTATCAGTCAGTCGCAACTTTCCGATGCGCTGTCACTACAACATGCTAACAACAAGACCTTGGGGCAACTTGCCGCCGATATGGGGTATTTAAGCTCCGATCAGAGCTCGCAAATTCTTCTCCGGCAACGCCACAGCGATCACTTGTTTGGCGAACTCGCCCAATCCTTAGGTTGGTTGAATGATCAGCATATACAGCAGTTGCTCGCCCGCCAGCAGGCAGAACATCTCACACTAGGGGCAGCACTGATTGAGTTGCAGTGTCTCACCGAGTCCCAACTACAACACTTATTAGCCGACTATCACTATTGGAATTTACGCAACCAGCGTGAGTGTAATAAGCGAGTGGCGCAAAGCCATTTAGCCCCACAGGTGGAAGGGTTTTCCTTTTTATTGGAACGCCAGCTGCAACGCGAATTTGGTTTAATAGCGCAAACCAACTATGTTTTCCCCAAACACCCCAGCGCCTGGCCCGAGTGGAGTTGGGTAATGAAGGGGGGCGTGGCCGACTCTTTGGTGGGAATTGCCGCTGCGCCTGCTTTTGTGCAAACACTGCAAGAGCGCCGACTGTCTTGGCAGGGCTCAAGACTTGCGTCCATAGATAATACAAACAGGCTTCAATCGAACGAGAGTACATCCAGTATTGTGGGTGCTGCAGTCGCCGCTGAAGATTTCTTTGATCGTTTACTGCAGCAGTTAACGGAGGATATCGAACAATCGTCACTGGAAGTGCTCAACGCTCATAAAGACACACCGCCCGCCAGTGTCGACAGCTTGTGCGTAGGCTACTCGGTTGAGGGGAAACCATTGCAAGTTTATTTTAGTGCTGCGTAATATGGTAGGCTGAACGTATTTAAGGCAGCTTTACTTGTGCAGACGAGTCACCGATTAGAAACCCTCTTTTGGCGCTGGACCGAACGGCGCTCACCTCGCGCTCGTCAGGTAACCCTGAGGCACCGCTCGATTTATGTTGTGCCCAGCCTCTCATCGCTCGGATTTTTGTTGGCGACTGTTTTACTGTGGTTACTGGGCACCAATTATCAAAATAATTTAATTTTGGCCACTAGCTTCTTTTTGATCGCTCTTTTTTTTATTACGATTTTGCACGCGTTTCAAAATCTATCCGGTATTAAGCTATCAGGGCTCAATACCCAACCGGGGTTTTGTGGCGAGATTTTTCATATTGCCATCGAGGTGGCAGCTTCGGCTCAGGGTAAAGATCATTATTTAACCTTAACTGAATCTGCGCAATCGGAGGTTTCAGTGGTTGTGCCCGCCAGGGGGGTGGTCAAGGTCAATTTACCGGTTCAAACGCAAACTCGCGGTTGGCTTTCATTGGGTCGGTTAATGGTTAAAAGCCATTACCCGCTGGGGCTAACCCGGGTGTGGTCGTGGGTGTATTTGGATGCACAGGCATTGGTTTACCCCCAGCCCAAGCCTGCTCAATTGGCTCTGCATTTTGGCGCCGATGGTGACAGTGAAGACGGCGCGCGGCTGTTGGCTGACGATGATTTTATCGGCTTTGCCGATTACCAACCCGGCGCTCCTCTCACGCATGTGGCCTGGAAACAGTATGCCCGAGGCGGAGAACTGCAATTGAAGCAATATGGTGGTGCCGAGCAAGATAGCTTGTGGTTGGATTATCAACGCTTAATGGGTGATGTAGAGACTCGCCTGTCGGGGCTATGTTATTTGGCGTTGCAGTGGCAAAAGTCAGGTCGTGATTACGGTTTATTATTGCCGGGGCTGCGCATTGAGCCTGCCTGCGGGGAGTCGCACTTACACAAAGTATTAAAAGCCTTGGCGCTGTTTGATCTGAGGGACGTTTCGTGAGTGCTCGCCACCTTTCCTTACCTGTATCGACACTCGGTTGGCTGTTGATCACGCAGGCGCTTATTCTGCTACCGCTCACGGTTCAGTTACCCATTTGGCTAACAGGGTTAGCGTTGGTGGTGATGGTCTGGCGCTTGCAATCGAGTCGTGGTCGTTGGCCGCATTTTGGGCGCTGGTATAAAGTACTGGTCGCCCTTGCGGTGATGGCGGGGTTGGCCGCAACCTTTCGCAACCTGGCCATGAATGCCATGGTGTCACTGTTGGTGGCAGGCTTTGTTTTAAAACTATTAGAGCTACACAAGCCTGGCGATGTGCGCGCGCTCAGTTATTTGGGCTATTTCGTTATCGGCACCCAGCTTTTGTATACCTCAGGGTTTGTCGGTTCTGTTTACGCTTTATTGTGCGTGTTAGTCATGACCGTTACGCTGATGGTTAATCATGTTGGAGCTGTACCCGCCGGGCAGTTCAAGCCGATCCGAAAGGTCTTTATGATGTCGGCGCAGGCCCTGCCGATTATGTTGGCTTTATTTTTTTTAGTGCCGCGCATCGGTTCGCTCTGGACGGTACCGCTTAATAGCGCTACGGGTACAACCGGGGTGAGCAGCAGTATGTCACCGGGAGATATTGCCTCGTTAATGCAATCGGATGAAGTCGCTCTGCGGGCCACTTTTGAGGGAGATATACCCGAGTCTCGCCAGTTGTACTGGCGCGCTTTAGTGCTCGATCATTTCGATGGGCGCACCTGGAGTCAAAGCTCTATTCAAGATGTAAAAGCACGTAGCTTTACTCGCTGGCGTGAGAGCGATCGAGAGCTACAAGTCAGCGGAAAGCGATATGATTACGAGGTGATGCTTGAGCCAACTGATGAAAATTGGCTGTACACCCTAGCGGCGCCGGCCAGTTACTCCGAGGGTATTTGGCTCAGTCGGGGTATGACGCTCTATCAGCGTGATGCCGTGTCTCAACGCCAGCAATACTCGGTGACCACTCACGTTAATTACACCAACCAGGCCGAGGGGCTGAGTGAGTTATTGCGGCGAGTGTCGTTGCGGATTCCCCATGACAGCAACCCCGCAACGCGAACTCTTGCTGAGCAATGGCGACGACAAACCCCGAATGATCAAGCATTAATTCAGCGCTTTTTGGACCATATTCAAGCGGACTTTTCTTATACTTTACAGCCACCCACTCTGGGAGTGCACAGTGTAGATGAGTTTTTGACTCAAACTAAAGCGGGGTTTTGCGAACATTTTTCCAGTAGTTTTGTGTTTTTTATGCGCGCCGCAGGTATCCCGGCCCGTGTGGTTGTGGGTTATCAGGGGGGTAGAATAAACCCAGTGGAAGGCTACTTAACGGTACGCCAGCTCGACGCCCACGCTTGGGCGGAAGTTTGGCTGGAGGGGCAAGGCTGGGTTAGGGTGGACCCGACCTCTGCAGTGTCGCCCGAGCGAATCGATCGCGGCGTGCAATACTCTTTAGATTCGGCAGATTCTGAACTCTTAGGCGATGCTTGGAGCCGACGCTTTTTTATGCTGAGCAACCTGCAATTGCGACTGGATGCTTTTAATTATCGCTGGCATCGCTGGGTTATGAATTACGATAAAGCCAAACAAAAAGCGTTTATGCAAAAATTGTTTGGCAGCAGTGCCCCTTGGTTGATGGTGCTTTATGTAATGGCGGCAGCAGGCATTATGGTTGTGCTGATTTTATTGCCAAATTTTGTGGGTAAGAGGGCACAAAGACGGCCATTTGTTGAGCGGTGGTACGAAAAATTGTGTCAGCAGCTGGCCGTTCAGGGGTACCCGCGCAGATCAGGCGAGGGGGCGCGTGATTATGCGCAAAGAGTTGGTCAAGAAGTCCCGGAACTGGCTCAACTTTTGGCGGAATCGACCGCGCTGTTTGAGCAGGCGGTCTATCAAAATGAGCAGGTATCTCACTCTCGTTTACGTCTTCTATTGCATCTCATTAAGTCTAAAAAATACCGCTAACTCAATGCGCTGTCTTGTGGTGCGCGATTTACGCAATTCGCACCATTATAATGCCTCTGCTAATGCCTGGGCACTATTGTAGTGCCTTAAATTGGTTCCAGCAATTAAAAATACTCTCTAACTTATTGAATTTATTGCTTAAATTCAATGGGCATATATTGTGCATATATTGGTCCGCGCTCATTAAGGGTGCGCCCTGGCATCGGGGTAAGCCATGCCCTAACTTTTATAGTTTAACGCTGGTGCACATCACGTGGCTTTGTAACCGAAAGTTGATGGTTTAACCAATAATAAAATCGAATTAAGACGACGAAAGAGTATTTGATCTTTATGAATATTAAGCATCTTTGTAATCTTCTAATGGTTGGCCTATTGGCGCTGGCCCTTCCCGCTTCTGCAGACACTTTAAACGGTGCTAACACTGCCTGGATTTTAACGGCAACGGCTTTGGTGTTGTTTATGACCTTGCCAGGTCTGTCGCTGTTTTACGGTGGTTTGGTTCGGGCTAAAAATATCCTGTCTGTGCTTATGCAATGCTTTGCCATTGCTTGTATAGCTTCTTTATTATGGTTAATTGTGGGCTACACCCTAAGCTTTGGTGAGGGCAACGCCTTTATCGGTGACTTTAGTCATGTGTTGTTTGCGGGCCTGAGTAAAGAGAGCTTGTCGGGAGATATTCCCGAGCCATTATTTGGCTTGTTTCAGATGACCTTCGCGGTGATTACCCCCGCGCTCATTGTCGGCGCATTTGCCGAGCGCATGAAGTTCTCATCGATGCTGATCTTCTCATCCTTTTGGTTGCTAGCGGTGTATGTACCGGTATGCCACTGGGTGTGGGGTGGCGGTTTCCTTAGCCAGTGGGGACTGCTGGATTTTGCCGGTGGTACCGTGGTGCACATTACCGCTGGGGTTGCGGCCTTGGTGGCCGCCTTGGTGATCGGCCGGCGCGACGGCTTTGCTACCATCGCGATGCCACCGCACAATATGACCATGACCGTAACCGGGGCGGGTATGCTCTGGGTGGGTTGGTTTGGTTTTAATGGTGGCAGTGCTCTGGCTGCCAATGGCGACGCCGCCATGGCCATGTTAGTGACACATATTTCTGCCGCCGCTGGCTCTTTGGCCTGGATGACCGTCGAGTGGATTAAGTTTCGCAAACCCAGCGTATTGGGCATTGTGACCGGCATGGTGGCAGGCCTTGGTACGATTACCCCAGCCAGTGGGTATGTGGGGCCGGGTGGAGCTCTGGTTATCGGTTTGTTGGCCGGTGTTATCTGCTTCTTTATGACACAAACCGTTAAACGAGTGTGGAAAATTGATGATTCGCTCGATGTGTTTCCGGTGCACGGTGTTGGCGGTATTCTAGGCACTCTATTGGCCGGCGTATTTGCCTCACCGCATTTGGGTGTATTTAGTGGCTACGGTTTTTCCGACGCTGTGGATGGCATGAGCGGTCAGGTTTGGGTGCAATTTTTAGGGGTGATTATCACCTTTGTCTATACCGCTATTGTCACCTGGGTATTATTGAAAATAACCGGGGTAATGACCTCAGGCTTGCGTGTAACCCGTGAAGAAGAGCTTATAGGCCTGGATATAACCATGCACGAAGAAGAGGGCTACAAACTGTAATTTTAGTATCTCTCTTAGCGTAAAAAGCCCGCTTCAAAGCGGGCTTTTTTGTTTGAGCTGTTAAGATTAAATATGTGAAATTACTGAAAGGCTATCAGAGCGGCGGTGACGGCAACGTTTAAAGATTCGACCCCATTGTTCATTGGGATTTTAACCCAGTGCGAACATAGCGCTTGAGTAGCTTGACTCACTCCGTGGGTTTCATTGCCTAAAATATAGACATTGTGACCGATTGGGCTCTGCGCCAAGGTATTGGATGCGTGGGATGAAAGTCCGATCAGGTTACACTCTCCTGTGCCAAGGGTTTTGAGGGCCTCGGCTAAGGTGCCTTGTATTTGCACAATTGGTGCGCGAAATACCGTGCCGACACTGGCCTTAATCACCAGTGGGTCAATTTGAGCGCAGCCTTTGCTAGGCAATAAAATAGCATCAATGTTGCCCGCACAAGCAGAGCGAATAATCATTCCCAGGTTCTGCGGGTTGGTAATGCCATCGAGCGCGAGCACACGCATGGTTCTGGTGGCGGGCGCTTTAAGCTTTTCAGACAGCTGTTCTAGGGTTTGAAATCCGGGGCAGAGTAAGTCGGCGGCCACGCCCTGATCTTGCTTGGCATTTTTTGATATGCGCGATAGCGCTGATTTATCGTGGTAGAGCACCTCGGCGCCTTTGCTGCTGGCCAGCTCGATAATTTGCCGCACCATATCGCCCGGCTTGTTGCTGCTGGCTAAATGTAAGCGATGCACTTGAATGGCATTGTTTTGCAGCGCTTCTAAAACCGGTTTGCGGCCGTAAATGGTGAGCATTCGGTTATAAAAGCGCTTTTTGGCGAGGTAGTGATCGGTATCACTTTGGCTCATAGGTAGTACCCCAGATTGTCTCAGGGGCGAGCATACTTATTTAGCGCGCAGATAACAATCTTCATCGTTATCGAGCAGAGCCGAGAGTACATCGCGACGACTCATAACGCCGATTAATTTGTCTTCGCTGATCACCGGATAAATTTTGGGTTTTTGTTTGATAATGAATTCGGCCACCTCGACAATCGATTGGTCTGGCTTAACGCTCAGTACCTCGGTTGACATAACGCTTGCCACACTGGGTGGATCCTCGCAATAAAAAGCACCCTGTAATATTTCCTTAATGCAGTCTTGCTCTGAGACAAAACCAACTACTTTACGCTGCTCATCGACAACTGGCGCGCCGGTTGCTTTGGCAGCCAGTAGTTTGTGAACGGCTTGCAGTAAATTGGTATTGCGGTCAAAAACTAAAGGGTCCGTTTGCATGTAATCTCTGACGAGAATTGAATGCATAGTGCCTCCTACTTTTGGGTTGCTTATGCACGAGGGGCAATGCCTCGTGTTGCGGTGGGCATTGCGTCTTGTGACAAGCTTAAAACAACACCTTCCTATACACAGTGTAGCTTAGTGAGTGCTTTACTGCTCGCAGATAGCCCGGTAGGCCTCGACCGCTGACGCCATTCCCATACGCAGGGCATCGACGGTTAACGCGTGTCCGATTGATACCTCAGCAATATTGCCAATGCGCAAAAAATCGGGCAGGTTGTCTAGGTTAAGGTCGTGTCCGGCGTTAACTTGTAAGCCAAGCTTTACCGCATGTTCCGTGGCCAGGCGGTATTGTTGCAGCATTTTATCTCCGGCGGGAGTGCCGTAATGCTCAGCATAGGGGCCGGTGTAAAGTTCAATACGCTCGACGCCGTATTTGTGTGCCAGCACAATTTGTTCGGGATCTGGATCCATAAATAAACTGACCCGTACCCCTTGCGCATGCAGTTGTTGAATGATGGGCTTGAGCGTTTCACCGCTTTTGTATAAATCAAAGCCGTGATCGGAGGTGAGCTGGTCATTGCTGTCCGGCACCAACGTGCACTGATCGGGATTGGTTTCTGCCACCAGTGCTAATAATCCCGGGTAATTGCCACTAGCCGCGGCAAAGGGGTTGCCTTCAATATTAAACTCTACATGGGTCGAGGCGTGACATAGCGCGGCCAGTTCGCGAACATCACTGGGCCTTATGTGTCGCTGGTCTGGGCGAGGGTGGACGGTCAGACCAGTAGCGCCAGAATCTAAGCAGATGCGCCCAAACTCTGTGACATCGGGGAAGTTGCCGGTGCGTGAATTGCGAATCAATGCGATTTTATTTAAATTGACACTTAGCGCGGTAGTCACTGGGCAATCATGTCCTTAAGCTTGGAGGTGGGCTGCATTTGCTCAAAATGGTCGCCGCGACGGGTTTCTAAAATGCGTACCGCTGCATTGGGTGCATCGGGGAATGCCCGAAAAATACCGCGCGGCTCATCGACTATTTTTTGCACAACCGCTTCACCTTTGATCACTTTAGCAAAAACCGCGTAACCGGCTTTTCTTTCCGTGGCATCCAAGTTTTCGTTATGTTTTAAGTTGATAAAGAACTGACTGGTAGCACTGTCGACCCGTCGGGTGCGCGCCATGGATAGGGTTAAATAGGAATTCTTTAATCCGTTGTCGGACTCGTTCTTAATTGGCTCTAGGGTATCTTTGAGTTTAAAGTCAAAGGTGAAGCCCCCGCCTTGCACTACGAATCCTGGTAACACGCGATGAAAAATAGTGCCTTCGTAAAAGCCACTGTCAACATAGGCCAGAAAGTTGGCGACACTAAGGGGGGCTTTTTCAGGGTAGAGCTCAATCAGCATCGTCCCTAAGTCTGTTTTCATGGTGACATAATGCTCTGTTGGCGCGGGTGTATCGGAGCGGTCAGTTTGCTCAGCGCTGGTCGGTACCGCCAAGCACACAAACATAATCAAAGCAGAAATACATTTAACAATCGATGGCATCAGGGTGATTCCTTAGTGTTAGCCCCATTCAGAACGACGCTTGCGCCGGCCTAAAGCTTGTAAAAGAAGTGACACGATAATTCCGGCAATTAAAATGCCGGCACCAAAAATCCACTGTTGATAAGTGTGGCTGCTCATCAATCGCTCGTTTTCGGTTTTTAAAACTTCGTTATCCGTTTGCAGTAGTTGGTGACTTTCGCTTAATTTTTTGTTTTGTTCGTTGAGAGCAACCGCACTGGAGGACAGTTTTTCTAATTGAGCAAATTCACTTTGCACGTTTTGGTGTTGCTCAGACAGTCGCGCCAGTTGAGTCTTAAGCGTTTGATTCTCTTGTTCCAGCGCCTCGTTGTTGTCCAAAAGCTGGGTTTGGTCACCGTCAAGTTGGGCCATTTTAGCCTCGAGTCGAGCAAGCTTGATGGCGGCGGTGGGTTCGTCGAGCAGATACTGAGAACGAATCCAGCCCTCGAGCCCGTTTGGGGTTCGCACCATTGACCACTCGTTTTCACTGTCGTCCGTGTCTGATTTAATCAATTCAAGTTGAGTGCCACTGACCAGCCCACGATGCACAATTCGGTACTGATTACCCATACCGCTGCGCAGTGGAACCCGCAGTTCATCCCCGACAAAACGCGTAGCCGCATAGACGCTTGGTGTCAGTGTAAGTAGCACCATACATAAGGTGGCGGTAATAATGGCGGAAAATTTGGCCTTGATCACTGGAATACCCTTAAATGTGGCTGTGTTTGGCGAATGCATTGTAACTTATCGTGACGTGAAGTCTTGTCAACCCTATCACGCCCAGCGCCGTTGTCTGGGTTAAGGTAAAGCCTTTTTATACGGCTTCACACTGATCTTTTGATAAACCCCAGATGTATAAAAAGGATCACTGTCAGCCCAGTCTTGCGCTTCACTCAGGGAGTCGAATTCGGCGACAATAAGAGACCCGGTGACACCGGCCGCTCCGGGTTCATTGGCATCGACGGCGGGAAAAGCACCGGCCAAGATGAGCCGACCCAAATCTCGCAGCTCATGCAATCTAGCCATGTGGGCAGCGCGAGATTTGGCACGCAGTGGTTTACTGTCTTTAACATCTTCGCAAATGATGGCGTAAAGCATGGCAACCTCTCTATTTAATGGGCGTTGATAACGTCTTCGAATTCGAGCTCGGTCAATTGGCGAATACGACGGAATAAATAGAGCAGAGCAATCATCATAATGACGGTGGCTGGTAGGGCAATCACAGGAAAACTCATGGCGGTCATTTTGCCCAACTCAGCGTTAAACTCGGCTGTGCCTGGTGGGCTTTGCAGCAGCCATTTCGCCAGCACATAGTTGAGAAAAGACGATAGAAAGAAGGAGCCCGCCACCAGATAGGTTGCATTGCTAAGCGCTCGATCAAATTGGGCGTGTTTATCGTGTTGAGTTAATCGCTCGCTGATCAGATCGGTTTTTAAGACTTTGTCGTTGTACAAAAAGGTCCGCACCAGAGGAAATCGCGTTTTCATTGAGATAAGTGTGGCCAAACCAATCAGGCCGGGAATGGCTGCCTCTTTGATGGCGATGTATTTGGGGTCTAACTCCATTAAGCTAATGCCGCCGGTTAGGAGTATGCTGATGGTGCCCAGAATTGAAAAGGCGTTGTATTGGCGCCGTACAACAAAATCTTTGATGCCATAAAACAGAGGAAACGCTAGGGCGACCACTAGAGCATTGCGTGTTCCCAAGTATTCATCACCACTTAATTTGGTGAGAATCAGCGTGGGAATGACAATATTCAGTAGAATGTTGAAAAATAAGCTCTCTTTTTTGGGGTTTTCTTTGGCGGTGTTGGAAGTTTGCGCGTCTGCGGAAGTCGAAGGCGCTTCTTTTACAGCTTTATCAGTGGCAGAATCGGTCATGTTATTTCACTTTACCCGGGTGAGCGTAAACGCTTGGGCATGATAGCGTTTTAAAAGCCGACATTATACGTCAGAAACGAGGAAAATGGGTTGACCATCGATCTACATATGCACAGCCAGTGTTCAGATGGGGCGCTTTCCCCCAGCGAACTTATGCAGCGAGCACACGAGCAGGGGGTGACGGTAGCGGCGCTGACCGATCATGACACCTTGGCGGGCTTAGCCGCTGCGCGAGTTGCGGCTGAATCTCTGCAGATGGGCTTTATCGACGGCATTGAATTTTCCAGTCGCTGGGGAAAGATTGGCGTCCATATTGTGGGGCTGGCACTGGACGTAAGCAGTGCACCATTACAACAAAAAGTGGCGGAGCAAGGGCTAGCCAGACGCGAGCGCAATGAAACAATCGGCCACAAACTGGCGAAAATCGGAGTTGCGGATGCCTATCGGCGCGCCTGCGATCTCGCTCAGGGCGAGCCGGGCCGCCCCCATTTTGCCCAACTTTTGGTTAATGATGGACTGGTGCCCGATTCCGCACGGGCGTTTAAAAAGTATTTAGGTTCGGGCAAGGTGGGGGATATACGGCTGCAGTGGCCAGCCATGAATGAGGTCGTCGACACTATTAAAGCCGCCGGTGGCGTGGCCGTGCTGGCTCACCCGGCTAAATATGGTCTGACGCGAACAAAATTGCGCGCCATGGTGGCCGATTTTGCTGAGTATGGTGGCGATGCGATAGAGATTATCAGTGGTCAGCAGCCCGCCGGGGTGGCGCAAGATCTCGCTAATATCGCCCAGGAGTTTGGTTTAAAGGGGTCGCAGGGGAGCGATTTTCACCAACCTGGCCTGCCTTGGCAAGAGTTGGGTGCCATTGGCGTTTTACCTGAAACCGTGGTGCCTATTTGGCAGCATTGGTAATACAGGTGGTTTTGCGAGTGATATTAAGAGCGAATATTAGAGTAATAGCACCGATTCAAGAACAATAAGCGCTGGGGTGAATTTCTTATTTGTATAACGCCGCCGGCAAAATTATAATGGAAGCTTCCGGCCGCGAGGCCCTATAGCCTGAGTAAAGGATGGTGATGTGGCGCAATTTTTCCAGGTACACCCCGATAATCCCCAGCCGCGCTTGATCTCTCAAGCCGTCGATATCGTTCGCAGCGGCGGTATTATTGCCTACCCGACCGATTCGGCCTATGCGCTTGGCTGTCATATTGGTGACAAAATGGCTCTGGATCGCATCCGTATGATGCGCAAGTTGGACAAACACCATAATTTCACCTTGATGTGTCGCGATCTGTCAGAGATTGCGACCTATGCCCGTGTCGATAATCAAGTGTTCCGTCTGCTTAAAACGCACACTCCGGGTCCCTATACCTTTATTCTTGAAGGCACCTCTGAGGTTCCCAGACGCCTGCGCCATCCCAAACGTAAAACCATTGGTTTGCGTGTGCCCGATAACAATATTGCGCTGGCTCTGTTGGAAGAACTCAACGAGCCGCTGATGAGTAGCACTTTGTTATTGCCAGGCGATGAGTTCCCGCTGACGGATCCCTATGACATACGCGATTTGCTAGAGCATCAAGTGGAGCTGGTGATCGACGGTGGGTTTTGTGGGCTGGAGCCTACCACTGTGGTTGGGCTAACCGATGGCACCCCCGAGTTGGTGCGCCAAGGCAAGGGTGATTTCTCGGCCCTGTTAGCCACTTGAATAGCCCTTTGAATCATTTGCATAATGAGCGTGGAGTAAGCCCGTACAGGTTTGTAATAGGCAGTAGCGCCTTGCGTTTGTTACGGTTAATGTTGATGCGATCAATAAACTTCTCACAGCTACTAGCATTTCTGCCACACGCAATGATGCAATTTATAGACTCTGGAGTCTGGGGCGAGCATGAACGAAACCGTTGAGCCACAAGATGTTGCTGTCAGCGCTGATGTAACGGCTCCGGAAACATCTGAGCCGCACCCCGAGCAAGGCGAAATGCCCTTCGCGATGGTGCAGGGCAAAGCCTATACTCAGCTGCCCAAAGATTTGTATATTCCGCCCGATGCGCTCGAAGTCTTTCTTGAGGCCTTTGAGGGGCCTTTGGACTTACTGTTGTACTTAATTCGGCGTCAGAATCTCGACATACTCGATATTGATGTATCGGAAATTACGGCCCAATACATGGCTTATGTCGATTTGATGGATGCCGATCATTTCGAATTGGCCGCTGAGTATCTGGTGATGGCCGCTATGCTGGCCGAGATTAAATCGCGCATGTTATTACCGCGCTCAGTAGAGGAAGAGGAAGAGGGGGAAGACCCACGAGCCTCTTTGATTCGTCGACTGCAAGAGTACGAACGTTTCAAGCAAGCCGCAGAAGATATTGATGAAATGCCCAGAGTGGGGCGCGATGTGCATCAAGCCAACGCCGAGGCGCCAGATCGCAACCTGACCAGGCCCGATCCCGAGTTGGAGTTGCAAGAACTTCTACTGGCTCTGTCGGAAGTGTTGCGGCGTGCCGATATGTTCGAAAGTCATCATGTAGAGAAAGAAAAACTGTCTACCCGCGAGCGCATGGCGCAAGTGTTGGATAATTTGGCGGGGAAGAACTTTGTTCCTTTTGTCAGCTTGTTCAAAGTTCAAGAAGGCCGCTTAGGGGTTGTGGTGACTTTCTTGGCGGTTATGGAGTTGATTAAAGAATCCTTGGTGGAAATAGTTCAAAGCGAATCTTTTGGTGCAATTCACGTAAAAGCGAAAACCCAATAGTATGGAAATTCTACAACTACAAGCCATTATCGAGGGGGCGCTGCTGGCTGCCGGTGAGCCCTTGTCGCTAAAAAAGCTCGAAACACTGTTCGAAGATGACGAGATGCCAGAAAAGACACAATTTGAAGAGGCATTACAAAGAATTAATGAATCTTGCCAGGACCGCGGTTTTGAACTGAAAGAAATCGCCTCGGGTTGGCGTTTGCAGGTACGCGAAGAGCTAGCGCCCTGGATCAACCGTTTGTGGGAAGAAAAACCGCAAAGATATTCTCGGGCTCTACTGGAGACTTTGGCTCTGATCGCCTATCGCCAGCCGATTACCCGTGGTGATATCGAAGAGATTCGCGGCGTGGCGGTCAGCTCACATATTATTAAAACGCTCACCGAGCGCGAATGGGTTAAAGTCGTTGGCCAGCGCGATGTGCCCGGCCGTCCATCACTGTACGCCACTACGCGCCAATTTTTAGATTATTTTAATTTAAAAAGTTTGGATCAATTGCCGACCTTGAGTGAAATTCGCGATATTGATGAAATGAATTCAGCCTTGGACCTCGGTGGTAATCGGCCCGCTGGTGAGTTGACCGAAGAGCCGGCCGACAGAGACACTGATGTTGATCTCGACTCTGATCCCGATTCGGCGCTACAACCACAGTTGTCCACTCAAGATGAACTGGAGCCGGATGCACAAGTGACCGTACAGGGCGTGCAAAGTGATGAAGACTCGACGAACACCGACCCCGAACACCTTATCGATAGAGACGATAACAGTGAGACAATCCCCGCTGCGGATACAACCGGTAGCGATGAAAACAACGACGATATTAATGCGGTAAGTCCGCCTGAACACTCCCATGATGATGGGGCGCTTGCGTCCATTGCCGATTCTGAAACCGAAAGCGATGAGCGGAGCGTTTAAAACAGACGCCACAATATGGTTAAAAAAGTTAAGCAAACACAGGATCACAAAGAAGAAGACACTACCGTGCCCGCCATGGATCAGCCCGATGAGAAACTGCAAAAAGTTTTAGCGCGGGCCGGTATAGGCTCACGCCGTGAAATGGAGCGTTCCATTTCAGCAGGGGTAGTGACCGTAAACGGCCGCCCTGCGACCTTGGGGGATCGGGTGACGCCTGAAGATGTTATTACCCATCAAGGTAAAACGGTTAAGACCAAAAACGAAGTAAGCCGGCGCCGGGTGATTTTGTATAACAAGCCCGAGGGGGAAATTTGTTCGCGCAATGACCCTCAGGGTCGACGAACCGTCTACAACGCGCTGCCACGATTGTCGGGAGAGCGCTGGATCTCAGTGGGGCGACTCGACTTTAACACCAGCGGTTTGCTGCTGTTTACCAACGATGGCGAGCTAGCTAATCGTCTGATGCATCCATCCTCAGTCATTGATCGTGAGTATCTGGTGCGTATTCAAGGTGAAGTTGATGAGGCTATGAAGCGCCGACTGGTAGAGGGGGTGCTGCTCGACGATGGCACTGCACGTTTTACCGATGTTGTCGATGGCGCGGGTGAGTCCCGCAATCGTTGGTTTTATTGTGTTGTCATGGAAGGGCGCAACCGTGAAGTGCGCCGCCTGTGGGAGTCGCAAGGGGTTCGTGTCAGCCGCTTAAAACGTGTGCGCTATGGCAATATCTTTATTCCGTCTCACGTTCGGGTGGGGCAATGGTTGGAGTTGAACAACAAAGAGATTACCGACTTGTGTATGACCGCTGGCATCGAACCGGTCAAACGTTCCAAGACGGATGATCCTGACTTTAAACGCCAGCGTGAGAGACAGGAAAAGCGTTTGCGCGCTGGTCGTGGTAAACGCCCCGGTAGAGCAAAGCCGCCTGCCAGACCCAAGGGCCCGACTAAGCCTTAACTCCAGTGGCGGCGTCGAGTGGTATCTGGGCCGGCTCGCAGCAACTGCGGTTGCGGCCCTGGTGCTTGGCGTCATAGAGTGCGCGATCCGCTCTTTCCAGTAAGGCCTGTAACGGTTCGCCGGCATCCATACAGGCACTGACCCCAACACTGATCGTGGGGCGAATATGAGCTCCGTCCATTACTATATCGATTCTCTCCACCGCTCGGCGCAGCCTTTCGGCGGTAATTAATCCACCGGCGGCGCCGGTGTCACTGAGCAGTACTGCAAACTCTTCACCGCCGTAGCGGAAGGTCATATCCGTTGCGCGACTGACTTCTTTCAAGGTAGTGGCGATCTGTTTTAGAACGTCATCGCCACGACTGTGGCCATACTTATCGTTGATCTGTTTAAAGTGGTCAATATCCAACATCACCAAAGCAAAAGCTTTACCATTGCGCTGTAAGCGCTGATGCTCGCGTTCTAAGGCCGTGTCGAGTGCGCTGCGGTTGCCCACTTCTGTCAGTGGGTCAACCAGAGCCATGCGCAATGCTTGTTGGTATTTCTTGGCGTTGTTTAGTGGAAAAGCGAGTGACGCGAGTAGGGTCTCTAGCATCAACTGTTGATTTTCGCTGAATCGGCTTTTTCGAAAGAAGGTGATTTCTCCCAAATTACTGCCAGGCAAATTCATGGTGTAGTGACAGCGGTGAAGCGAGCGCTTGCCGACTAGTACTTTACCTAGAATCACGTCTTCGTAAACCAAACCGTGGTATTGCACCAGTTGTTGTGAATGCTTGAAAAACAACGTCAGCAGCTCGGTTGCTTCCAGGCTAATTTGCAAGGCGTGGGCTAAGCGGGCCCGTACGTCCAGTAAGGCCGAATTGGCGAGCTGTTCACTTATCAGTTCAGAGGCGATGGCTTCAGTGCCGATACCTGAAGATAAATCTGCCATAGTCTTTCCGCTCTTGTGTATAGGTGAGCTATCGGTAGCGATAGCGTTGATTGAAAGGTGTACAGCGAATAACGTGCCAAATGTGAGGGTGGTGAATAAAGGGTTTTAAAAACAATAGCTTATGCTTATTTCTCAGAGTTTTTTTGACGTAAAGGTCAAAAGCTTGACTGGTTTTGGCGGCAATGGCGGAAAATTCTTGCCGCCAGTCAAAACAATGGCAGTCCGGTTTTAGGCAGTACAGGGAGGTGTTTTGGGAAGTGTCACAGTGATGCAAAGGCCGGTCTGTGGGAGGTTTCTGGCTTCAATGTGCCCGCCATGGAGTTTTATAGTTCGCTGCGCAATGGCCAAACCTAAGCCATAGCCACCACTTTGGCGATCGCGGGCCTGATCGGTTCGATAAAACGGTTGAAAAATAGCGTCTAATTGGTCGGGTGACACTCCGGGTCCGGTGTCGTGAATTTTTATCTGATAGTGATTTCCTCTGTCGTGCAGCTCGGTCCGGATGCAGCCGCCGCTAGGGGTATAGCGCAGAGCGTTGCGTAGGATGTTATCAAAAACACCGGCCAACATATTGCCGCGAGTGGCGACCAGCGCCTCGGGTAGTGAGTTGGATAAACTTAATTGAATCGCTTTTTGTCTTGCGTCTCGTGCTATGGCTTCATGCAGCGCTTCTAATAGGGCTGTTAAGTCCATGGTGTCATCGAGAGTCCAGCTGTCGTCATCTAAAACAGGCAGCGCTAAAATATCTGAAATGATGTCATTCAGATAATCTGCCGCCTGCTTTATGCGCTTTAGCTCGCGGTCGTTAGTACCCTGACTGCGCTGCTGGGCTAGCGCCAGAGCAATTTGCAGGCGGGCCAAGGGTGTGCGCAGTTCGTGCGATACATCCTTGATTAAGCGTTTTTGTTCAGCCATGGCTTTCTCAAGGCGCTCGGCCATATGGTCAAAATCATTGGCCAGAGAAGCAATTTCATCACGCCTTTGGTTAAACCGCTGACTAATGCGCACACTTAAATCCCCCTTGGCAATAGAGCGGGTCGCCCTTTGTAGGGTGGATAAGCTGCGTGCTAAGTGGCGGGCGAGAAAAAAGCACGCGACACCACTGACCAAAATTGAGGTCAGTAGAAGCGGCCAAATATTATTAATAAAAAGCTGCCAGGCGATGTCGCCTGAGCTTTTCTCACCCTTGCCGGCGGCCAAAGTGAAAATCTTAACGCTTTTACCGTCGTTTAGCGTGACGTGACGTCCCCAGGTTTTCTCTTCACCGATTATGGTGTTCTCAAATGGGTGGCTGGGATTAATTTTGGGTACCAGCTTCTGCACCCCTTCGGGTAGGGGGCGGCCTAAGAAGTCCCGGTTGTTGGAGTCGACAATATAAAAAAATCGGGTAGACCATTCTGGCATGGTGCGCATATCGGCCAATACTTGGGCCGAGTTGCGATTGATGGCTGAGCCCACCATTTGAAAGAGAAAGCGTTGCGCGGGCTCGGTCCCCCGGTCATCCCGCAAGCGTTGCAGGTTGTTGTCTGGATTAATGTCGCGCCAATGCACAATCACATTGGTGGTGACGATAATCACCGCCGTGATACACCAAAAGGTTAAAAATACCCGCAGGTACAGTCGTGTCATGGTGTCGCGGGGGCTTCACTGGGGCGAGTTAGCATATAACCGGCACCGCGCACGTTGATGATTTGATCCTTGCTGGCTCCCACTGTGGCGAGTTTTTTGCGAATATTACTGACATGCACGTCGATACTGCGATCGTAGGGGGTCAGCTTGCGCCCCAACGCTTGTTCGGTGAGTTCATCTTTGCTGATTACTTGCCCGGCGTGACGCACTAATAATTCCAACACGCTAAACTCAGTACCGGTCAGAGGCAAGGATTGATCGAGCCAAAATGCCGCACGGCTACCCATTTGCAGCGATAAACTATCTACCTGCACCGTGCCGGACTCTGGTGGGGCGCTCTGCGCGGTAGCTGTACGGCGTAGAATGGCCCTTAGGCGAGCGACCAGTTCACGCGGATCGCAGGGCTTGGGGAGGTAATCGTCGGCGCCTATTTCCAGACCAATCACCCGATCAATGGTGTCGCCCTTGGCGGTCAGCATAATGACCGGGGTGTGCTGCTGGCCGTATTCGGGATGCTGCCTGAGCATTTTAAGAACATCGAAACCGTTGTGTTGTGGCAGCATAACGTCGAGTATTAAAGCCGAGTACGAGTTGTGGCGTGCCATCTCAAGAGCTTCAGCGCCATCATAAGCGGTGGAAACGCTAAATCCTTCTGCATTGAGATATTCTTGCAGCAATTCGGATAACTCTTTGTCGTCATCAATCAGTAAAATGTCAGCCATTGATACCTCTACATTAACTTTCTTCCTGGCAGCTGTCTGCGCCGCCGCGCAAGTTTGCAACAGGCATGGCATGCTGTCATGGTTTGTACGTTTGCTTAACCTAACTTAACCACACAACTGCCACTTGCGCTAACAGTTGGCAGCTGGGAAAATCCAGCCCAGTATTTCCAGCTAGGTACAGCTAAAAGAGAATGTACCTTTTTTAGCGGTGTTTGTACCAGTTATTGCTCGGTTTCGTTGTTTTTTTTCAGAAGGTGTTCGCCAGTGGCCAAAGTAGGGCTTTTTTTCGGTAGTGATGAAGGGAATACGGAGTTTATTGCTCAGCGTATTCGCAAGCGTTTGGGTGCAGAGGTGGTAGATGTGCACGATATTGCCGATGTCACTCAATTGGAGTTTACTCAATACGACAATGTCATCCTCGGTATTCCCACCTGGGATTTTGGCCAAATTCAGTCCGACTGGGAAGAGTTTTGGGATGATCTGGCCGAAGTGGACTTTTCCGATAAAACCGTGGCTTTGTTTGGGTTGGGTGATCAATTTGGCTATGGTGATTATTTCCTCGACGCGATGGGAATGATGCACGAGGTGATCGCCGCATCAAATCCCCACAGAGTGGGTTATTGGTCAACCGAGGGTTACGAGTACGAAGCCTCCAAAGCCGAAGAGGACGGCCAGTTTGTGGGTTTGGCCATTGATGAGGATCAACAGGAAAACCTCAGTGCCGAGCGTTTAGACCGCTGGTGCGAACAGATTCATCGCGAGTTTGGCCTGGACACCCCTCTACAATTGGGGGATTAGCCCATATGAAGTGGCCCAGTTAGGTTTCGGCGATAAATACGGCTCGAATGGGCGCTGGGTGCCCCTCTTGGGTGAGGCTCGGGTTATCTTCCTTTAAGAAGTTACTGAGCGAGTGATAACGCATCCAATCGGTGGCGCGCTGCTCATCGGTGGTGGTAGGGCAAACATCCACCGTGCGCGGGTTTTTAAAGCCGCACTTGGCCAGCCAGCCGATCATTGTGGGTGCACTGGGCAAAAACCAGACATTGTTCATCATGGCGTAGCGTCCCGGCGGCACCAATACCTCGCCTTCATTGCCTGCGATCACCAGTGTTTCCAGCACCAATTGCCCGCCAGGCCTTAGGGTCGCTTTCAGTTCCCGCAAATGGTCCATCGGCGAGCGTCGGTGGTAAAAAACACCCATGGAAAACGTTGTGTCAAACGCGCCTAACTCTGGGGGCAGCGCCTCAATGCCCAGCGGCAGCACGTCGACTGGTAAAGACTGACCCAGCAGTTGTTTGATCATAGCGAATTGCACGATAAACCGTGGAGAGGGGTCGATACCGATCACTCGCAGAGCGCCTGCGCCATGCATGCGCCAACAGTGATAGCCATTGCCGCAGCCTACATCCAATACCAGTCGGTTTTTTAGCGGGGCAATTTGATCTTTAATGCGATCCCACTTCCAGTCTGAGCGCCATTCGGTATCTAGGTGTATGCCATGCAAAAAATAAGGGCCTTTGCGCCAGGGGATTAATTGCTGTAAGGCGTGTAACAGTTGAGCGTGGGTCTCAGGTGCTATCTGCCCGGCAACGCTGACGCGAGTTTTCAGATCGATTTGTTCGGGGTTGATCTCGGGGATTTGTTCAAGCGCGTTTAGCCAACCTGATAAGTCACCGAAACGCTTGGGGCAGAGACCTTGAGCCACTTGTTCTGGCAGCTGTTGCGACCATTGGGCAAGCTTGGGGTGTTCGTTTAAAAACGTGTATAGAGCGTTATAGTCGATCATTTAATGGCGATGATTGAGGCAAAATTTAAACACTGAAACCAGACATCTACACTGCTAAAACCGGCTTGGCGCAAGCGCAGACGGTGAGCGTCGAGTGACTCTGGGATCAAGACGTTGTCGATGGCGGCGCGCTTTTGCGCGATTTCCAGGTCGCTGTAACCATTAGCACGTTTAAACTGGTGATGTAGGTCGGTCATTAGTTGCTGATGGGGAAGGTCGTCAAAGGCGACTTTTTCCGACAAAATTAACACGCCGCCAGTGTTTAGGCCCTGGGCGATATCGCTCAATAACCTATCGCGCGCATTGGGCGCAATAAACTGCAGCGTAAAGTTAAGCACCACCATCGAAGCATTGTCGATTGCAATGTCTTCAATGCCGCATTCTTCTAACCGAACCGGAACCTCTTCATGGCTATCGGCCGCGATAATCTGCCGAGCTCTGGCAATCATTGCCGCCGAGTTGTCGACGCCGATTATGCTGGCCCCTGCGGCGCGAATATTATGGCGCATCGCCAAGGTGGCCGCCCCCAATGAACAGCCTAAATCGTAGCAATGGCTGTCGGAGGTCACGTAGCGCTCGGCCAGCGTGCCGATCATGGATAAAATGGTTGGGTAACCCGGTACCGACCGTTTTATCATATCGGGAAAGACGTCGACCACTTGCTGATCAAAACTAAAGCTGCCGACCTGGGCGAGAGGGTTGGCGTAGAGTGTATCTCGAATATCCGTCATGATCGTGATGCGGGGCCTGTTGGCTAGAATTGCAGTGCGGCTATTTTATCGGTTAGGCGCAAGAGTCTCAATCATTTGTCGAATTAACCGGCCGCAATTGTCATAAAACTGTCATTAGGCAGATTGATAATCCGTTTATGTCGTATCTACCTTCAATACCTGCCCCCAGAACCCACTCGGACACTGAGCCGCAGCGCCTGCGAGATCAGTTACAGTCGGTGATTGATAGCGGTCAACTATACGCCGTTTTTCAGCCTGTCATTAATATGATTAATAGCCAAATTGTCGGTTATGAGGCTTTGATTCGCGGCCCCGAAGGCAGTGCTTTGGCATCTCCTGCGCAACTATTTTCCGCCGCTGCCAGTGAAGGGCAATTGGCTCGGTTGGAATACGCCTGTCGAGAGGCGGCCTGCCAAAGCTTTATAGAGCATTCACTGCCCGGTAAACTTTTTCTTAATATGACGCCACTGGCATTTACCGATAGCCAGTATCGCGATGGCGTTACTATGGCAATATTGCGCAAGCTCAAGCTAGATCCTGAACGTGTGGTCTTCGAGTTAACCGAAAAACAACCTTTAGATGAGTTTGAGTTGCTGACCAATGCCTGCGAGCATTTCCAGCGTCAGGGGTTTGCTGTGGCGATTGACGACTTGGGTGCAGGGTATGCCGGTTTGCGAATTTGGAGTGAATTGAACCCCGATTACGTCAAAATAGATCGGCACTTTATCAGTAACATTAACGCCAGTGCGGTGAAGCGAGAGTTTGTCCGTTTTATGCTCGATATCGCACAAAGGATCGGTAACAAAGTCATTGCCGAGGGGATTGAGACCGAAGAAGAGTTCAAAACCTTAGTGGCTATGGGGGTGGAATATTTTCAAGGTTATTATATTGCACGTCCGGCTCGCACGCCCATCACCCAATGCCCGCCACACCTAAACAAAGCAAAAGCCGTCGCCATGCCGGTATCACGGGATACCTTTCAGCATACACTGCGCGAGGTGACAGTGGCGCATGAGCCGCTGTCGCCCAGCGTAACCGCTGGTGAAGTGGTGCGAATGTTTCGCGCGGATGTACGCCTAACGTGCGTACCCGTGGTCGCCGATGACGGTAAGGCTCTGGGGGTGATCAGCCGCTCTGAACTACTCAACACTTTTTCCTGGCGCTACTCTTACGAATTGCACGCCAATAAACCCATTTCTGGGTTTGTCAGCAGCCGTTCGCTATTGATGGATATCAACAGCGACTTGAACAGTGCCGGAAGGTTGGTGACCGAAGACCCCGCGCAGAATTTAAGTGTGGATATTATTGTCAGTGAAAACGATCGCTACATTGGCGTGGCCAAGGTGCGCAATATATTGCGCTCAATTGCCGATGAAAAGCTGCGCGTCGCGCGCCACTCCAATCCAATCCGTTAACGGCACTGCCTGGCAATGTTCCACTGTATGAGTGGATCGATCAGTTATTATGTCAAAAAGCAGATTTTATTGTAGCTTATTGCGATATTAATCACTTCAAGCCCTTCAACGATGCGTTCGGCTATTCTTGTGGCGACGATGTCATTATCTTACTCGGTAACTTATTGCGTCAGGTCATCGATCAAGAACAGGATTTTATCGGCCATGTCGGGGGGGATGACTTTGTGGTCGTCTTTCGCAGCATCAATTGGCGCGAGCGCTGTGAAAAACTGTTGCACAGTTTTACTCAGAGTATCTATCAACAAATGCCAGAGGAGCAGCTCGATTATTGGACGGAAGATCGCAACGGCATGCGGCGCCGGTTCGGCCCGCTGGAGGTTGCCATTGGCTGTGTGCACCCCGACCCCGAACTTTGTTTAACCCACCATCATGTGGCCATGCTTCTGGCCGACGCCAAACACCGGGCAAAATCGCTAGGCGGTCACCAGGTTTTCTTCTCGCGCCGCCGCACGCCAGAAAAGCATTGCCCTTCTGAGACTTAATCCGCCCCTGATCAGGCCCCAAGCTCACTGGTATACTTGCTAGGCTGTGTTTGCCTGCCGAGGGTTTTGCGTTATGCTGAGGCAAAACCACAGGCAGGCAGTGACCTATGAGTCCTAACGGATTTGAGTACAAGCGCGTATTAGTTGTAGATGACTTTGATAACTTCCGCACAACGGTTATGCGCATGTTGCAAGAATTTGGGGCTCGCAGCGTGGATACTGCCGCTCATGGGAATGACGCTGTCAGTAAGTGTCGTTCCACGTCTTACGACTTGGTCTTATGTGACTACAATCTGGGGCCGGGTAAAAGTGGCCAGCAGGTACTGGAGCAGCTGCGCCATGAGAGTTTACTCAAACACAGTTCGCTGTTTGTACTTATCTCTGCCGAATCAAGTAAAAATATTGTTATGGCGACCTATGATTACGAGCCCGACGCCTACCTAACCAAGCCTATTACCGCCAAAACCCTACAGCAACGTTTAGAACGATTATTCCATCAAAGTCGTGAGATGTGTAAAGTCTATAACGCCATGGATGATGGCGATTTAGACGCTGCGATCACTCGCTGCGGTGAGCTTCTGCGTGGACAGAGTCGTGTGCGACCATTAGTGCAAAAGTTATTGGGGCGGCTATTATTGCGAACTGGCCAGTTTAACCCCGCCGAGCAGTTGTTCCGCAAGGTGTTGCAAGTTCGTGAGTTAGATTGGGCCATGGTCGGGCTCGCGCTGGCAAAAAAAGGGCAGGACGATTGGGTGGGGGCCCAGCAGTGGGTCGAACAAGCGCTAAGCTTAAACCCAATGTGCATGCCTGCCTACGATTTGTTGGCGGATATTCATGCGGCTCGGGGCGATCGACAAGAACAACAACATACTTTGGCTCAGGCGGTGGAAATATCTCCCCTGTCGATTATGCGTCAGCAGGAATTAGGCGCTGTTGCCTACCAAAATCACGATCTAGAGCAAGCCCTGGAAGCGTTTAAAAACAGCATTAAATTGGGTGAGCACTCCTGCTACGACGATAAAGACGTATATTTACAATTTATTCGCTCTTGCGCCGAGCTGGCACCGTTGCAGCCGGATGTGGCTAAAAGTTATGCGCGGGAGGTGGGCAAGTCGATAGGAGAGTTTGGCAATCGATTTGGCCGTGATGGTCACAACGACGTATTGCTGCGCTCAGCGAATTGCGCCTACCTAGCTGCAACAGGAGAGCAATTGGCCGCACAACAGTTATTGCAAGAGCTAATGGAGCAGCACCAAGAGTCGCCGGCAACATTAGCCGCTCAGCTCGATTGGATCAGTGCTTGTGAGGTGTTAGGGCGACAAGAGTGGCGCGATCAGTTGGTTAATGGTGTGTTGCAACAATATCAAGGTAATGAGGCGGCGCTGGAAATGATAGATCGCGTGCTGGAAAACCCAACCAGTGAAAAGAATCGTCAGCGTGTGGCACAAATAAATAAACAAGGTATCGCCTATTATGAAGGCACGGATTTTGAGGCTGCGATCGACTGCTTCAATCGCGCAGTACGAGAATTTCCTAAACATGTTGGCATTGAACTGAACCTATTGCAGGCCTTAATTGGGGCATTGGAACAAAGCGGGCAGCCCCATTTGTTAAAGCAGGCAAAGCACTCGTGTGAACGCTTGGGTCAGTTAGTGGATGGAGAGCACCCTCAAGCCGACCGGTTGGCGCAACTTGTCGGAAAATTTCAAGAGGTCAGCCAACAAATTTTGCGTGACGGAGAACAGGTATGACAGATAAAGGCTTGCCGGTAGACTTCTCATTTGTGCTTGCCTCCAGTGTGCATGATATGAAAAATTCGGTGGGAATGTTAATGCAAACCATCGAGGAATTATCAGCGAGCGCAGCGACTGATAATGCCGAGCACAACCGACAATTGTCGACACTAGGTTATGAGGCCGCCCGCATTAATGGTGACTTAGTTCAGCTGCTAGCACTCTACCGGATGGAAAATCAACGCATGCTGGTACAGCTGGAAGAGTGTTATTTGGATGAAATCATTGGCGATCAGTTGGCGCGCAATGACATTTTATTCCGCTCGAGAAATATCGCAGTGGAGGTGGACTGTGGGGAGGATGTTTGTTGGTATATTGATGCTGAGTTGATCAGTGGCATGCTGAACAATATCCTGGTTAATGCCGCGCGATATTGCCTCAGTCGCATTAAAGTGACGGCGAATATTGAGGACGGCGTTTTGCATCTGATTGTTGCAGATGACGGTCGCGGCTACCCAGAATCTATGCTTACCAGTCCGACAGTAATGCGTGATAGCGTCTCATTTACTGAGGGGAATACCAACCTCGGATTGTTGTTCGCTCAGGAAATTGCCAAATTGCACCGTCGAGGCGACTTACATGGCTATATCACTCTGGCTAATGGCGGTGTGTTGAGCGGTGGGCAAATCGAGGTGGTGTTGCCTTAGCTGCATACAACCTTGAAATAATCGCTATTACTCAGCTTGAGATTAGTATCGGTCATCCTTCTTTTGTGTATTAGCAGTGCAACTGACCAAATGTGACCTGCCTGTCTTGCAAAATAGCGAGGGCTGTTGCATTATTCTGACGTAGGGCAATCGATTTGAACAAGGGAATCTTCAATGCTTAAAATCCGCTTTAAAAACAAAAAATACAGTGCGGTATGGCTAGTGGAGCCAAGCATTGGTATCGGCCGCTCACGAGCCAATGAGCTAGTGGTCAGCGCCCCCGATATAGCTGATAAACATCTTACTGTTGAAGTAAATCACGAAGCCTTGGAGTTGGTGAACTTGGTTCCGGGTTCCTCTGTGTCAGTCAACGGTGAAAAAGTGGGCGAGCGAACCAAGATTAAGCCCGGAGATGTTATTTCGCTTGCCAGCATTGAGCTGGAGATTATTGACCCGAAAGATGATTCGGTCACCAGCGAGTCTTCACGCCAAAGCACCAACCCCAGAAATCCAGTCTCGACCGGTTGGGCTCTTAAGGCCAACCATACTGCTTTGGGCAACCGGGTATATCCCCTGCAGGCGGATAATATCGTCGGCCGCTCAAGCGATTGTGACATCACCTTGGCCGCCGCTCATTTGTCGCGCCGTCATGCCAGGCTCGATGTTAAACAAGGTGTGCTCTACGTAAAAGACCTGGGCTCGGCAAATGGTACCTACCTCAATGGGAAAGCCATAACCGAGGCTAGGGTTAAGCGTGGTGATGAGTTGCGCTTCGATACGCTAAGTTTTGGGGTGATTGGCCCTGCTGACGATATGGCGCAGACCACCATCCGCGCTGCAGGTAAGGCTGCGGGGCCGCGCCCAGCAGCGCCACGCCCAGCGGCCAAAGCCAATAATGCCCACAGCGGTGCCGATGCCTCGCTTAAAAAAGAGGTAGAAAGCTCTGAGGCTCAAAACCCCCGCTTTGCAACAGCCGGCATGGGTGTTTTAGTGGTGCTAGCCATTATTGTTGTGGCAGCATTGTTTTTGACTCGAGGCTAGAGCCTTATATATCCCACAGATTTGCTGGAGCACTCACTTTAGCATTATTTATTCTTAAGAAAGCCTCAAGAAATGCTATTTCCTGCCGCTAGCGGGGAATAGCTTTTTTGTTGAGGTTGGTATTATGATTTCTACTCACGCCCCAAGTTTGTCCTCATTAGCGCCCGCCACGCTAAACTCAGCGCAGAAAAATGCGCCGCAAGACCCACAGCAGCTCTTAAGTCAAAGTGCGCAAAAGCATATCGAAGGCAATACGACCCGGGAGTTCCAACCCTTAACCGCGGAGCAAGCGGCCAGTAATATTCTCGGGTTTATTGAGCAGCAACTACAGCGCGACATCGCCAATGGTGCCAGCACCGAAGAGTTGGAGTCGCGTCTGCAAGCGGGCTTAGACGGTTTTAAGAAGGGCTTTAATGAAGCCAAGGATAAGCTCGAAGCGCTGAACATGCTCAACGACACAGTGGTTGAAGATATCGGTAAAACCTATCAACTGGTTACCGACGGCATTGACAACTTTGCCGATCGCTATGGCATCACCCAAGCTGATCAGCCACTTGCGGTCGAGCCGCCTGCCCAGGCACAGGCCGTGCAAGGCAATTATGAATATGCCTCGGCACAGAGTTTTAGTTTTGAGGTAACCACGCAAGAGGGTGACCGGGTCACTATTCAGGCCAGTGCCAGCCGGGGTGAAAGTGCCAGTTTCACTCAGTCCGAAGCGGGGGCTCGGTATTCCTACGCCTCGGTGTCGAGTAGCCAATATCAATTAACCGTTCAGGGCGACCTGAATGAAGAAGAGCAATTGGCAATTGAATCTTTGATGGGACAAGTGAATACACTGGCCGACGAGTTTTTCACCGGTGATTTACAAACTGCTTTTGATTACGCCTCGGAGTTAGGTTATAACACCGAACAAATCAGCGGTTTTGCCTTAAATTTAACTCGTGTGGAAATTCAAAAGGCCAGTGTTGCCTATCAACCTCAAGGTAATAATGCGGATTTAGCGTCTCAGCTAAAGCCGGTGGGTGATTTTATTCAACACATCAATAATGCACTTGATGATGCCAGCGGTTTTGCTAACCCCCACAGCCTGTTGCAGCAGATGATCGATGCCATGTACGCCGATGACACCGTGCCTGGCAATCGAGATGGCGCAGCCTTTGCTGATTTTGTCAGCCAATTTTTGACCCCAGCAGAGCCCGAGCCATCGGTTAGCCAGACACCACAAACCTCTGTCTGATCATGGTGTTGGTTGTAGCACAGTGTCGAGAGCGTAGTGATCGATTAAACTGCCAGTCGCTTTAAATGGTGAGTCGGTTTAAACTGTGAGCCGATATGAAAACACTGATATTTCTAACGACAGCTGGTTGTCACTTGTGTGATCGCGCGCGCGAGGTGATCGCGCAAAGCTCGGTGCAGCCGTTGCGCCTACAGGCGATTGACATCGCCTGTGATGATCAATTGATAGAGCGCTATGGGTTGCGTATTCCGGTACTGCGTAGCGCCAGTGGTGAAGAACTTGATTGGCCCTTTAGTGCGGAGGATGTACAAGCTTTAATGCGTTGAATATTAGTTGTTGTCGGCTTGTATACTGAGCTGGGTATCGTCGACCCAGCTTAGTGTTTGTATATAAAGTGCAGTGAGTGAACCCGGGTCTAGGTTTCGACTTTTCAAGTAGGCCCAGTCAATGGCACTCCAGTTGCCGTGTTCGTAATCAATCACCGTCAGTAACAGTTTCCCTTCTTCGCCAGCGTGTTCTAACAGCGCTGCCTTGAGTTGATCGCTCAGTTGTATGCTGCCAATGACTTGCTCCAGAGGCGCATCCATAAAGGCATCCAGCATTGAAAGTAAGCCGGCGGTAAAAAATCGGTCACACTCATATTCCGGTCTGCTTTGAGCGGCAATTAATTCGCAGAACTTTGCCCGACTCAACGCTTGTGCTGATAGTTCAGCAGGCTTGTCACTCAATTTAGCCATGGCTAATAAGCCAATCCAATTCTTGATGATCTTCAAGCCGAGTAAAGTAAGGGCCTGACGCAGCGATTCAATCGTGCGCGGTAAACCGAACGCTGCTGAGTTGACTAGTCGCAGCAACTTATAGCTTAGCACTGGGTCTCGCTCAATAATTTTTTCGACATCTTCAAAGGCCACATTCGGTTCATTTAGCTTGGCCAGTAATTGCAGAACCGCTTGTTTGCTTTCACTTAAACGTCGGCCCTTGATAATTGAGGGGCGCTCTAGAAAATAACCTTGAAATAAATCACAGCCTAATGATTTACAGTGTTCAAGCATGGCCATAGATTCGATTTTCTCGGCGAGAACTTGTATGCCGAGCGCCTTGGTTTTTTTGATATGATCGGTCAGTTGAGAGTCCGAGAGAGCCAGTACATCGAGTTTTACGATGTCGGCATAGGCCAGTAAGGGCTCTGTTGTTGGTGTGAGTTCAAAGTCATCCAGAGCAATGGCAAAACCTGCTTCGCGCAGTGTTTTAAGTCGGTGTAACAAGCGACTATTAACTGTTTCATTCTCCAACACTTCAATCACCAGCTGCGAGGTATCGAAGGGGAATGTTGTATCCATTAAGTCGCCGGTAAAATTAATATACGCTCGGTTGTTGCCGACTACTTTGTTGAGCGACAGCTCAGTGAAAGCGTTAAGGAGTACTTGCGAGCTGGCGCTGTTGCCGTCGGTGATGACAGCGTGGTTGTCTTCACTGGTACGGTATAAAAGCTCGTAAGCGACCACCTGCATATCGCGGTCGAAAATGGGCTGGCGAGCTAATAATGGACAAGTTTTTGACATTAATTATTAATCCGAGCATCAATCGTGTTTGGCCCTATACCTTTCTTTAATTCTAAAATAAATTACTGTTATTGTGCAGTAATATACGTCGCCTAAGCCGAAAGGGTGGTGTATTCTTTATTAGATGTACCGCCAGTGTACTTATAAAAGTGTGGTAAGGCGAGGGGCCGCAAGATATGTCCAGTCTATTAGACAGTGTAGATCAAAGAACCAATCTGGTCGGTGAAAACCGACTGGAGCTTCTGATATTTGAATTAAGCGGCCGGCAGCGCTTTGCGATCAATGTGTTTAAAGTGCAGGAGGTCTTAAAAATGCCTTCTTTACGCCAAGTGCCTCACAGCCACCCCCATGTGTGTGGTGTGGCTCATTTGCGCGGTAAAACAGTGCCTATTATTGATCTGGGCCTTGCCATTGGTATGGGGCCGACCAAGGGACTGGCGGATGGCAATCTTATCGTTGCCGAATACAACCGCTCTATTCAAGCGTTTGCCATTGGCAGGGTTGACCGTATCGTCAATCTAAATTGGGAGGATATTCTGCCGCCGCCCAAAGGTACCGGCCGGGCACATTACCTGACGGCCATTACCCGGCAGGAGGGGACAATTGTCGAAATTCTCGATGTGGAGCGCGTATTAGCTGACATTATCCCTTATAACTCCAGGGTGTCTGAGGATGTCTTAAATACCGATATTGCTGCTCGGGCGCGGCAGTTAAACCTCAAGGCCTTAGTCGCTGAAGATTCCTCTACCGCAGTCACCCAAATTAGAGAGACCTTGTCTGATTTAGGTATTGGTGTGGTCGCTATGCAAGATGGTCTAAAAGCGCTCAATAATTTAAAATCGCTGTCCGCGAGCGGCAAACGAGCAGTTGATGAGTATTTATTGTTGATTACCGATGCCGAAATGCCGGAAATGGATGGCTACCGGCTAACCGCCGAAATTCGCCAAGACAGTGCCTTAAGTGATTTACATGTAGTAATGCACACATCCTTAAGTGGCAGTTTTAATCAGGTATTGGTGGAAAAGGTGGGCTGCGATGCTTTTTTGTCAAAATTTGCCCCCGATGAGTTGGCCACCGTGGTACAGAAACGATTGCAGGCCTACTTGAATGACCTGCCCGCCTAACAAGCGTTAAACGAAGAGCTCGTTCTATCGGGACGACGGCTTACAGTGAGTGAGCGGCTTCTTGATCGCGAATAAACGGGCGTTTATCCCCTAGGCGATACCCATAAATAACCGAATAAGCCAGTACGTTTTGCACATAACCCCGCGTCTCGCGATAGGGAATGGTTTCAATCCATACATCATAGGGCAGACGGGCGCTTTCCTCTTGATTCAACCATTGCTTCACCCGGTTGGGTCCGGCGTTGTAGGCCGCGGCGGCGAGAATGCGGTTGTCGTTAAATTCGCCCATTAGCTGATTGAGATAGCGGCCACCCAAGGCAATATTGGTTTGCGGGTTGAGCAGGTCGTGATTTGACACCTGCATGCCCGAGCGCGACGCGGTTTGCTTGGCGGTCGAGGGCAGTAGCTGCATCAGTCCCAGGGCGCCGGCAGAGGAGCGCGCATCGGGAGTGAAAGCGCTTTCTTGTCGTGCGATAGCGAATAATAGATGCGGCTCCAGTGCAGTATCTTTGGCGGTTGACTGCACATGTTCGCGATAGGCGAGGGGGAAGCGTATCCCCAAGTCGTCCCAGTAGCGGATTTGAATCATCGCTTGAATACCATTGCGGTGCCAGCCCCAGCTTTCGGCCAACTTGCCTGCGGCTACCACTTCGGGTTCGGTCATTTGTTGAGTGATGTGGTACCACTCGCGCCGAGCGTTAAGGTTGTCGCCGATAATCAGTAGTTCGCGCGCGCGCAGAACACCGGGCTTTTGGGAGACCTGCTGGTGTAGCGGTTCCGACACTTCGAGAGGCCGGTCCAGCAGCTGATATTCAAGCCCCAGAATGTCTGCGGCCAAAAAGCCGTAAAAAGAGCGGGTGTTGGCAACGGTTTGGTACAACTCGCGAGCTTGTTTTGCGTGTTCTTGCGGGTCCGTTTGTACCAGAGCTCGGGCGCGCCAATACTGCCAGCGCTCGGACTGTTTGGCTGTGTCTGGCAGAGTTTCGACCCAGCGCAATACGCCGTCCCAATCTTGGTTGCGCAAGGCGTCGCGCAGTAGTGATTCAGTGACGCTTTGGGTATTTAGGCTAGGGGTGCTGGCCAATAACGCCTGTGCTTGTTGGGTATGGCCCTGTCGTAACAGACGCACCGCAATATAGCCTTGTGTGTCTCGGCGCGCTTGGTCGTCAAACAGTTGTTGAGCGTCATAGCGGTGCCAAAGATCAATCGCGGTTTCGGCATCGCGCAGCGAGAGGCGCTCCAGACCGTGCAGTATAAGTGCTTGCATGCGATCGCTCTGATCGCTAAAACGGCTCATATTCAGTAGCAGTTTAGGATTGCGGTCTACCTGGTAATAGAGGTTGGCTAAAGGTTGCAGCGCAGGTGACATCTGGCGGCTGATATAGCGTGCCAACGAGCGATGTCGCGCCTTTAGAGTCTTTTCAAATCGCTGCCAAGCAATATCATCGGTTAAATATCCGGCTTTTTGCCAAGCGGCGAATAGTGGGTCGCAGGCCTTGTGTTGAGATTTGTTGATATTCCAAAGTTCGTCTACGTCGGCAAAAGCCGAGGTGTCACCATTGATAAGACGTGCCCGAAGGTAATAGCAAGTCAGTTCGGCGCTGGTGTTATCGGGGTTGTAAAAATCTTGCACACTCTGCCACTGGCGTCGCTCGGACAGTTTTTCGAGCCAGACACGTTCGAGTTTTTCGGCCAGATATGATTCAGGGTATTGCTCCAGAAACTGCTGAACCTCGACAGGGCTTACCCGGGACAGGCGCCGCCTGATGTAGCGATATTCTAAATAGGGCTTGAGCGAGTAGTGCTCAAGACTGGCAACCAGATTTCGGTACTCGCTATAGCGGCTAGCGCTCAACGCTTTTTGCGCTTGGTCATACAACTTGCGTTGCTCTGATTTGTCGGCAATAGTGCTGGGTGCGGCTGCCCACGCTAATGAGGAACTCAGGCCGAGGGCTAGCCCCAAAGCCATGGTTTTGGTGAGCGTGCCACAAAATCGAGCGATGGGGCGCTGTATGGCTTGTGAGTTGATTCGCGGCATTTTTTACCTCTGACCGTTACCACTGGCGTTGCTGCGTCAACGTTGGGCTAAATTTCGGTGACAGGTCACCGAGCACGACTTATAGCGGAATCTGCACTACAAGCGTTAAGTATGGATCAATTTGCCTGTAAGTATGGATAAAAAAACACTTTTTTTGCCATTACAGACAAATGTGTACCTCTAATAATCCAGACGATCGAAATCGGGCTGTTCGTTAGGGGTGAATAAGGTATCATGCTGCCACTTTTCCGATCACAAATGCAAACTTTTTAGCCTGCTAGCGTTAAATAATCACCTTAGATCACTGATGTTTAGCAATAAGCGCTGTCTCACACTTTGGACCTTTTATGCCTCTAATTAATGTCGATAAAGCCCATCTCAATTACGGATTACAAGTATTACTGGATGGGGTGGACTTTGTTATTGAAAAAGGCCAGCGATGGTGTCTGATCGGGCGTAATGGCGCCGGAAAATCAAGTTTCTTAAAAACCTTGAGCGGCGATGTTGTCCTCGATGGAGGCACCATTAACCTAGATCGCGGCGTTCGTGTCGCGCGATTGTCGCAAGATTTACCCGATGCCGATGGGCGTACGGTTTTTGAAGTGGTGGCGGCAGGAGTGCCCAAGGTGGGCGAATTACTGCGTCGATATTACCACCTGCTTGAGCAGCCTGCCGAGACCCAAGGCAGCGAGCAGTGGGTAGAGCAGTTGTCCCAGGTACAAGCTGAGCTTGAAGCGCGCGATGGTTGGAGCTTGCAACAACGTGTGGAGTTGGTGATGTCGCGCCTGAGTCTAATCGGTAGTGTCCCTATGGCGTCTCTGTCGGGGGGATGGCGCCGTCGGGTGGCACTTGCTCAAGCTCTGGTGTTGGAGCCCGATGTGCTCTTGCTGGATGAGCCCACCAACCACCTGGATATTGGCGCTATTGAGTGGCTCGAAACGGAATTAAAAAACTTTACTGGCGCTATTGTCTTTATTACCCACGATCGGGCGCTGCTGCAATCGGTTGCCACTCATATTGCCGAGCTGGACCGGGGCCAACTGAGCACCTGGACTGGCGATTACCACAGCTTTCTGGAATACCGTGAACGAGCACTGGCCGAAGAGTCCCGCCACAACGCTCTATTCGATAAAAAGCTCGCCCAGGAAGAAGTCTGGATTCGCCAGGGTATTAAGGCGCGCCGTACCCGTAACGAAGGGCGGGTGCGCGCGCTTAAAGCAATGCGAGATGAGCACAAAGCCCGACGAGAGCGCCAGGGCACCGCGAAAATGAATCTGGCAGAAGGCGGTTTGTCGGGCAAGTTGGTGGCAGAGCTGAAAGACGTCAGTTTTGCCTATGGCGATAAGCCCATTGTGCGCGGGTTAACCACACAGATTATTCGCGGTGATCGGATAGGTTTAGTGGGCCCCAATGGCGCCGGTAAAAGTACCTTATTAAAGCTTATTTTAGGCCATCTGTCCCCGGACACCGGCTCGGTCAAGCTCGGCACTAATTTGACGGTGGCTTACTTTGACCAATTGCGCGATCAGCTCGATCTTGATAAAAGCGCCGTCGATAATGTGTCTGAGGGCCGCGATCACATCGAAATCGGCGGCAAATCAAAACACGTTATTTCCTATTTGAGTGATTTCTTGTTCTCTGGGGAGCGAGCCAGAACCCCTGTGCGAGCACTGTCTGGGGGCGAACGCAATCGAGTTTTGCTGGCCAAGCTGTTCAGCAAATCGGCCAACATTTTAGTGCTCGATGAACCCACCAACGACCTCGATGTAGAAACTCTTGAGCTTCTCGAAGAGGTGCTGGGGCAGTTTAGCGGCACTGTGTTATTGGTGAGCCACGACCGGGCCTTTTTGAATAATTTGGTCAGCAGTGTGATCGCCTTTGAAGGGCAGGGACGGGTGCTGGAGTATGTAGGCGGCTACGATGACTGGATTCGTCAGGGCGGGCATTGGGCCGATGAAGTCTTAGAACAAGGTGAGCCGGCCCCAGTTCAGCCCGAAAGTAGCGCCTCTGAGGTGAAACCTACCAAAACGGATAAAAAGAAACTCTCGTATAAGCTGCAGCGTGAGTTCGATAACTTGCCAGGCAAAATTGAAACTTTAGAAGAGCAATTGGATGCCCAGCAGGCGCTCGCCAGCGATCCCGACTTTTACGCCGGTGACCCTCAGGCGGTGGAAGACCACCTGCAAAAACTGGCCGATATTCAGCAGCAGCTTGAAACCTGCTTTGAGCGTTGGGCAGAGCTGGAAGATATGGGCGGCTAGCGTAATTGGTGGCACCACAGGCCAGTGTGGTGCTTATTGATCGTGTTATTCGGGCATTGTGGGTGATACCCGTATTGCCAGTACGTCGCGGTTGGCGCCGTGCAAGACGCTGTTGGAGGTTGAGCCCAGTAGTAAGGCGAAACCTTTGCGGCCATGGCTGCCCACGGCGATTAAATCGGCTCCTAGCTGCTGGGCTAGATTGTGTAGCTCGGTGGCGGGTTGCCCCACCAGAATGTGTTGTTGCTCGATCTTGCAGTCGACCTGCTTCACCAGCCGTATAAGTTCTTGCTCGGCTTTCAATTGCAGCTGATCTTGAATTTCGGACAAATCGACGGGCATATCACCGCCATAGGCAAAGGTTAACGGCTCAATCACATGGGCAACAGAGACATCGGCCCCACAACACTGGGCTAAGGCAACGGCCTTTTGCAGAATATCGGGGCACTCTCCGGTAAGATCCAAGCCAACGAGTATATGTTTGTAGGAATCCATAAATCCTCCCTGCCATTGTTTCTCTTTAATAATGGTTGATAAAGCACAACTTTGCCAGAGTAAAGCAATCTTATTTATGCGGTTAGGAGCAGAGACTTAATGAATATAGTGGTAGTGATCATTCTCGTGCTGGTGGCGGCTATGGTTATCGGTCCGGTGGCGATGTTGCGGCCCAGCCCGGGACAAAAAAGGCGCGATAATCTGCGCGCCAGGGCCCGGCAAAACGGTCTGTCCGTCAATTTACGCCTCCCCCCGCGCGCCTCAACTGACCTTGAGGCGCCGAGCCATACCCCCGTTTACTCTTTAATTAGCAAGGGCCACTGCAACTGGTTTTTATTGCGTACCCGCTACGCCCATCAGGCACATCTCAACGACTGGTGGCAGTTTGTCGCGAACAAGCCTAGCACGGCAGTGGAAACCTTTCTCGTGCAGAATTTGGATCGTTTGCCTAAAGGCGTGATCGGCGTGGGCAGTCAGGGCAGTGAGCTTGTGGTGTTTTGGCGCGAAATCGGTGAGCTGGAAGCGGTCGATACCATTGGCGAGTTTTTACAGCAATTGGCCGAGTGTCAGTTTTCATCCACAAGCTCGCTAACTTCCCCGTAGCCGTCGGCAGACTCTGGAAAGAGGTCATGCTCGACAGTGGCCTTGGGGTGCTGCATAACGGCGCTTAACTGGCGCACCATTTCTAGTCTTCTTGGGTCGGGGTTACTTGAACCCTGCAGTAAATCCTGTGCCTTCTGAAAATAACTTAGAGCGGCGGTAATTTGGGTGTTGTCCCGGGCACTGTAGCCCGCGGCAATAATAGAAAGTACGCTGACCATCAGTCTGGCCCAGTCGATTTGCGCTACAAGTAGCCGGGCCTGTTCAGGGCTGAGTTTTTCAGCCGCTAACTGGCTGTGAATGATGCGTGCCCCGTGACCCAGTGAGAGTTGCAAGGTGGCAATCTCAGTGTCACTGCTGCACAGACGACGGAGGCTGGGCCTAAGAGCGCCTGCCGCCAGTTGCTGCTGGCGCTTGTGTGCCAACTCCATCCGGGCCTGGATAGGCGCCGGATTAAACGGCTCAAGCTGTATTAAGCGCTCTAATATCGCGCTGATTTCTTGGTTAATGTGTTGGGCGACATCTGTGGTTTCTAAGGTGCGCAAGACAGTCGTAAGCGCATCCTCCGCACTTTCTAATGCTTGGTAAAGTCTCTGTTGGTGTCTGAGTCGATGCTTGAGCGTCTGCTGTCGGACATTGACAGCATTCACTGCCACTAATGCGGCAAAAATGATGACGATAAGCGCAAAAATTGTGGCTGCAGACATAACGCTGGCTCTAAATTTTATCTGCGTCAGCTTAATGCCCTTCCTGTATCTTCTTGGGAGGCTTGGCCTGAATGCTGTAAAATTCAATAAAAACAAAAGGATAGGTTTGGTCAAGGGCAGGTTAATAAAGTGCTTCCGAGCACACCCCTGTGGCACATAATTTAGCAAGAAAAGGCAAAAAAAGGAAAGTAAATATGCACGCCGCGCTTGACCGAGGCGCAGAGAGGACTTATATATGCCCCATCTATGGCGACGGTTTAAGTGTGTGGCGCGGCCAATGCTACATCACGTTAGCCTGCAAATTTCTGATTTATTGACAAGGATATACAAGCGCATATGGGTAAATCTCTGGTAATTGTGGAGTCTCCGGCCAAAGCGAAGACCATCAATAAATATCTCGGCCGAGACTACATTGTAAAATCCAGTGTCGGTCATATTCGTGACTTGCCGACCAGTGGTAGCGGCAAGAAAGTTGATCCTAAAGAGCGTGCTAAGCAAGCGGCTAAAACCCGTAAAATGTCGCCCGATGCAAAAGCCAAATACAAAGCGGAAAAAGCCCATACTCAATTGATCAACCGAATGGGTATCGATCCTGAGCATAACTGGGATGCGAATTATCAGATTCTTCCCGGCAAAGAGAAGGTCGTCAGCGAGCTGCAGCAATTGGCTGAAAAAGCCGACACCATTTATCTCGCAACGGATTTGGACCGCGAAGGGGAGGCCATCGCCTGGCATTTACGCGAGGCAATAGGCGGCGATGAAAGCCGCTATCGCCGTGTTGTTTTTAATGAGATTACCAAAACGGCCATTCAAAATGCCTTTGAAGAGCCGGGCCCCATTGATCAAGATCGGGTTAACGCTCAGCAAGCGCGCCGTTTTCTTGATCGCGTGGTCGGCTATATGGTATCGCCACTGCTGTGGGAAAAAGTCGCTCGCGGCCTGTCTGCCGGACGAGTGCAATCGGTAGCCGCTAAACTTGTGGTTGAGCGCGAGCGCGAAATTCGCGCCTTTATTCCCGAAGAATACTGGAATATTTTTGCCGATTTAACGGCCAAAGCCGGTGACAATATCCGCTTTGAAGTTAAAAAACACGAAGGTAAAAACTTCCGCCCCAATAACGAATCCGATGCAATGGCGGCGGTAACGGCGCTAAAAGACTCCTCTTATGAGGTCACTGGCCGGGAAGATAAGCCGACCCAGTCCAAGCCTTCGGCGCCGTTTATTACCTCTACCTTGCAGCAAGCCGCCAGCACGCGTTTAAGCTTCGGGGTAAAGAAAACTATGATGCTGGCCCAGCGCTTGTACGAAGCCGGTTATATCACTTATATGCGTACCGACTCGACCAATCTGAGTAAAGAGGCGGTAGAGGCTTGTCGGGAATATATCGGTGAAGAGTACGGGGCAAAATATTTACCCAAGGCCCCCAATTCGTATTCCAGTAAAGAGGGTGCGCAAGAGGCGCACGAGGCTATTCGCCCCTCAAGTGTTACCGTCTCGCCCACTCAATTGAGCGGCATGGAGCGCGATGCCGAGCGCCTTTACGCTTTAATTTGGGCTCAATTTGTCGCTTGTCAGATGAGCCCAGCTGAGTACACCAGTACCAACATTACTATCACCGCAGGCAACTTTGAGTTGCGTACTCGCGGTCGGGTCATTCGTTTTGATGGCTATACCAAGGTGCTGCCAGCGGTCAGTAAAAAAGACGAAGATGTGGTTTTACCCGAGGTAAAAATTGGCGATGTTTTGCCGCTTAAGAAAATCGACCCGTCACAACATTTTACCAAACCACCGGCCAGATTCAGTGAGGCGAGTTTGGTTAAAGAACTGGAAAAACGCGGTATCGGTCGCCCGTCGACCTACGCCTCGATTATTTCCACCATCCAGGATCGTGGCTATGTCCGGTTGGAAAATCGACGCTTTTACGCTGAAAAAATGGGCGATATTGTTACTGAGCGCCTCAGTGAAAGCTTTCAGGATTTAATGGATTACGGTTTTACTGCCAGTATGGAAGAGTCGCTCGATGTGGTGGCCGAGGGCGGCAGAAACTGGCGTGAATTGCTCGATGAGTTCTACGCCGGCTTTATTAAAAAGCTGCAGCAAGCTCAGAGTCAAGAAGAGGGCAGCATGCGGGCCAATAGCCCGACCGAAACCGACATTGAGTGTGATAAGTGCGGGCGCCATATGCAAATTCGCACCGGCTCAACCGGGGTGTTTTTGGGTTGCTCGGGCTATGCTTTGCCGCCCAAAGAGCGCTGTAAAAACACCATGAACCTTGTCTCGGGTGATGAGGCGGTGGATGTGGAGGCCGACGAAGACGCCGAATCGCGTCAGTTGCGCTCCAAGCGTCGTTGTAAACTGTGCAACACGGCCATGGACAACTACTTGCTCGATGAAAAACGCAAGCTACACATCTGCGGCAACAACCCAGACTGCCCGGGTTATGAGGTTGAACTAGGCACCTTTAAGCTGAAAGGTTACGAAGGGCCCACGCTCGAATGCGACAAATGTGGCAGCGAAATGCAGCTCAAAACCGGTCGCTTCGGTAAGTATTTTGGCTGTACCAATGAGGACTGTAAAAACACTCGCAAGCTGCTAAAAAGTGGTGAGGCGGCTCCGCCCAAGATGGACCCGGTGCCCATGCCCGAGTTGCAGTGCTTAAAAGTAGATGACACCTACGTATTGCGCGATGGTGCATCGGGCTTATTTTTGGCTGCCAGTGGCTTCCCGAAAAATCGTGAGACCAGAGCACCTTTGGTGGCGGAACTGTTGCCACACAAAAAAGAAATTGATCCCAAATATACATTTTTGTTCTCTGCGCCTACCGCCGACCCCGATGGTATCCCCACTGTGGTGCGCTTTAGCCGTAAAACCAAAGAGCAATACGTACAATCGGAAACAGACGGCAAGGCCACCGGCTGGAAAGCCTTTTACCAGGGGGGGAAGTGGCAGCCGAATAAATAACGGCTGCCCACTCTAAACACGATGCAGGGCTTATTATAATGGCAGCTTCGTTAACGGCACAGGTCAATCAGCGATTGGCCTGTGCTCGCATGTTGCACACTGATTTGGCCAGTGCCCGATCGCCGGTACACAAACGGGCGCTGCTCGATGCCTGTCTTTTTCATTTACTGTGTGGTTATCAGTTTTATATCAAAGAGCTGGCGAGCTATTACGGAGTGAAATACGTACAAGGCTTAAAGAGTGAAACCGACGCAGCCCAAGCGCTCAGCCAACTCGATAAGCACCCAGCGGAAATACAAGAGCTGTGTAATTTAGCTGAGCTACCAAACTCTTGGCTCAGCCAGTTGCGCGGGCTCTATGATGATGTCTGGGCCATGCCTGGCAAGGTTTCTGCGATAGATGCTAATGCGATAGCGGTGACCAACCTCGACGCTCAGAGATTGCCTGAGTTGGATGATGAGCTAATTGCTCAATTTTGCCGCCAGTTTCAAGAGTTGGTGAATCGCCATCGCGAAACCAGCGTGGAATGCTAAGCCTTGGGTTGCAGTTCTATTTCTATAACCACTAGCCCGGTCTTTAGTTTATTACCTACTCCCCCAAAGCCAGAAAAAGTGCTATCCAGCGGTGATTTGGCAGGGGTTCGAGCGGCACATTTATTGATCAGTCCAGTTCTGGTATAATCACTCTCTTATCCGTTTAATTTATGAAAGCTCGGTATTTCTGGGCGGAGTCTCTATGTCAGCGTCTTTGTTTGAAATTGTGGAATTGGCCAATGGCGATGTTGTACTGCAGCGTGCCGACGAAGAGGGCGAGCCTTTATTGTCTATCCGTTTTTCCACAGAATCTCTGACGCTTATGCGCGATGGTAAATTTGATATCGCCAAAGCAATGATTGAAGCGGGTATGGAGGCGGCTAATGATCTGCCGGAAGATGATGAGTCAGCCTTTGAGGCCGCCACTACAGAGACAGAGTCCGCGCTTTACGATAAGCGCACCCTGCATTAACCCCAACGCTTACCGAGCGGCGCCGTAACGTTATTATTAGCCTGTCCCGAGCCTTTATGGCCGACGCTGTGATCAAAATTGATAGATAAGCATCCAGCGCTCAAAGTAAGGCTATTTAGCCGCACAACACCCAGATGCACCTAGGCGTTTCTCTAGGCTTATCTCTCGCGCAATAACAATCCGTGACAATGACCTTGATTGGCCGCTTGTTCGAGCTGTGCCAGTGCCTGACGGCCCAATTTTCCTGGGCTGGCAATCACCGTATGACTGTTACCTAGGGCGAGAGCATCCCAGCTGACCCACAATTGCTTTTCATCGTCTTTACAGTGCACCAGGCGCAGTCGTGTGGTGTCGACGTCGTAGCGCTGTAACAGCTCATGGGGGATGGTTTCGCGGGTAATCCAGGTTAGCCAGCGCCCGTCGCTTTGGTGGCTAAGGTGAGCAATCATGGGCATGACCATGGCCCAAGATTGCGCCGCGCCATGGGTAAGCACCAGCTCAGTTAGGGTGGCCTGTTCCTGCTGTTGGCTGTGGTTAAGTTGTAGATTAGTCACGGCGCAACACTCCTACACTGAGGCCTTCAATGGCGAAGTCTTGATCGCGCAAATCCACACGAATTACATCAAAGTCGGGGTTTTCCGGCCAGAGTTCAATCAGGGCGCGATTACCTTCGCGTTTAAAGCGCTTGACCGTCACCTCTTCCTCGATGCGTGCAACGACAATTTGGCCGTTGTGCACCTGGTCGGTACGGTGAACTGCGAGTAGGTCGCCATCTAAAATACCGGCATCGCGCATACTCATGCCGCGCACATTGAGGAAAAAATCGGCCCGTGGGCTAAAAAAATCGGCCGGCATTTTACAGTAATCTTCAATATGCTCTTCCGCCAAAATAGGGTTGCCGGCGGCCACTTGGCCGATTATAGGCAGACCTTCCTGTGTTTCAGGAATGCGAATACCGCGCGAAGCACCGGGTATAAGTTCAATAGCGCCTTTGCGGGCCAGTGCTTTAATGTGCTCTTCGGCTGCATTGGCCGACTTGTAACCGAGCATACGGGCAATCTCTGCCCGCGTGGGCGGGTAGCCTGTCTCCTCAGAGTAACTTTTAATCAGTTCAAACACTTGCTGTTGGCGTGCGGTCAGGTTTTGCATAAGCATCCCTATTTACTCAGTGGCTGGTGATTGGCCTATTAAAAAATAAACGGCTCACTAGCCCGGCGGTTGTTTTACTGTTTGGTTATACAGTATCTGTAATTATATACAGTTAATGTGCGGGTGCAAGAGTTTTTCGATACACCAAACAGTAGTAGATCTAAGTGACTGAAATTTATAAAGTTAATGGAGTTGAGTGGGATTGGCTGCAGTTTATAGGCAGCGTTGATATACTGCGTCCCCTGTATCCGTAGGTCAGAAAGGTGAGAAAAAATGGATCAAGTGCAAACTTGGGTGGAGCAGCTGATTGCCAATGAAAAGCTGTGGATGGTGCAAGTGTTTTTGTTGGTGTTTGTCACTTTGCTGTTGGCAGCTTTTGTACGCCGACTGTTAAAGGTCGTCGTAAAGCATGCCCACAAGTCAAAAAACCGGTGGGACGACACCATTGTCGAAGCTGCTATGGCCCCGCTGCGCTGGCTGATTTGGCTGGTGGGGTTGTCTTGGGCGGCAGAAATTGCCCACGATGTAACCGAAGAGTCAGTATTGCAGTACGCCGATTCAATCTTGCGAGTGGGTGTCATTGTTTTGCTGAGCTGGTTTTTAGTGCGGCTTGTGAAATACGGTGAGAAAAATTTTCTTATCCCTGAATCGGGTAAAACGGCAGATCCTACCACGGTGATGGCGGTGGGAAAGTTGCTGCGTATCGCCATTGTTATTACCTCTGGGTTGGTCTTACTGCAATCAATGGGGTACAGCATCTCAGGTGTGTTAGCGTTTGGCGGGGTAGGTGGTATTGCTGTTGGTTTCGCGGCCAAAGACCTATTGGCTAACTTCTTTGGCGGTTTGATGATTTATTTGGATCGCCCCTTTAAAGTTGGCGATTGGGTTCGCTCGCCCGATCAAGAAATAGAAGGTACGGTTGAAGAGATAGGCTTGCGCCTGACTCGCATACGCACCTTTGATAAGCGTCCACTGTACGTTCCCAATCAAACGTTTACTCAAATATCGGTGGAAAACCCCTCGCGTATGTTCAACCGGCGGATCTATGAAACCATTGGTGTGCGCTACGAAGATGCCGAAAAAGTGCCTGCTATTGTCGAAAAAGTTCGCGCTATGCTGGAGCAGCACGAGGAAATTGACAACAATCAGACCCTGATCGTCAACTTTAATGCCTTTGCGGATTCGTCACTGAATTTCTTTGTGTATACCTTTACTAAGACGGTGAACTGGGTGCGTTATCACGAAGTTAAGCAGGATGTATTGCTAAAAATCCTGAAAATCGTGGCTGAGCATGAGGCTGAATGTGCCTTCCCAACACGCACTTTGCATTTGCCAGATGGCGTCAGCGTAAATAGTGGTAATGGAGAGTGAGTGTAACTTGCCTGTACACACTTGCGGATATAGACGCGGCGCTTGCCGGTGTGGCTGCCGCTATTGATCGCGATTTCAGTGACTGTGCCGAGCCTATTGTCGTGCTGGTTATTATGAAAGGCGCACTGGTGACGGCGGGGGCCTTGCTGCCCAAGCTGACGTTGCCAATCGAGGTGGATTATGTCCACGCGACCCGCTATCAGGGCAATGAACCCGCCTCTGAACTTACCTGGTTGCATCGCCCTCAGGTAAATTTAGCCGGGCGTAGGGTTTTGCTGGTAGATGATATCTTAGATCAAGGGATTACTTTGGCTGAGGTGCGTGAATATTGTATAAATCAGGGGGCAGATAAGGTGAAAAGCATGGTGCTGGCCCGCAAAGTGTTGGCTGAGCCCGCTGTGATTAATGCCGACTATGAGGCACTCACTGTACCCGATCAGTATGTGTTTGGTTTTGGTATGGATGACAGGGAATTGTCGCGTAACTTGCCCGGAATCTATGTAAAGAGCACCTCTTAGCTATGAAAACAGGCTGAATGGTGGACAATTTGCACACAATAAAGTAAAAAAGAGTAAGGATTGGCTAAATGAAGCCAGTGCGCAGTGGTGTGGGACCACTTGCAGTATTTGCAGTATTTATGAATAAAAATAATGAGGTTAGCAGTATGTCTGAGCGCTTATCCGGAACGGTAAAGTGGTTTAATAATGCCCGTGGTTACGGATTTATTACCCGTGGTGAAGAAAGCGAAGATGTGTTTGTGCACTATCGAAGTATTCGCGGTGAGGGATACCGGTCTTTAGCGGAAGGGCAAAACGTAGAATTCGCGGTACAAAAAGGCGACAAAGGCCTACAGGCGGACGACGTAGTACAGCTGTAAAGACAACTGTAAACACAGCTATAAAAGCACAGCTAATACGTACAATTTTAAGCTTTGATAGAGTACATCAAACAAAGCACTCAGATGTTAGCCGGCGATTTTAATTATCGCCGGCTGGCTTATTATTGATCTTCCTTATTCTTACGCGGCCGCCTTCTGTGGTGCCCTTTATTGTTGTACCGCACCTTCCTGTTGAGCCGCGCTTTCTGGCTCTGTTGCCTCCTCTTCGGGGGGCAATTCATAGGGCAGAATTTTGATCAATAAACCGAGACGGGGATGGTCAAGGTAGTGAAGCTCGGTACTGCGCATACGGCGGCGTTGATCCAGCGTGTAGATTCGGCGCGGTATATAGGGGGCATCGAGAAAGTCGTTGAGCAGGGTGTCCAGCTCGCTGGATTGGCTCGACTCGCCACTCATATTGTTTGCGCTAAACATAGTGTTATCTTGTCCAAAGCCTGACTGCGAGTGACGTAAATCCATGGCCGAGAGTGTGGCCTCAGAGGTAAATGCCTTGTGCAGTCGTTTTTCAGGGCTTTCCGGCAGAGATGGCCATTGGCGATGGCTCTGGCCTGTGTTGATCTGAAATTCGGTAAACCACAAGTCCGTGTGTATATGTAGGTAACGCGCAACGTTAATGTTGAGGCTGCCTTCTAATTCGCGGTGCTCACCATAACTTTCACCACCTTCAATAATGATCCACGGCGCCTGCGCCTTGCCTGTGACAAATTGACGCCAGGCCTCGTGAAATAAAACACGGTAACCCGGTTGAGCATTAATGCGGCGCTCCAGAGCATTGAGCTTGCGTGTGTCCTGCGGTAGGCGGTAGCGCTCACTGCGCGCCAAATCCACGGGTTCTACTGCATCAAGTCTGGCTTGTTGCTCGTCTTGTGTTTGCCCCTGAGAGGTGTTGGTGTCTGCCGTTGGTAGATTCGTATCGTCGTTGTAATCCGTTGGCCGCTGTTCTTGAGGCGCTTGCTGAGCTTGTTCCAGCCGCTGTCGATAGTCGGCCTCAGGGTCTTTTAGCGCTTCCCAGTTGAGTGGGTAGTCCAGTGTGATGTCTTCAGGCCAGCGCTCATCACTGCTTAAAGGACGGGCAAAAACGATGACTTCGACTTCATACCAGCCTTCGTGCGGGGAGCTTTGCGCTAGGCCGGCATTGCTGCAAAACAATAGTAAAGCGGATGAGACGGTACTCAGTAGCGGGGTAAAGATTGATTTCATGGGTAATTGCTTCCGTTGTCTGGTCGACAGTCTAGCGCTTATGGTTCGCTAAACGCTAGGGCCTGTTCACACTAATTGAGTACGACCTGTTGCGACTAAAAATTCACCAATCAAGGCGCGAGGAGAGATGTCTGGTTACTCCAAATGAAAGACGAGAAACGCAGAGTGGTGGTTTTTTAGCCACAACCCGAAGGGCTGGGGCCAGTTTTTCCTCTAGCGTTGTTGCCTCTCGTTTATTGGGAGTAACCAACTGTACTCACGGCGCCTAGCTGGAAGCAAAACTGGCTTCCAGCAGGTGGATTCTAGCAGCCTGTTAGAGTGAGCAGGCCCTAATTCGACTGTAAGGTTTCCAGTAAATCTGTGATGCACTGCAGCCGCTCTTCAGGTTCCTCCATCGGAATTTTAAAGCTTAAGCCGCTGGCCCCGGCCAGAGAAAATACCTTTGGCTGCGCTTGCACCAGCTGCACAATTTTTAACGGGTCTACCTGTATGTCGGCACCAAACGCAATTTTGCCGCCCGAGGCAGAGGCCTCCAGTTTAGTGACCCCCATGGCCTCCGCCATCAGTTTAAGCTCGGTAACGCGCATTAAGTTCTTGGCCGGCTCAGGCAGTAGGCCAAAGCGGTCAATCATTTCAACTTGTAGCTCGCGCAAAGCCTCGCGGTTTTCGGCTCCGGCGATACGTTTATACAGCACCAAGCGGGTGTGTACATCCGGTAAATAATCATCCGGTATCAGCGCCGGAATACGCAGGTTTACATCAGTGTTGTCGGCTAAAGGGTGTTCAATATTAGGTTCTTTGCCAGCGCGCATGGCTTTAACCGCGCGGTCGAGCATATCCATATACATGGAAAAGCCCACAGTTTGAATTTGTCCGGATTGTTCGTCACCTAACAGTTCACCGGCGCCACGGATTTCCATATCGTGGGTGGCGAGGGTAAAGCCCGCGCCCAGATCTTGCGCCGCAGCAATGGCTTCTAGTCGTTTTACTGAGTCGGCGGTCATGGCGCGCTTTTCCGGTGTCAGTAGGTAGGCGTAAGCCTGGTGGTGGGAGCGACCCACGCGGCCGCGCAATTGGTGTAATTGGGCCAAACCAAATTTATCGGCGCGGTGAATAATGATGGTGTTGGCGCTCGGAATATCGATGCCAGTCTCAATAATGGTGGAGCACACCATGACATTGAAGCGCTTGTGGTAAAAGTCGGACATCACTTTTTCCAGCTCGCGTTCGCGCATTTGGCCGTGGCCTATGCCGATGCGCGCCTCGGGCACCAGCTCTTGCAGCGCTCGCGCTGTGCGCTCGATACTTTTCACCTCGTTGTGCAGGTAATACACCTGGCCGCCGCGCAAAATTTCGCGCAGTATCGCCTCCTTAATAACGGCGTCTTCATGTTGGCGTACAAAGGTTTTGACCGATAAGCGCCGCGCCGGGGGCGTGGCAATGATGGACAAATCGCGGATGCCTGCCATCGACATGTTCAGTGTGCGCGGAATAGGCGTGGCCGTCATGGCCAGCATATCGATCTCGGCGCGCAGCTTCTTTAATTGCTCCTTTTGACGGACACCAAAGCGGTGCTCTTCGTCGATAATCAACAGGCCCAAATCTTTGTATTTAATGTCTGGCTGAATAAGTTTGTGGGTGCCGACCACAATATCAACCTTACCTTCGGCCAGGCGCTTCTTAACCGCTTCAACGTCTTTGTTGGTGCGAAAGCGCGACATAACCTCAATGCTAAATGGCCAGCTGGCAAAGCGGTCTTTGAGGCTTTCATAGTGCTGCTGTGCGAGCAGGGTGGTGGGGGCAAGAATGGCCACCTGCTTGCCCGCGTGGGCGGCGACAAACGCCGCGCGCATGGCCACCTCTGTTTTGCCGAAGCCGACATCGCCGCACACCAGTCGGTCCATCGGCTGAGGGGCGAGCATATCGCGCACGACATTATCGATGGCCACCTGCTGGTCCGGTGTCTCTTCAAAGGGGAAGCCTGCTGAAAAGGTTAAATAATCGGCCTTGGGGTCGGTAAAGGCGTGGCCTTTGCGCGCCGCACGTCGCGCGTAAATATCCAGCAGCTCGGCGGCGGTATCGCGTACCTGCTCGGCGGCTTTGCGTTTGGCGCGGCTCCACTGCTCTGAGCCCAGTCGATGCAGTGGGGCGACGTTCTCATCGGCTCCGCTGTAGCGGCTAATTAAATGTAAACTGGTAACGGGCACGTAGAGTTTGGCCTCGTCGGCGTACTCCAACATTAAGAATTCGTTGGTCTCATTCTCAATCGTGATGGTCTCTAGGCCGCGATAGCGACCTACGCCGTGGTCGATGTGTACCACCGGCGCGCCCACTTGCAACTCGGTAAGGTTTTTGACCACATTGTCGGCATTGTCTTGGCTTTGTTTGCGGCGCCGTGTTTGTTGCACTCGCTCGCCAAATAACTGGCTTTCGGCAATTAGTGCGATGGCGGGGTCTTCAATGTAGAGACCTTGATCAATGTCGCCCACGGTAATGGCGAGCTTGTCGCTGCCATCGATAAACGCTTGCCAGTTTGGAACTTCTTTTGGTTGCAGGCGACTGCGCCCCAGTAATTCGAGCAGGGTTTCACGCCGGCCAGCGGATTCGGCGCAAAACAAAACGCGGCCAGAGAATTCCATTAAAAAGGCTTCTAGCGCGGTTAACGGGTTCTCGCTTTGGGCGTTAACCGGCAGTGAGGGCGGCTCCGAGCAGGCGAAGTTGTCGCGACCCGCGCCGCTCTCGATAGCGTGGCTGCTCAAGTCGGTACGGCTGATTGCTTTGAGTGAGCCAAACAATTGTTCGTCGCGCAGGTAGATTTCTTCCGGAGCCAAGAGTGGCCGGGTATTGTCTACACGACGCGATTCAAAGCGGGCTGACAGCTCGGTCCAAAAGTGTTTTACGGCCGCATTAATGTCGCCGGTGGTATAGGCGACAGTGTTATTTGGCAAATAATCAAATAAGGTGCTGGTGTGATCGAAAAACAGCGGTAGATAGTATTCGATACCAGGGGGGGCAATACCGTCGCTGATATCGCGGTAAATTGAGCAGGCGGTGGGGTCAACGTCAAAGCGTTGGTGCCAGCGCTGCTTAAACGCACTAACCCCCTGTTTGTCGAGTGGGTACTCCCGCGCCGGCAGCAGCTCGATCTGCTCGATTTTATCTTCTGTGAGTTGGGTGTCGGGGTCGAAAGTACGCAGGCTGTCAATTTCATCGTCAAACAGGTCGATGCGCAGCGGCCATTCGCTGCCCATGGGGTAGAGGTCAATCAGAGAGCCGCGCACCGTGTACTCGCCATGCTCGTAAACGGTATCCACCGATCGGTAGCCCGCTTTGGTCAGGTTGGTGCGCAGGGTGTCCACATTCAACTGGTCGCCGACTTTAAGGTCAAGGCTTCCGGCCAGCAAATAGTCTGTGGGCATTAATCGCTGCATCAAGCTGGTGACTGGCACCACAAGAATGCCCTGTTTTACGCCGGGCAGCTTAAACAGGGTGCGCAAGCGCTCTGAAATAATGTCCTGGTGTGGGGAGATACTGTCGTAGGGCAGTGTCTCCCAGTCGGCCAGGTGCAGTATGTCGAGCTCGGGGCCGCTAAAGAAAGATAATTCGGATTCCAACCGCTGGGCGCTGGCAGTGTCGCTGGTAATGACTAAACTTAACCCTTGGTGCTCGCCTGCGGCGCGGGCCAAAGCGAGGGCAGAGGCGCTGCCGTGCAGCTTGCCCCACTGGCGTCTGTCGCCGGCTTTGGTAGAGATTTTCGGGTGCTGGGGGTTTAGTTCAGTCATAGTCGTGGATAGTTGCAGAAATCAGGCGCGATTGTACCTGTTTTTGCTTCAACCTGTAGTCGGTGGTGCAATCCTTGGCCAATTTCGCCGGCCGACAAGATTTTGCTGAGTAAATTTGTGCCTATATGCTGGCCTTTGTCGGCGTCGATCTTTATAATTGCCGCGATTTTTAAGCTGGTGGGGCAAGTTGCGCCCGAATTTCGCCACTCGTATTGGTGAGTTGGGTAAATGCCTGAGAAATAGCAAATTGATCCTCTGGACGGCATTATTAATGCTGCCAGATTAGTCTTGCCAGATACCGATAAAGCTTCAATGCAATAGAAGCCGCTGGTACAACACCAGCACAGCACACTGCGGCTCCATTGAGTCGTGCTACATATTAATCCAACGAGTGATTAGGTCAGACGTATGATAAAGATTCGTCGGGGATTGGATTTACCTATATCCGGTGCGCCCGAGCAGGCTATCAAGGACGGGCCAGCTGCCCGTACCGTGGCAGTCATCGGCCCAGATTATCACGGCATGAAGCCAACTATGGCGGTAGCCGTGGGTGATAAGGTCAAGCTTGGACAGTTACTGTTTACCGATAAAAAAACCGAAGGGGTTCGCTATACCGCTCCAGCATCGGGTACTGTTGCCGCGATTAATCGTGGTGAGCGCCGCATGCTGCAAACTGTCGTCATTGACGTCGAGGGCGATGCGGCCGAATCCTATCAAGCTTACAGCGATGCTGAGCTGCAACAAGCCGACGGCCAAGCCGTTCGCGATCAGCTCAATCAGTCCGGTCTATGGACCGCACTGCGTACACGCCCTTACAGCAAGGTGCCTGCGCTGGACGCCAAACCAAACTCTATCTTTGTCACAGCGATTGATACCAATCCTCTGGCAGCGAACCCTGAGGTTGTGCTCAAGGGGCAGGAAGCAGCTTTTAAACAAGGCCTGCAAGTTCTGACCAAATTGACCGACGGCAAGGTATTCGTCTGTAAAGCACAGGGCGCTGATATTCCAGCCGCGGATGGTGGTCAAATTCAGCTTGCCGAGTTCGGCGGTGTGCACCCAGCAGGTAACGCGGGTACGCATATTCACCACCTGGACCCGGTCAAAGCCGATAAGTTTGTCTGGACCATTAACTACCAAGATGTTGTTGCTTTCGGTGTGCTGTTTAGCGAAGGCCGCATCGAAACCTCTCGGGTAGTGGCTCTAGGCGGACCACAAGTTGAGGCTCCGGCACTGGTACGCACCCGTATAGGGGCCAACCTCGAAGAGCTGACCGCCGGCGCACTCAAAGGCGGCAACAATCGTCTTATTTCCGGTTCGGTATTTGGTGGTCGCACCGCTCGTGGGCCCTACGCCTACCTGGGTCGCTATCATCAGCAGGTCAGTGTGCTGAGCGAAGGGGACGACCGCCCCATGCTGCACTATCTGCGCGCCGGTACCAATTACTTCTCGGTATTGAATCTGTATTTGTCCAAACTGATGCCGTCCAAGCGCTTCAACTTCACGACCACCACTATGGGTAGTGAGCGCGCTATGGTGCCTGTGGGCTCGTACGAGAAAGTAATGCCGCTGGATATTCTGCCTACGCAACTGCTGCGTGCGCTGATTGTTGGCGACACAGATACTGCTCAAAAATTGGGTTGTTTGGAGCTGGAAGAAGAAGATCTGGCTCTGTGTACTTTTGTCTGCCCGGGTAAGTACGAATACGGCCCGATTCTGCGCGACAATCTCACCCGAATTGAGCTGGAGGGTTAAGGGATGAAAGCATTGCGTAATTTCCTCGACAAAATCGAACCGAACTTTCATAAAGGCGGTAAGCTAGAAAAGTGGTACTCGCTGTTTGAGGCGATTGATACCGGCTTATTCCGACCTTCGGATGTCACCAAAACTACCAGCCATGTGCGCGACGGGATTGACCTCAAGCGTATGATGATCACGGTGTGGGCCTGTACTTTTCCCGCCATGTTCTTCGGCATGTACAACGTTGGCCATCAGGCCAATGAAATTTTGGCGCAAATGGGCTCCGGTGCCGGTGAAGGCTGGCGTATTGCCCTGATCAGTCTCGTAGCAGGTTTCGACCCCAACAGCATTTGGGATTGTTTGGTGCACGGCGCCGCTTACTTCCTGCCTATTTATGCGGTCGTGTTTATTGTCGGCGGTTTTTGGGAAGTGTTGTTTGCTTCTATCCGTGGTCACGAGGTGAATGAAGGTTTCTTTGTAACCTCTGTGCTGTTCGCGCTTATTTGCCCGCCCGATTTACCCCTGCTTTACGCCGCTCTCGGTATTAGCTTTGGTGTGGTGCTGGGTAAAGAAGTGTTCGGTGGTACCGGCAAAAACTTCTTAAACCCGGCGTTAACTGGTCGTGCCTTCTTGTTCTTCGCCTATGCTCCGGCTATGTCGGGCGATGCAGTTTGGACCACGGTTGACGGCTACACCGGCGCCACTGCGCTGTCGCTGGCCGCGCAAGGTGGTATGGACGCCATTGCTGGTCAAATGACTTGGATGGATGCCTTCTTGGGTAATATTCAAGGCAGTATCGGTGAGACTTCAACCTTGGCAATTTTTATCGGTGGCGCTGTGCTGCTGGTGATGGGTATTGCTTCCTGGCGCATTGTGCTGGGCGTTATGCTGGGTATGATTGCCACCGCGTTGATATGTAACCTGTTTGGGGATGCCGCTGGCAATCCGGCCATGGGGCTACCCTGGTACTGGCATTTGGTCATCGGCGGCTTTGCCTTCGGTATGATCTTTATGGCGACGGACCCTGTGTCGGCGGCAATGACCAACACGGGTAAATATTGGTTTGGTGCTTTAATTGGTTTTATGGTGGTCATCATTCGCGTAGTAAACCCTGCCTTCCCCGAAGGCATGATGTTGGCGATATTGTTTGCCAACTTGTTTGCACCGCTGATCGATTACTTTGTGGTTGAAGCAAATATTAAGCGGAGGTTGGCGCGTGGCTAGTAATGATTCCATCAAAAAGACGCTCATAGTAACGATTTTACTGTGTATCGTCTGTTCGGTGGTGGTCTCTACCGCTGCCGTTCTCCTGCGCCCTGTGCAGGAAAAAAACAAGTCGCTGGACTTTAAACGCAATATCCTGGCCGCGGCCGGCCTTGCGGATGAAGCCAGCAGTCAAGGTGTTGAAGTCGTCTTTAGCGACCGGGTTAAAACCCGTGCGGTTAATTTTGACAAAGGTACCTTCACCGACGAAGTGGCTGTTGCCGAATACGATCAGCGCAAAGCGTCGAAAGACCCTGCGCGCTCAGAAGACTTAACGGCCGATCAAGACCTTGCCAAAATTGGCAGTCGTGAAAACATTGGCCTGGTGTATATGATCGAAGGCGACAGCGGGCTCGAAACCTTAGTGCTGCCTATTCGCGGTTACGGTCTGTGGTCAACCCTGTACGGCTTTATGGCGTTGGACTCGGATCTGAATACCGTAGTGGGTTTGGGCTTCTACGAGCACGGCGAAACTCCGGGGCTGGGTGGCGAAGTTGATAATCCCGCCTGGAAAGCACTGTGGGAAGGCAAAGAAGTCTACGGCGACGATGGTGATGCTCAACTGAATGTGATTAAAGGCATGGTTGACGCCAACACACCAAACGCGGAGCACAAGGTCGATGGTCTGTCAGGTGCTACTTTGACAAGTCGCGGCGTCGGTAATTTGGTTCAGTTTTGGCTGGGTGAAAACGGTTATAAAACTTTCCTCGCCAACTTGAAAAAAGGGGAGGCCTAATACCATGAAAGTAAAAGAGCTTTTATTTGCCCCGGTATTTTCCAACAACCCCATTGCACTGCAGATTCTCGGTATCTGTTCGGCCCTGGCGGTAACCAGTAAATTGTCTGTGACCTTGGTGATGTGTATCGCACTGACCTCGGTAACAGCTTTTTCGAACTTATTTGTTTCATTGGTGCGTAACCACGCGCCGGGCAACATTCGTATCATCGTGCAAATGACCATTATCGCCTCGCTGGTGATTGTGGTGGACGAAGTGCTAAAAGCCTACGCTTACGAAATCAGTAAGCAGTTGTCGGTATTTGTTGGTTTGATTATTACCAACTGTATCGTAATGGGTCGCGCCGAAGCCTTTGCCATGAAAAACCCACCGCTTGCCAGCTTCTTTGATGGGGTCGGTAATGGTTTGGGTTACAGCGCTATTTTGATTGCGCTGGCGGTGATTCGTGAATTGTTCGGTTCCGGTAGCCTGCTGGGCCATCAAATCTTGCCTCTGGCCACCGAAGGTGGTTGGTACACGCCCAACGGCCTGTTATTGATGCCACCAAGTGCGTTCTTCTTGATCGGTTTATTTATTTGGGGCATTCGTGTCTGGAAAAAAGATCAAATTGAAGCGCCGGATTACAAAATGGCACCTAACACTAAGCCGCAAGCGCAGGAGGTCTGATCGTGGAAGCGTATTTAAGTTTATTTGTTCGGTCGATTTTTATCGACAACATCGCTCTGGCGTTCTTCCTGGGGATGTGTACCTTTCTGGCGATCTCGAAGAAAATCGGGGCGGCATTCGGACTGGGTATCGCGGTTGTTGTGGTACAGGTTATTACCGTACCGGTTAACAACTTGCTGTATAACTTCGTATTGGCCGACGGCGCACTGGCGTGGGCCGGCCTGCCGGATGTGGACCTGAGCTTCTTGGGTTTGATTACCTACATCGGTGTTATTGCCGCGTTGGTGCAAATTCTGGAAATGATTCTGGATAAATACTTCCCGGCGCTATACAACGCGTTGGGTGTATTCTTACCGCTGATTACAGTGAACTGCGCCATTTTGGGTGGTTCATTGTTGATGGTACAGCGCGATTACGATTTTGGTGAAAGTGTCGTGTTTGGTGCAGGCTCCGGTGTGGGCTGGGCATTGGCTATTACCGCTTTGGCTGGTATTCGCGAAAAAATGAAGTACTCCGATGTACCTGAAGGTCTGCGCGGCCTGGGTATTACATTCATTACCGTTGGTCTGATGTCGCTGGGCTTCATGTCCTTCGGCGGTATTGATCTGTAATCAGCGAGGAATCACATTTTGAATATTGAGATTATTCTTGGCGTTGTGATGTTCACCGTTATTGTACTGGCCCTGGTGTTTGTGATCCTGGGTGCGCGTGCGAAGTTGGTATCATCCGGCGATGTTAATATTGTCATTAATGACGAAAAAACACTGACCGTACCTGCCGGTGGCAAATTGTTGCAAACGCTGTCTGGCGCTGGCTTGTTCTTGCCTTCAGCCTGTGGCGGCGGCGGTACCTGTGCCCAGTGTCGCTGTGTGGTCAAAGAAGGTGGCGGCTCTATGCTGCCTACCGAAGAGAGCCATTTCACCAAGCGTGAAGCCAATGAAGGCTGGCGTTTGTCTTGTCAGGCGCCGGTCAAGCAAGACATGAAAGTGGAAGTGCCTGAAGATGTCTTCGGTGTTAAGCAGTGGGAGTGTACCGTTGAGTCAAACCCCAATGTGGCGACCTTTATTAAAGAGCTGACGCTAAAATTGCCCGAAGGCGAAAACGTCGACTTCCGTGCCGGTGGTTACGTTCAGTTAGAATGTCCTCCTTACGATATTAATTTTTCTGACTTTGATATCGAAGAGCAATTCCGCGGTGACTGGGAGCGTTTCGGTTTCTTTAACTTAAAAGCTAAAAGCACTGAAACCGTTCAGCGTGCCTACTCAATGGCGAACTACCCAGAAGAAAAAGGTCTGGTTAAGTTCAACATTCGTATTGCTACGCCACCTCCAGGCTCGAAAGACATTCAACCGGGCGTTATGTCCACTTATGTCTTCAATCTGAAGCCGGGTGACAAAATCACTGTATTCGGTCCGTTTGGTGAGTTCTTCGCCAAAGACACTGACGCGGAAATGGTGTTCGTTGGTGGTGGTGCGGGTATGGCGCCAATGCGTTCGCACATTTTTGATCAGCTTAAGCGCTTAAACAGTAAGCGTAAAATTTCATTCTGGTACGGCGCTCGCTCTTTGAAAGAGCTGTTTTACCAAGATGAATACGACATGCTGGCCAATGAGAACGACAACTTCACTTGGCATGTGGCCATGTCTGACCCACAGCCTGAAGATAACTGGGAAGGCCTGACCGGCTTTATCCACAATGTTCTGTTTGAAGAATATTTGAAGGATCACCCAGCCCCGGAAGATTGTGAGTTCTATATGTGTGGGCCTCCGATGATGAATGCTGCGGTTATTAAACTGTTGCAAGACCTCGGTGTTGAAGAAGAAAACATTATGCTTGATGACTTTGGTGGCTAAACAAAGGTGATAAATCAAGTAATCATGTTTGCCTACAACGCAATGACAAAAACGAGGCTGGTGTTACTAGCCTCGTTTTTGTTTGTGGGATTGTGTATTGCCGGCTGCGATCGAGCGCCTGAGTATGAGGTCGCCAAATTCAGCGGGCGTACTATGGGCACCAGTTATCACATCACCCTGGTGGGGCAGGCAAACACTCCTTTGGGGGTTGATGTTAATGCGCTGCAAGATCAGGTAGATGAGCAGCTGCAGTACATCAACCAGTTAATGTCCACCTACATTCCCGACTCGCAGTTAATGCGTTTTAATGACGCCGAGGCTGGGCAGTGGGTGGATCTGTCTTCTCCCTTGCTGGAAGTGCTAGCGATCAGTCAGGACATCAGTGAAGCCAGCGATGGCGCTTTTGATGTAACTGTGGGCCCACTGGTTAATTTATGGGGCTTTGGGCCGCAAATGCAGCCGGAAGTCGTCCCAAGTGAAGAGGAGCTAGCCGCAGCTCAAGCATTAACCGGTTACCAGAAGCTTGAGCTAAATGGCAATCAAGCGCGCCGAAGCGCGCCAATTTTTGTCGACTTGTCCGCCGTGGCCAAGGGCTATGGTGTAGACTGGATAGTACGAGAGCTGGTTGAGCAGGGTATTGCCAGCTTTATGGTGGAAATAGGAGGCGAAGTACGCGTTAAGGGCCACAGCCCGCGAGGCTCGAAGTGGCGCATTGCGGTTGAACAGCCCAGCATGTTGACAGGCTCGGTAGCTAAAGCCATCAGCTTGAGTGACCACGCTATTGCCACCTCTGGCGACTACCGCAATTATTTTGAGGTTGATGGGATGCGTTACTCACACACCATTGACCCTGTCACCGGCAAACCCATCAATCACAAGCTAGTATCGGTAACGGTTGTCGCCGATACGGCCGCTCGTGCTGACGCCTGGGCCACCGCACTGAATGTGCTGGGGCCGGAGCAAGGCATGCAACTGGCCGAGGCGGAAAAACTTGCCGTCTATATGATTGTCAAAGACGGTGACGGCTTTACCGAGTCGCAATCCAGTCATTTTTCTCAGTTCACGGGCCCTTAAGGCCCGGAACGAACGTTTAAAAGAGGTGCTCGTATGGGTACATTTTTAGTGGCCTTCTTCGCCATGTTGCTGATTATCAGCGCCATGGCTATCGGCGTTATTTTTGGTCGTAAACCCCTGACAGGCTCCTGCGGAGGGGTTGGAGACGCATTGGGTGAGAAAGATTACACCTGCGAGTTATGCGGTGGCGATGAGAAAAAATGCGAAGAGATTAAAAGCGGTGAAACCCCGCAAAATGGTCATTTAGCCGTTAATGCGGCGGACAAAAAGCAGTAACCCGTCAGAGGTTGTGCCCCACCTGCGGGCAAACAAAAGCTGCTGAAAGCGAGAGAGCTCACTGCGCCTGAGGGCGCCATTCAGGAAGGGGATACCGAGTGTCACAATATACCTTTGATGTACTGATTATTGGTTCGGGGCCTGCGGGCGAAAGTGCGGCAATGGCATCGGCCAAGGCCGGTAAGCGGGTGGCGGTGATAGAGGGACGTGCGTTAGTGGGGGGCAACTGTGCCCACAAAGGCACCATACCGTCAAAGTCGCTGCGCCATATGGTCAAGCAAATTATTCAGTTTAAAACCAGCACTTTGTTTCGCGAGATTGGCGAAACCTGGCGTTTAACTTACCCCAGAGTTTTGGCTTCTGCCAGCGCGGTTATCCCCAAACAAGTAGAGCTACACACCGACTTTTACATTCGCAATCGCGTGAAGCTCTTTTCGGGCTTTGCTCACTTTATCGACGCCCACACCGTGGCAATCGACCTATTGGACGGCGCGCGCGAAGAAGTGGTCACCGCCGATAAAGTGATTATCGCTACCGGTTCGCGCCCTTATCAGCCGGCCGATATCGATTTTACCCAGGCACGGATTTACGATTCCGATTCGGTGTTGGAAATGCAGCACACCCCGCGCCATTTAATTATTTACGGGGCCGGTGTTATCGGCTGTGAGTACGCCTCTATTTTCTCGGGTTTAGGTGTTAAGGTCGATTTAATCAACAACCGCGACCGTTTATTGTCCTTCCTCGATGACGAAATCTCCGATGCCTTAAGTTATCACCTGCGCGATAACGGTGTACGGGTACGCCACAGCGAAACCTACGAAAAAATCGAAGCGAACGAACACAGCGTGACCGTTAAACTGCAGTCGGGCAAGCGAATTACCGCCGATGCCATCCTGTGGTGTAATGGCCGCAGTGGCAATACCGACAACCTCAATCTGGAAGCCATTGGGCTGGAGCCGGATCATCGCGGTAATTTGAAGGTGAATGAACAGTACCAAACCGATGTAGACAATGTTTACGCTGTGGGCGATGTGGTTGGTTGGCCTAGTTTGGCCAGCGCTTCATTTGACCAAGGCCGGGCGTTGGCGGCGGTTATTCTTGGCAAAGAATGCACAAAAATGTCCGAAGTGCCTACCGGTATTTACACCTTGCCGGAAATTAGCTCGGTGGGTAAAACCGAAAGCGAACTGACAGAAGCCAAAGTACCTTATGAAGTGGGCCGTTGCCTGTTTAAAAACACCGCACGCGGGCAAATCAGCGGCGAAGATGCCGGGATGCTTAAATTGCTCTTTCATGTGGATACCGGTGAGCTGTTGGGCGTGCATTGCTTTGGCGCAGAAGCCGCCGAAATTGTCCACATCGGTCAGGCGATTATGTCGCAAGCCAATGGGGGTAATACGATTAACTTCTTTTTAAACACCACCTTTAATTACCCCACCATGGCGGAGGCCTATCGCTTGGCCGCCTTGGATGGGACCAATCGGATTAATCGTCGGTAAACTTGAGTGTTGGCGGCCCCTTTGGGGCCGTTTTAGCTATTGCTTAGCTTTATCATCAGCTATCAAACTTTCCAGTCAATTATTGTCCTCTGTCGCTCATTGAGCACTCTCTATTTATAGGTTATTAAAGGGGTTATATGCCATTTACAGCGCTTGGTTTAAGTGAGTCATTGGTGCGAGCCATTGCCGAGCAGGGCTATGAATCCCCTACACCGATTCAAGAGAAAGCCATTCCTGTTGTACTTTCAGGGAAAGACTTGATCGCTACAGCACAAACCGGTACGGGTAAAACAGCGAGTTTTGTATTGCCTATTATCGAGCGACTTGCCGGTCGTAAGTTGCGGGGCAAGCGTATTCGCGCGTTAGTCTTAGTGCCGACTCGCGAGCTGGCTGTACAGGTGGCTGAGAATATATCCCGCTATGCAAAATATTCAAATATCAGCTATTTAGCGATGTATGGCGGCAGTGAAATTGCCTTGCATAAACGACAGTTGATTGATGGTGTGGATATTGTTGTGGCAACACCCGGTAGGTTGTTGGATATGGCTCATCAGCGAGCATTACACTTTGATGAGCTCGAGTGTCTGGTGTTGGATGAAGCCGATCGTATGCTCGACATGGGTTTTATCGGTGATATTAACAAGATCATCGAGCGCTTACCTGAGGAACGCCAAAACTTATTGTTTTCTGCCACTATCTCGCCACAGGTTAAGCAGCTCGTTAAAACTACGATTCATCATGCGGTAGAAATACTGCTGGCCGGCAGTGACGTTAATAAGCCTGATATTTCGCAATGGTTAGTAACCGTTGATAAGGATAAAAAATCAGCGTTGTTGAGTCATCTTATTCAGACCCATCAATGGCAGCAGGCGCTCATATTTATTCGTACTAAACATGGGGCAGTGAAGTTGGTCGAACAGTTGGCCAAACGTGGCATTGTTGCCGACTATATTCATGGTGATCGCAGCCAGGTGGTTCGCATGCAAATTCTGGATGACTTTAAATCGGGTAAGTGCGGCTTGCTGGTTGCTACGGGTGTGGCGGCTAGGGGGCTGGATATTGATGACTTAGATCGTGTTGTTAATTACGATTTGCCCAATGAAATAGATGAATATATTCACCGCATAGGGCGAACAGGCCGAGCGGGTGCAAAAGGCGAGGCTGTTTCATTGGTGTCTAAAGATGATTTTAAGACGCTTTGTAGTATTGAGAGTCGATTGGGGCATATTATTGAACGCCGAGATTTAGAAGAGTTCGCACCCAGAAAAGTTGTGCCCATTTCTATTTTAAACTATGTGCCAAAAAGCAAACGTACTTAAACTAACCGCCGCTAAAATATTTACCCCAATCCAAAAAATGTTGTATTAAACGCGGCAGTTATCAATACCACTATTGGCTATGGTGCATACACGGTCGTGTTTCGGCCTTTTTCTTTGGCCTGGTAAAGTGCTTTATCTGCTCTAGAGAGCATGTCTGATTGCCTATCATTTTCTTTAAATAATGTTGTTCCTATGCTGATTGTCACCTTATCAGCTTCACTAAAATCTGTGTTGGCAATGTTTTCTCGCAGCTTTTCGGCGAGTGTGATTAATTGGTGCTGGTTTGTTTCAATGGCAATAACAATAAATTCTTCGCCACCCCAGCGAATAAGTGTGTCATTGCCGCGTATGGAGCGCGACAGTTCTTGTGCAATGGTCTTGAGGGTGACATCACCCACGTCATGGCCATAGGAGTCGTTGATGTTTTTAAAATAATCCACATCAATGATTAGCAAACCAAACGTGTTCTTATAACGAAGACCGCGTTCAATTTCTTGAGCGAGTATGATGTTGAGCTGATGGCGGTTATACACTCCGGTGAGTGGGTCGGTAATGGCTAAATCTTTCAGTGCTTGCTGGCTGATAAACATTTGCTTGCGTGTTCGGTCAAAGATCAACGCTCCCAGAAATCCAAATGAAAAGCTACAAAACACCCAAAAAACATACATTACATAGACATCTTTCGACTCAATATAATAAAAAGCGGAAGCAAGTAAAATAATTGTGGCGCAGATCGCGCTGACTAGGGCGTACCGAAAAGTCATGCCCGAGGCAATAAAAATCCAAAAGATACCAAGATAGCCTTCGGGTACATACATGGAGGTGTTGCCCAACTTACTGGCAATATAGGCGTGGCCCGATATGCTAATGATTGGAAAAATAGCGAGTGCTAGCATGACATATTTATAATAGCGCTGTTTGTAGGCAAAATAGCTGATAAACAGCAATAAAGGTATAACCGTTGAGAAGTGAAACTTCATCATTAAGGTTTGAATGTGCGCCGGTGCCCAAGACTTATCAATTAAGGTAAACAACACATACAGTATGGCCGTTAAAAAGCTAATGGCCGATATTTGAACTTGCCGTGAAGGCTGATCCCATTCGGCATATCGCTCATAAAAAGATGGCGTGTGGCGGCCTTTAGTGAGGTCAAATGGTGAAATAAGCTGAAGTAAATTCTGCATATTAAGCGTTGTGCTCCAGCAAAGGCAGATGGCTGTTGGGGGCCATTCATACGTTAGGTTGAGTCTTTCTGCTAATTTTCGCGCCACAAAGACTACCGGTTAACAGTGCGCAACGGAAATAACAATAAGTAATATTAATTAAAGCTAACACAATAATTAATACGGCCATAGTTTCAGTTTTATGCACAGTGATATTCAATGCTGAAAAAGCTCGTTCGAAGCGGTATTGGAGAAAGCGACAGTAAGCGTCTTTAAACCCCCCAACTGCAGACACACTGCGTAGCAAGTGATTGGCAGAGTGACCACGTGTCTAACACGTTAAAAGTCCAACCTTTGGCGCATGAACACACGGTTTCAATATTGGTTGACAATTTGGTAGGGGGCTGTACACTAATCTGATTATGCGTATCAGTTCACCGCTGTGTGAATGTTAAACAATAATTAGAGTGATGATAGCGGGTACCTTCCTGCTGTTGAGATATTCAAAGCTGTCGATAGCCCCCTGTTCCGGGTTTTACCCCTAGGAGTACCCATGTTTCGATGTAACCCCCTAATATTAGTCCTTCCACTTGTCGCGGCAGTATGTGCCGGCTGTGGTTCATCCAGCTCCAGCAGTTCTACCACTATTCCAGGCTCATCCTCTTCCAGTTCGTCTGTGGCTCCGACGGCATGTACAGGCACCGAGTCTTTGGTGATTGTTGAGGCCACGGATGATGGCAGTAACGACGGTCACGGGCCGGCTAATGTTCTGGATGGAAGTTTGAACAGTGATTCACGCTGGTCGTCTGAAGGCGATGACAAAGCCTTAGTGTTGGATTTGGGTACGCTGGCCAATATTGCCGAGGTGAAAACCGCTTGGTTAAGCGCCGATGAGCGCACCGCTTTTTATACAATTGAAGCGTCTACTGACAACAACAACTGGGTCACTTTGGTTGCTAGCGGCCAGTCGCAGGGAACCGAGGGTTTCTACGCGGACACTTTTGATCGACTGGACGCTCAATATGTGCGCATTATTGGACAAGGGAATTCCGTCAATCTTTGGAACAGTTTACTAGAAGTTGAAGTGCACGGCTGTGGTGGTTTAGATGAGCAGCCAACCATACCCAATGGCCCGCCAGCACTTAGTGAGTTAGATCCTAATCAGCCCCCTTCTGAGAATTTTGATTTGTCGCGCTGGTATATCAGTATCCCTACGGATGAAGACGGCAATGGCCGCGCCGATAATATTAAAGAAGATGATTTAAACGATGGTTATGAACAGCCCGATTATTTTTACACCGGTGCAGACGGTGGCATGGTGTTCCGTGTGGGGCCAACAGGTTTTAAAACTTCAACCAACACCAGCTATACCCGGGTGGAGCTGCGGGAAATGTTGCGCGCCGGTAACACGAGTATCGACACTCAAGGCGTAAACGCCAATAACTGGGTGTTCGGCAGTGCGCCCGCCGAAGACCTGGCCGCCGCCGGGGGTGTTGATGGCAACATGCGGGCAACCTTGGCCGTAAACCGAGTATCAACCACCGGTGAAGCCTACCAGATTGGACGGGTGATCATTGGCCAGATTCATGCCAATGACGATGAGCCCGTGCGGCTTTACTACCGCAAGTTGCCCAGTAATGATAAGGGTTCTATTTACCTGGCCCATGAAATCCAAGGCGGCGACGACACTTGGTACGACATGATCGGCGGGCGCTCCAATATTGAATTTAACCCAGAAGATGGGATTGCGCTGGACGAGGTGTTCAGCTACGAAATCAATGTTGAGGGCAACGAGCTGACCGTGTTTATTTATCGGGACGGCAAGCCTACCGTAAAACAGGTGGTGGACATGAGTAGCAGTGGTTACGATCAGGGCGGGCAGTATATGTATTTTAAAGCCGGCGCCTATAATCAAAATAATACCGCTGATGAAGAGGACTATACTCAGGCTACTTTCTATGCACTTGAGCACTCCCATGACTAAATAGTGACTTGCGTGGTCACGAAAAACCAGCGCGGCGTAAAGCTTCGCTGGTTTTTTTGTGCCTACGGGGTTGGTTGTTAAGCCGGACGCAGACGGATTATCCGTACGCACCCGCGCTGTATACTAGCTCGTAGCTGTGGCTGTATATCTCTAAAATATTGCCGAACGGGTCTTCCATATAAATCATACGGTAGGGCTTTTCACCCGGGTAATAATAGCGAGGCTCGGCCATGCGTTTTTTACCCCCTGCAGCCACAATCTTCTCCGCAAGTTCTTCGACATTGGGGTCTTGTACACAAAAGTGAAAAATCCCCGTTTTCCAATATTCAAAATTATCCTCGGGATTTTGCTGGTTATTAAATTGAAAAATCTCGACACCTATACGGTCACCCGTCGATAAGTGAGCAATTTTAAATCCGCCCCAGCCGGCCCCAAATACATCCGTACACATAGCGCCAATGGCACTTGTGTCTTCTTCAATTTCGGTGGGAGGCATAATTAAATACCAGCCCATAACCTCGGTGTAAAACTCCACCGCTTTATTTACATCGGGCACTGAAATGCCAATATGAGAAAAACTTCTTGGGTAGGCACTGCTCATGATGATTCCTCGTTTGCTGAAAGAGGAGCTAGGTTACAAGTTACAATAAATAACGTAAAATAATCATATGAAATAAATATGAGTACAATTTGTAATGATTAATACAGTGTGGCTACGTACCTTTTGTACTTTGGCGCAGGTGGGGCACTTTACTCAAACGGCGCACCGCTTACACATGACTCAGTCGGGTGTAAGCCAGCATATTGGCAAGTTAGAGGCTCAGTTAGAGGTGGCGTTAATACTGCGCCAAGGCAAAGGTTTTACGCTGTCAGAGGCAGGCAAGCGCCTGTACAGAGATGCCGGGGAAATCTTACAAGCGCTAGCAAACTTAGAAACGCAGATCGGGCAAGACCCTGCCTACGAAGGTGTAGTGCGCGTGATGTCACCAGGCAGTGTAGGGCTTAAGCTGTATCCTCAGATGTTATCGTTGCAAGCCGAGCACGCCAAACTGGTTATTGAATATCGCTTTGCCCCCAATGCCGACATTGAGCGTTCCGTAGCCGACGCTAGCGCTGATGTAGGGTTTATAACCCGCGAGTCTGCACACGCGGATATCAGCTGTGAACCCATAGCCACAGAGTCACTATTACTGGTTACACCTGCTGATTTTGATCAGCCTAGTTGGCAGGGGTTAAACACATTAGGGTTTATCGATCACCCCGATGGCAGCCATCATGCGCGATTATTACTGGGGGCCAATTACCCCGAGTTTGAGCACGCGGGATTAATACCTAAGCAGGGTTTCTCCAATCAAATAAGCATGATTTTAGAGCCCGTCAGTCTGGGGCTGGGCTTTACAGTGTTGCCAGCCCATGCGGTTGCGGCATTCGCTAGACCCGATAAAATTAAAATTCACTCCCTACCGGTTCCCGTTGTTGAGCCTTTGTACTTATGCGTGCCTCGCCATAGGTTATTGCCTAACAGTGTACAGACAGTGATTGTCGCCGCCAAAAAGTGGCTTTAGGGCGTAAATAGGCGGTAACGTAGGGTTATGATTATTGTGAGAGGCGTGGTTGGGGTAAAATTTGTACTGCTTGCTATGCTTTTTTAAAGCCGCCGCATTAAAGAAGTGAGAAGTAAACTCGCTCCAGAGTAGGCTTTTATAGAGTCAATTTGATGCCAGTGGTGATGGTTGCCTCCAAAGTGTTATTCAACACACCTTTTAGTGTTTTGGTCGTTACCGCTGAGCGTTGTTTTACCGGATATATGTTATGTTGGCCGCTGGCCCCTGCTATGCCATAAGCAACCAGGGGTGTTGATGGGGCCTGTGAAAGGGTAGGTTGGGTGGTAACAAATTAATGAGGGTTTTATGAAGAGCGTAATTGTATTGCTGTTGAGCATGGTGGTAAGCGTTGGTGCTATCGCAGAGGAAAGTAAGCGTGAGAGTGTGGAAGAGCTGCTGCGCGCTTCTAATGCGGATGCACTGGTTGATAATATTTATGTCCAGTTTGATCAAATGCTGAGCGGTATGAAAGCGCAGATGGGTATCAAACCCTCAGAGGAAGAGATTTTCGACAAGCATATGCAAAAAATTGTCGACCTAATGCGTGAAGAGATGAGCTGGGCAAAACTGAAAGAGCCCATGATTGATATTTATTTGGAGCATTACACCGAGCAAGAAGTGCAAGATATGCTGGCGTTTTATAGTTCCGAAACCGGTCAATCGATGGTGGCGAAAATGCCAGCTGTGATGAATGACTCGGTGCAGTTATCCCAAGGGATGATGCAGTCTTTTATGCCTAAAATTCAGCAATTAGGCCAAGACCTACAAACCGAACTAGAGGCGCACCGCGAGGCTGAACAGTCGCAATAACCCTATGGTTGTGCACAATGCCATTGGTTGTTAAATAGACCGGTGGCATTGTCAGCTTTATCGGGCAGGTTTGGCAAACGCTGGGTGTTTATCGATTCTGGGCATGCTTGAGTTTTGTGTTTGAAATTTAGACAATAGGCAAAACTCTCATATACTTGATGTTTATAGCCCTAACTGGTGTATCATCCCGCTATACACAGTGATTTATACTCAATCACTCACTTAGGTTTAACAAGAAGTTCGCTGTATGACTCTGGCCAATCAACTGACACTGTTACGCATCGCCCTGATTCCTTTATTTGTGCTGGTGTTTTTCCTGCCTTTCAATGGCGCTCATTTTATTTCAGCACTTATATTCAGTGCTGCCGCCATCACTGACTGGGCCGATGGCTACGTCGCCCGCAAATATAACCAAAGCACTAAGCTTGGTGCCTTTCTCGACCCCGTAGCCGATAAGCTGATGGTGGTGATTGCGCTGGTTCTACTGGTAACTCTGCACCCAGAAGCTTGGTTTGCCGTTTGCGCACTGGTTATTGTCGGTCGCGAAATTGTCATTTCCGCGCTACGCGAATGGATGGCCGAGCTGGGGCAGCGCGCCAGTGTGGCGGTCTCTTATATTGGTAAGATTAAAACCACTTTACAGATGGTTGCCCTGATTGTGCTGCTGGCCGATTTTAACTGGCTGAACTGGGCCGGCTATATCGCCCTGGTGGCGGCTGCGGCCCTGACGCTCTGGTCAATGGTCTTATACCTTAAAGCCGCCGCGCCTTTCCTGATGGCGGATATGGGGGCAGAGCCGAGCCAGGCTCCAGAACAAGCTCAAGCGCCAGATGACAGCGATAGCCCGCAGTAAGCTCACGCTTACCTGTGTGGTTTAATGCCAGAGACGAAAGTCTAACTGCTTAATAATCAGACAGTTAGGTTTGTGAAAACAATATTTTTTTATATTTAGAGGTAGGCAGGGCAGCCATTATGGGCTAGAATGCCGCCCTCTTAACGGCGCGATAGCAAAGCGGTTATGCACTGGATTGCAAATCCACGTAGCCCGGTTCGACTCCGGGTCGCGCCTCCACTTTCCTTACCCCATCGCGGGTAAAGAAGAAACAGCTAAACGCTGTACCCGTTGCCCGGGTGGTGGAATTGGTAGACACAGCAGACTTAAAATCTGCCGACCTTTATCGGTCGTGCCGGTTCAATTCCGGCTCCGGGCACCATTATTTTTTCTTCGCTCCAAGCTCCCAGTAAATTGAAACAAGCGGTATTTTTCGATCCAAGCCGTCATTGAACCGGTTCCCGGTACAATTGGCTCGCACGTACGTGTGCTCGGCCTTACAGGCCAGCGAAGCT